>LUZA01000087.1 GCA_001603455.1 Bacteroidales bacterium Bact_09 | reverse complement strand
CATTATCGGGATCTCCTTCTGCCGGGTCATATACATACCCACACAAATCACATTCATATTTTTTCATAAATAAATGTATTAAGGGTTAAAAGTGATTTCCATCTCATTAAGCAAATAATGTGCCCTGGCGAATTTATCGATGATCCATAAGGCATAACGAATATCTAAGGTCACACATTTGTTCAGTTCCGGGTGAAAGAACGAGTCTGCGGCCAGGGATTCCTTGTTCCCGTCAAAAGCAAGTCCCACCAGCCTGCCGCGGTTATCCAGCACCGGGGAACCGGAATTGCCCCCCGTGATATCCAGATCACAAAGAAAGTTCACATGCATTTTGCCCGTTTTTCTGTCTGCCCATTTGCCCCAATCCCTGGCTTTAAGTATTCCGTCCAACTTTTCCGGAACGCGGAATTCGTAATTAGACGGGTTCCATTTGTCCCATATGCCCTGGGTTGTGCTGTACCAGTTATAAAAGACCCCGTCCCGGGGAATGAGGGGGCCTACCGTACCGTATGTCACGCGCATGGTCATATTGGCATCGGGATACTGGGGGATGTTCTGTGTTTGTCTAAAGGCAAACAACGCACGTCCGTATTGGGTGTCCAGATCCCGGATACTCAGATCTCCCAGTAATCTTTTCTCCTCTTTGTTGTATTGCTGTATGCTAAAACTGTTGTTAATCAGACAGGCCGGATCGTTAACAATGTCATTAAAGCGATGCGGAGTCATGAAATATTTCTGAAAACTTTCCTTCGTACGGAACACAGAGTTTTCAAACACATACCCAGACAATTTGTCTGTATCACCATCAAAGCTATCGTAAAGGGAAATAAGGTGTTCGCCCCAGTATTTCATGGGAACGTTTGCACAAAAATCCCTGAGGGCACGCATAAACCATTCCCTTTCCAGCCCGGGATGGTAACTGTTGTAAAAATTCATCATACGATCGTAATAACCCCTGAATTCCTCCTGTGTACAGTCCACCGTATCTATACCACTGCGCCGTGTTTCCGCCCTCAGGCCCGCAACCCTCCGCGCCATCAGCAGAAATTGCGAAGATATGAGTGTCTGCCTGTACCATTCACGGGCAGCAGAAAGTTCTTGAGTAACTTCATAGGCATGATCCATATCTCTTAACAAAGTGCCCCACTTTTCCCTTGCCTCTGGAGAGGAATCAATCCATCTCTGCAGCATGACCTCCTCTTTTCTTCTGGAATCGGCAAATCTGTGACGAATAAGGCTAAGCACTTCCCCTTCCCGCAGCTCAGACACATTGGCTAATCCAAAATATGTATTGGCATATTGCAGGCGAATGGAGGGGTCCGATTCCATCCATTTGTTCATGATTTCAAGGTGTGCCTTTGTGGCGCGAACCAATACGGGGTACGTTACCGATTGTTTTTCATTCAGACCGTAAGAGGAATTATATCTGTTAGTCCGGTAGGGATAACCCATAGCCATGACAAAACTTCCTTCCCTGATGCCTCCCGCATTGATCGTTAGTCTGGCGGCGGGAACAAGTGGAATATTATCGGGATGATAAGGGGCCGGAGAGCCATCAGGAGCAGTATAGATCCTGTACAAAGCGAAATCACCTTTATGTTGGGGCCATTCCCAGTTGTCCGTTTCTCCTCCAAAAGCAGCAACGGACACCGGGGGAGCACCTACCAGACGAACGTCAGAATACTTCTGGTAACAATACATGTAATAGCTGGACCCGTTCCACATGGGAGCACACATGCACTCGTATCCCGTTTTCTCCTGATACTCCTTTTCCAGCAAAGAATACATCCTTCGCAAAGGCAACGAATCCCTCAGCTCCAGCACCCTGTTGGTCACATCAAAGGCTTTGCGCAGGAAATAGACACTCTTTCCGGGAACAGGTTTTTCTTCCTGAGCGTTGCGTGCCCAGAATCCATCTTCCAGGTAATTTTTCTGATCTGTGCTGAATGCATGAATATCTGAATAAGCGCAATGATGGTTTGTAATGAGTAATCCTTTATCAGATATGATGGATCCGGTGCATCCGAAATCCATCGAAACAACGGCATCTGAGAGCGTAATCCTGTCATTGTCAAATATAAACCCGGGATCCGTCTTCATGCCGGCTTTTTGCATTTGTCTAATCAGGTTTTTTTCCAGCATGTTGACAAGCCACATTCCTTCATCAGACCTGACTGTAAGCGGGAAAAGGAAAAAAGGAATAAATAATACCAGAAGTCTTTTCATAAATATCAGAATATTAAGCCGATGTTCAAACCAGCCTGATGGAACATTTTTTTATTACCCGTGAGGGAGCGCATATACCGGTAGCCTGTTTCGGCAAACAGGTTCAGTCCTCTTGCGCGGTCAGCCAAAAAAGTAATCCTGATTTTGGCTTCGGCGGCAAGACGTTTTGTTGTCATAAATTCATTTTCCAGCGCAGCCGGTCCGCTCAGGTGGAAATTCTCTGGATTCTCAAAACCTATAATCTGACTATTTACGTCAAAAGCCGATCCCTGTGAATCAGTGACCTCAAGACGGCCTGCCCCGTAAGATAAAGCAGGTGAAAAACCAAACATCCACTTTTTAAAGAACCAGTTCCGGGTCAGATCCAGATAACCTTCCGTACGATCCCAGGACCTGAGAACTGCCAGCGGATACCTGATCCATTGCTGCTGAAACAGTACCTGGTATATTCCGACCGAAAACCTCCAGGCATCATGGTTGCCGTCATGAGGTACCCTGTAAGAATAACTCAAGTCCGTTACGGCAGATTCCTGCAGAAAAGCCGGAATAGTTCCGTATTGTACCCATTCCCACAGTCGTGATGCCGGATTGAGTTCCTGTCTCTGGACAGGCTGGTAGCCGGTCAAACCAGCCCAGGCTACATCTGCAGTTAACCGGTGGCGACTGCCATACTGTAACAACAACTTGTTCTGCCACGTCCACTCCCTGACATCTCCGAATTTTCTGGCCAGCACCACATCCTCCCTTTGTGTTTGCTTCCTAAGTCCGGCCGAGAAATAATCGAATATGGAAAATCGTCCCGGGCTTAAGTGGATGGTGATTCCTCCTCCGTACAAATGATCTTTGACAAGTCGGGTCCGGGGAGCCGAAGAAGTAAAAACCTGTTGTGTATTGAACCACATCCCTGAAAAAGAGAACAGGACCTTGTTGGTACTCGTTTCTACCTGGGTGTAATCGATTTGTTCAGTTATCCGGCGGAAGTACAAATGTGCTCCTATACGCGCCGGCCCGTTCTCATATACGAGTGAAGGTGCAACCATGAAATCCATATACGTATCGCTGTTCCTTAGATCCCGATGCTTTGCCCCGTTCCTGGCATCGTAGGAAAGCTGCCATCCTGCTGTCCATTTTTTCGATATGGGGATCGCCATGCCTGCCGTCATACAATATGTTTCCAGAACGTAATTACCCGCCACACTGTCGGCCAGCATAAAGGGAGTCCTGTACGGATCCAGCATACCAAGCCATTTTTGATCCTTTCTTGTCTGGTAGCTGTATCTGAAAGAACCGCCCAGGTATATGTTCCCCAGTTTTTCACAGGAACGTGTTTGTAATCCATATTTAATGGAAGAAGACGGATCATAAACGTTTCTGAATTCACCGCCCCGGTATCCGGTGAAAAGCGATATATCCGAATAACCTTCCGTGGAAAAAATCATTCCGGCGGCAGAGAATCCTTCCAGCCACGGATTATTCCACAGGAAAGACTCTATTTCCTGCCCCTTTGTCTCTGGAATGTGTCCCAGAAGGAATATCAATGTTATAACCAGGATCTTTTTCATTTCCATAACGGGGTCAGAACAGGAGCGGCCGGTATATCGGCGATGAAATCATCCGCAGAATTATTCGTATCGTTGTATATTATCCTTCCATCGTCCAATGTTTCCTTAATCTTGCGGATAACGGCCGTTCCTTTGTTAGGTCCTTGCTGAAGCCATATAAAACCTGCATCTACCGATGTGGGCTGCCGTTTAAGCGCATTGGCCGGATTCTGCACACATTCCACCCCGTCCAGTATCCAGGAACGGTGTATGTGCATATATTTCATTCCACTTGTGCTGCCCGGCTGGTAATTCTGCCATGTTTTCACATCTTCCAGCCACCTGGCTACTCCCATCACAGGCCTGAATATAACAGGCGCCGGGGAATGTACGCTCATGGTATAAGCTGTTCCCTGTCCTGCAAATATTCTTTTTAGGGCAGGTACGTCCGGATGTTTTTCATGGTTGGGCAACGCCTCATCATAAAAGCCAAAATGAGCCTTGGATAAATCCAATCCGCTTGTGCACCGAGCTGAGTGATCCACTGCATTAAACGCCAGCACAACCGATTCTCCCGGACCCAGTGGATAGTCTGTACCGTATCCGGGAATCATCCAGGTCATTTGGAACAATCCTACCGTATCGCGTCCCGCCCACGGATTGTTGGACACTGTAGAATTGGCCGGTGCCAGCGCTCCTATGCAGAGTGAATCCAGGTAATACACCTGATCCGTATTGTTATACAACTCCAGAAACTGGTCTTTTGTGTAATTGGCGCCTTCGAAGGTTCTGCTTCCGGCATAATAGATCTGCCGGAAAATGATACCGCCCGATAGTGCCAGATCAAGCCTGAGTGAAAAATCAGATGTTTCTGAAGGCAAAGCCAGGAACTCGGGATGCGAGGCACTTACGGAAAAACCTTCTGCATATAAAGCCGATACAAGCAGGGTGTACCTGCCGGGGCTTACCTGGAGAACCGCATTTCCGGAAGCATCGGCGACGGTTTGGTAATAAACAGGTTCATCCACCCCCTGTACCCTGATCTTAACGGCTGTCAGGTCTATACCCGGTTGTTCATCCGGTGGCTGGACAGACACGGTAATTGTGGAATACTGTGGTTCAACCTGCAGGCAACCGGTCCATAGTCCAGCCATGACCATTATGGCCAATAAGCGTAAAATATGGATCTTCTCTTTGTTCATAATCCCTATAAGGTTAATTTTACTTCTGCTCCAAAATAGAAAGGCAGGTTGCGTGCATAAGCGGTCCCCGATAATTTTTCGGTGACCAGTTGGTCTAAGTTCAGAAAATTGTTGGCATAAAACGACACTGCAGCCCGTTTCCCAATTTCTTTTGTTAGCCTTACATTCAGTATCCCGTAAACGGGGTAACGCGCCCCCAGGTAGTATGATTCTTTATTGGTGGTCCCTATCAGTTCACGGTACCGTACGTCGTTCTCCATATCCTGGGTAAAGGGGATGATATTACCGTTAAGGTCCATAATATATAAAGGATTTACGCGTTTTGTCCACTTATCGTCCTTGTACGCCCACCTTCCTGAATACCGGGAACCTTTATCGTCGTAGTAATACGTCTGTACCTGATCCTCCCATTCACAGACATATGTTGTCCGGTCCATTAGCACCAACTGCGCAGTTATCGTAACGACCATTCCAACGGCGGGCAGGTGTGTTATGAAACGAATGTTGGTGTTGAGGCGCTCTTTCCGGGAACCGGTGGAAGTTTTACTACCCCCGGCATATATTCCTGCATAAGGATAAGGTCTTCCGGCTACCTGTGTGCCTACAGTGATTGCCCCCAGAGATTCATCCTGCGTTTTTACATTCAGGTAAGCTCCGTTGACAGAGACTGTGGTATGCAGGCTTTGTATCTCGGGAAAATCTACCGTGAATTCAATACCCCATTTATTCTGCATTATATTGTTGACCGGTTTCTGGTAGGAAAGGAAAACAGTATCCCGGATTACCGGCAAAGCAATTCCGTCTATATATACGGCACCGTCACTGTACTGGGGGAGCTTTCCCGACGGTACATCAATGCGGGACGGACTACCGTTATCCCAGATATATCCGTATCTGTTGTAGGAGACTGGCACGACCTGAGTTGAAAAACCGTATCCGTTGATCATGTTTTCCTTAAAGAAAACAAGAGTCCCGGATGCATCGTCTATGTCAAAATCCATTCCCGTCTCAAAATTAGTACTTTGTTGCAATTTCAGACCAGGATTTCTGACTTCTTCTTCCAGTTTGCGGGTAGTGAAAAGGGCCATGCCTACCCCGTTATCATCAATATCGTTATAGGAAAAGGACACCACGTCAAGGTAAGTGGGCTCCGGATACAAATAGACCATCGAAGGCATCTTGTAATTCATTCCCCATCCTGCCCTGAAGCTCAGGTTTCTCAGCCCCTTTTGTTTTCTTATGACCTGAAAACGGGCGTTCAGCCTCGGTTCTAAGGAAAAATACCGTTCCATGCTAAAACGTTCGTCAGGTACTATACCGTTGAACCGGGCGCCGGCCTGGATCTCCAGGGAACGGGTCCCTCCAAGGGGAAAGCGGACCTTATCCTCGGCAAATATACTGTAGCGGTTCAGAAAAGGGATATCCCTGAAAGAACGCTCCCTGAATGTTGAAGAGGCATTGATGTCGGGGGAAAGGTACGGATCAAAAATCTTTCCTTTTCCCCTGTTTCCCCTTGTGGTCCATTCGATCCCTGCCAATGCCTTATTGGTAATATTACCGTATTTTCCATAAAGATTCGCCACCAGCCTGGCCAGCACATTGACCGGTAAACCAAAAATTTCCAGATCTGAATAATAGCGGTAAGGAGTGAAAAAGCCCAGATTCTCGCCCGAAGACAAGGCAAGGGATTGCGGAATGCGTCCCTGGCTCCTGTACATTTTTTCCCGGGAATACTGGGAGGTCACCTGACCTGAAATTAAAAAATCCAGGCTGGTGATCCATTTTTTGTTCAGCCGGTATGTACCGTTCAGATCCAGCCCGACACCCATGTCTGTATCCCTCGAAATGTTGTCCAGAAAGTTGTCTGGATCTGTACGGTTGTCTGCATCTGAATAGATCAGGTGCAGTTTTGAATTGTATATCATTTTGTTGCTGAACGAACCGGAATATCCGATATTCATGTTTACCCTCCTGTAAACGTCTGCAGGTGTTCTCACATCTCCGTAGGAAAGGGCATAATCTCCGTCTATGTTTATTATACCCTTATCCTTTCCCAGGGAAAACCCTTTTCCGGCATAAACCTGTTTGAGCCGGGGATCGGCTTTCAGACGTACCTGCCAGGGTGCAACGCCTGATCTTGTTTTTACAATGACAGCTCCTGATGTTAAGTCCCCATACAAGACCGAGGGAATACCCCGGACTACCTCGACCGACTGGATATTGTCGGTGGCTACCTGCCTGGCATCGACTCCACTGCCAGCCGTCGATTCTCCCACAGTGCCAATAGATGAAGTTTTTCTTACTTGCAGGTTGGCATCATTGGACATGGTTACCCCATCTATTATGACCGCTGTTCCGAAAGCATTTGCCTTGTTGGATCCTATATCTCTTATTGTTAATTGGTTAACGCGGTTAAGAGCGGGGTTTTCCGTGAGATTGCCCGGTACCAGTTGCATAATGTCCCGCAAACTGGCAGGCTGTACATGGTCCAGAGCCTGTTTTTCTATACGGGATGAAGAATTGAGTCTTCCCCCTTCCTCGGCCGTCACCACAACTTCTTCAAGCCTGAGACTTGATTCGGCTATCTGCAGTACCAGTCCCGATATATTGTTCTCAACCGGTTGAGAGAATGTTTTTTTGGCATATCCCAGGATTTCAACGCGTATGGTATGGGTACCTGATGGGACGCCGCTTATGTGAAAAGTACCGTCTGCCCCGGAGATAAACCACAGTCCGGCTTCTTCCAGAAGCACGGTTGCATAGGGAACCGGATCTCCAGTTGATTCATCCCTGACTATGCCCCTGATTTCATACTTTGACTGTTGGGCATAAGACAATTCACCCCAGAAAGGTATCATGGCCAGGAGCAAAAGTAATATCCTCGGGTAATGGTACGACAGTTTTTTCATTATCTTGTTTGCAATGTAAAAATAGTACTTTTTTTTGTACTTTTGTTTTCTATGAGACGTTTTTTAGGGATTACGGGGTTGCTGGCCTTCACCATTGCTGTTGCGATAGTCCTGAACGGATGCAGGGACAAGGCTCTGCAAGCCGAACTTTCCCTGTCTGCCCAAAAAATCAATCTGCCCCAGAGCGGCGGTTGGGTAGATTTTATAGTTTATACAAATGTCCCGTGGAAACTGGATAATCCCCAGGGATATGACATCAAACCGGATTCGGGAACAGGCAGTGCTTCTCTGCGCCTTACCGTAGATGAGAATCCCAATTTGGGCACTGTCCTGACAGGAAGCTTCACTATCAGGGCCGGTGCACTGGCTCAGTCAGTGGAAGTTACGCAGGCAGGAATCCCGCCCGTGCTGGAAGTGTCCGACCAGGTGCTGGAATACGATTACAGAGCAGGGACCCATACGGTCAGCATTTCCGCGAACCTGCCATGGGAGGCACATTCCGGTCAGGTGTGGTGCACACTTTTTCCCGTCTCGGGATCCGGAAACGGAACCGTAGATATTTCTTTTCAGGAAAATCCAGATATAGAGACAAGATCTGCTGTTATTACTGTCGAAAATCAAAACCTGAACATCTTCAGGGAGATCCTTCTTATCCAGACAGGTTTTGTCATGAATCCCAGGATGCAGGACAGTCTGTCACTGGCTGAATTCTACCTGGAAACAGACGGGGAAACGTGGTCAAAGAACAAATGGGATCTTCATATGCCCATGGATACATGGGAAGGGGTACGGATTAATGATAAGGGACGGGTTGATTCCCTGTCCATAGCTTCCGGCGTGATTACCAGGAAAGGATCTGTTCCTTCCTGCCTTGGAAAACTGACCGCCCTGGAATATTTTGCCCTGAACAACAATAACTTTACTGGGACACTCCCTGAAACGCTGGGGAATCTTGTTTTGCTCAAACGAATGAATATTACATCAAATCCCGGGATCTCAGGGAATATCCCTTCCTGGATAGGCAACCTTACCGCACTGGAAAGACTCTCTTTTAGCGGCATGACCGGTCTGAGCGGAGAATTGCCGGCAGAACTTTTTCTGTTGACTTCACTTACCGATCTAAACCTGGTGGGATGTACCGGGCTGAGAGGGCCTATCCCTCCGGAACTGGGGAACCTGACCTGCCTGACTAACCTGCAAATGAGCAATGTCCCTTTTACAGGAACGATACCCAAAGAGATCGGACAACTCGGCCAGCTCAGAAGCCTCGGTTTATATAACACCCGTTTAGAATTGCCTTTGCCCGATGAGTTTTTCGGACTGAAAAATCTTTCTTCTGTCCTGTTCCAGCAAAATGTGAATTTTAACGGGCCCCTTCCCAAAGGGTTCGGTCATATGAGGACCAACTCAGACCGATTGAGCATCAGGCTTGAAAATTGCAACTTCACGGGAACCATACCGGTTGAATGGGCCGGTCTGCCTGATGTTACGGCACAACTGCGCCTGCAGGGCAACAGATTGTCCGGAACTATCCCCGAATTGATAAAACAACATACATGCTGGACCCCGTCAATATGGAACCCGGCTCTTTATATCTGTCCGCAGCAGCCAGGCTATGGATTTGACAACTGTGAATGAAATGGACTCCCAGAAATTGCTGAACCTGGCGCTCCGCAAAGGAGGCGATTATGCCGATCTGTATTTTGAACAATCTTCCTTTCACGAGATTCTTTTAAGAGATGGGGAAGTGAATGTGGCCGGTACACATAATGAAGGAGGACTGGGCATCAGGGTGGTGAAAGGACAAAACACTGGCTATGCTTTTACTGAGTCTTCTCTGCCCTCTGACAGGGAAGAAGCCGCAAAAACAGCATCCTATATTGCAGACGGAACGGTTACAGTAAAAACTCCCGTTCGTATCGCTACTCTTAAACTCCCCGACCGGTATAGGATCCTGAGTCCCTGGGAAGAAGTTTCCCCACAGGAAAAAATGCCTTTCCTCTACCAGCTCAACGACAGGATATTTAGCGCCGACAAACGTGTAAAAAAAGTTACCGCACGACTTTCCGATTCTACATCCAGGATCACATTCTACAATTCATTGGGTGTTCATTGTACAGATGTTCGTCCCCTGGCCTCACTTAGCGTTACCTGCCTGATGGAAAATAACGGACAGAGGGAAACAGCTACCGCTTCCCGTTCATTCCGCATGGGAGGGGAATTTTTACAACCTGATTTGATAGAAGAACTTGCCGCGGAGATCATTGCCCGTACATCATTCCTGTTCCGTGCCAGGCAGCCGGTTGGAGGGGAAATGCCTGTAGTCATGGCCGCCGGCAGTTCCGGCATATTGTTGCACGAAGCTGTGGGACATGCGTTCGAGGCTGATTTTGTCAGGAAAAATATGTCTATTTTTTCGGATAAAATGGGTAAACGCATATGCCCAAAAGGTATCACGGTGATTGACGACGGAACCATTCCGGGGAACAGGGGCTCTCTCAATGTGGACGACGAAGGCGTTCCCGGACAAAAAACCTATATGGTAACGGACGGGATCCTGACCTCATTCTTGCACGACCGGATTTCGGCCCGGTTCTTTCAGGTCGAACCCACAGGGAATGGACGCAGGGAGTCTTTCCGCCATATGCCTCTGCCCAGGATGCGGACAACCTATATGGAAAACGGAACTGATCCTGAAAAAGAGCTGATCGCTTCGGTGAAAAAGGGTCTTTATGTAGATTCCTTCAGCAACGGACAAGTCCAGATCGGTGCGGGAGATTTCACCTTTTATGTAAAAAGCGGATACCTGATTGAAAACGGGAAACTGACCCGGCCTATCAAAGATACAAACATAATCGGCAACGGGCCCCAGACCCTTGCAAGAATCACGGATGTAGCCAACAATGGCATTATTGACAACGGGACCTGGACCTGCGGAAAAGAACAGAGTTGTGCCGTATCCTGCGGTATGCCGTCCGTTCTGATAAGTTCACTAACCGTGGGAGGACATGTATGAAAGAAAAAGAACTGCTGGAACAAATGTGTGGATATGCGCTGGAAATGTCCCTTAAAAAAGGAGCAAAACAGGCCAGAGTTACCGCCTTCAGAGATGTCTCGAACGGACTGACAGTACTAAACGATTCCCTGGAGAGAATCCAAAATGCCGTAGAATCTGCCCTGATGATCCATTTGTTTGTTGAAGGGCGTTTTGGTACTTGTTCCACAAACAGGACCGATCCGGCAGGCATCGACAAATTGCTGGACGATGCCATTGCTTCTGTAAGGCTACTGGCTCCCGATAATTGCAGGACGCTTGTCCCTTCCGTCCTCCGTTATGAAGGTTCGCCGCTGTATTCGGCGCACAGGGGAGAGATCGGTACCGCAATAAAAAAATCCAGGGTGTTTGATTGCGTGGCAAGCGTTCATGGAAAAAATCCTTCCCTGATAAGCGTTACGGCCGATTATGCGGACTACAGACGGTGGGTACACATGGTGGATTCGGCCGGATTGAACTGCACTTCAGAAGAAACATGGTACAGCCTGTCTGCTGAATGTTCTGTCAGGGGAAAAGGAGATAAGCGGCCTTCGGATTGGAATTATATGGGAGGGATCAAACCCGGGGCAATCGGGATAGGATCAGAGGCGCCCTGCCGGTGTGCTGTTAATGCATTGGAAAGGGCACTTGCCAAAAGGGATCCCCGAAAGACAGCATCTGGCAAGTATTCTGTGATCGTAGAAAACAGGGTGGCTTCCACACTCCTGGGTCCGGTTATTGAGGCCATGTCCGGCAATGCCCTGCAGCAGCAGAATTCATTTCTTTTAAATAAATTGGGAGAACGGGTTGCCTCGCCTGTACTGACACTGACCGACGATCCGCACAGGAAAGGTAATCCGGGATACAGGCTCTTTGACAGCGAAGGAATGGCCACGGTTAAACGTACCATAATAGATGCAGGCCGGTTGAATCTGTATTTTTTGAATACTTATTACGCCAATAAAATGAAGATGAATCCCACCATATCATCCCCTTCTCTCCTGCTCCTGAAGGGAGGCCACGGGGATGTCGCCTCTCTTGCCGGTTTGATGAAAAATGGCATCTTTGTAACGGGATTCAATGGAGGAAACTGCAATACCGCCACAGGAGACTTCTCATACGGTATAGAAGGTTTTTTTGTGCAGGACGGACAAATAGCATACCCGATAAATGAAATGGTTATGACCGGAAACATGACAGATCTGTGGAATCAATTAACAGCGGCAGGAAACGATGCGCTTACGACATCTTCCTGGCAAATTCCCTCTCTTTTATTCGAAAGTATTGAGTTTGCAGGAATCTAAAAAATTTTTATGAAAAAGCCCTCTCTGATTGTTAGCCTGGTCCCGGTATTTCTTTTGGTAACCATTATATTTTCCTGTGTAAGGATATTCGGGGATCAGGTTACTGCCGGTCCTTCACAATTTACCCTTTTACTCGTTGCCATAATAGCTTTTGCCATTGCCAGGTTGTCGTATGGACTCACCTGGTCGGGTGCCGAAGAATCTATGCTCTCCCATCTGAAGAATACGTACCCTTCCATCCTCATACTGATCGCAATCGGGGCCCTTACAGGAAGCTGGATGAGTAGCGGGATCATCCCTTCGATGATCTATTACGCTCTGAAAGTCATACACCCGGCAATCTTCCTGCCGCTGGCCTTTGTCATCAGCAGCATCATTTCACTGGTAACGGGCAGTTCATGGAGCACCATCGGCACATTCGGGGTTGCCCTTCTGGGAGCCGGACAGATCATTGGACTTTCCACTCCGTGGCTGGCAGGTGCAATTATATCCGGTGCATATTTTGGTGACAAAATGTCACCCCTGTCAGATACCACCAACCTGGCTTCTTCCTTTTGCGGAGTACCTCTGTTTACCCATATCCGGTACATGTTGATCAACACCGCCCCGGTATTTATCATTTGCCTGGTGATCTATTCCATCGCAGGGTTCCGGATCCCTACAGAAAACACCATTGACATCCAGGCACAGCTGACAGCACTCAAGAGTACCTTCAACATTTCCGCCTGGCTTTTACTTATACCGGTCATAACCATTCTGCTTGTGATCAAAAAAGTTTCCCCCTTTGTTACTCTTTTCCTCTCTGCAATTGCCGGGGCGGTAGCAGCCGTTCTCTTCCAGCCCCAGATATGCCATGAGATCGCCAGCGGAAAGCTGGCCGCAGTTATCACAATGATCAGCACGCATGTCAGTATAGAAACAGGGGATGAGCTCCTGAACAATCTGACATCTACTAATGGCATGGCCGGCATGTTGAACACAGTTTGGCTCATTTTATGTGTTATTGCCTACGCAGGTGTGATGACCGCCTCGGGCATGATCCACGTCATAACGGAAAACCTGCTGAAGCTGATGCGAAATACCCTATCCACTATCGCCTCGACACTGGGAACGTGCATTTTCTTCAATATGACACTTGGAGATCAATATATGGCCATCATCCTGCCAGGGAACATGTTTAGCGAAAGCTACAAAAAACAGGGCTTTGCCCCTGAACTGTTGTCCCGTACCATTGAAGAATCTGCAACAGTCACCTCCGTTCTTATACCCTGGAACACATGCGGCGTAGCACAATCCACCGTGCTGAACGTTGCCACATTGACATACCTGCCCTATTGCTTCTTCAACCTGATCACGCCGGTTTTTTCCTTATTTGCGGCAGCCATAGGGTACAAAATCAGAAAATTAACCAACTAAATAAAATATGACCATTACAGAAGAAAAAGTAGTTTCATTGTCCTATACACTCGTCGTTGAAGGTGACGTTGTTGAAACTGTTAAAGAAGACAAGCCTATGCGGTTTATATACGGATTGGGGTACCTGCTTCCTGCATTTGAGAAAAAGATACTAGGGAAAAAAGTAGGGGATGAATTTTCATTCACCCTGAATCCTTCGGAAGGATACGGGGAAATTGATCCCAATGCCGTTGTGGAACTTTCCAAAGATATATTCAAGGTCAACGGAAAGATAGAGGATGGTCTTCTGGTAAAAGACAAGGTAATTCCCATGCAGGATTCCGGGGGAAACCGGTTGAACGGGATAGTTGAAGATATCATGGAAAATTCTGTGAAAATGAATTTCAATCATCCCCTGGCTGGCTGCGAGCTTCATTTTTCAGGAAAGGTAGTTGACATCCGTCAGGCAAGCGAAAAAGAACTTATTGACGGCTTGTACGGAGAACGTGCCGCCTCTTCCTGCGGTGGCAGCTGCGACGGTTGTAGCGGATGCAATTGATCAGTCCTTTTTTATGAAGAATCATTCCCCGGACATGAGACTGCTTCTTGTGACCGGGGCAATGTCCAGCCCTATTGTCAGGCCTTCCAGCCATTTATAATAACCTGTTATGGCAATCATGGCTGCATTGTCAGTCGTAAAGCGTAAGGGAGGGATGAATGTTTCCCAGTTTCTTTTCCTGGCTTCCATTACCATTCTGTCCCGGAGACCGCTGTTGGCAGATACTCCTCCGGCTAATGCAATACGGTTGATCCCGGTCATTTTGACGGCGCTGATCACTTTTTCCATGAGGATGTCTATAAGTGTTTTCTGAAGGCTTGCCGCCAGGTGGGTTTTATTGTTAATAATAAAACCGGGATCTTCTGCCTGTCGGTCTCTTAAAAAATACAGGAAAGATGTTTTCACGCCACTGAAACTGAAATCCAGATCAGCTATATGTGGCTTTGCAAAGGTAAACTTTTTGGGGTCTCCTTCGCGGGCAAGCTTGTCTATATGGGGGCCACCCGGATATTCAAGCCCGAGGAGTTTGGCGCCCTTGTCAAATGCCTCCCCAACCGCATCGTCTATGGTTTGTCCCAAAATCTCAAACGAAAGAGGGGCCTTAACCTTCAGTATCTGCGTATGTCCTCCGGAAACAAGAAGACACAGGAAAGGAAAAGCAGGTTTCTTTGATCCAGTATCAATAAAGTGACTCAGAACATGACCGGTAAGATGGTTCACCTCTATCAACGGGACCTCAAGGGCAAGCGATAAACCCTTGGCGAAGGAAGTTCCCACCAGAAGCGACCCCAACAAACCCGGTCCCCGGGTAAAAGCAATGGCATCTATATCTCCGGCGCCGATCCCGGCAATCTCAAGGGCCTGGCTCACTACCGGAACTATATTTTGCTGATGCGCCCTGCTGGCCAGCTCCGGAACCACCCCGCCATACTTTTTGTGAACCTCCTGGGAGGCTATTACGTTGGAAAGTAAAAGCGTGTTGTGCAGTACGGCCGCGGAAGTGTCATCACAGGAAGATTCTATACCTAAAATATAAGCCATTGTCCTTTTGTATGAGACTGCAAATGTGGGCATTTTTTTTGTAAATTTGTAAATATATGGTTCATCAATGAAGACCTTCCTGAACATACTGCGCACCCTGCTTTTCATCATAGTGCTGTCACTGGTGGTCGTGTCTATTGCCATTCAGGTACCTGCCGTTCAGAGCCGGCTGGCCGGCAAAGCTGCAGTCTGGCTTTCAGAAACGACCGGAGCAGACGTCCAGGTGGGAGAAGTTAATTTTCTTCTTTTCAACAAACTAATTATCAATGACCTTCTGTTAAAGACCACCCCGTCAGACACATTATTGCATGCCGGCAAGCTGTCTGTAAGTCTGAACGGCTTCAATCCCCTGGTAAAAAGGATAAAATTGCGCCGCATCCTGATCTCGGAAGGATCGTTCCATCTTATCTTACAGGACACTACCTCAAATATCGAATCCATATTCCCGGCCGTACAGGGAAAAGATACCACAGCGAAGCCTTTCGAATGGGATATCCGGGCCGGACAGGTGAACCTTGAGCAGTTCTCCTTTCATATGGTCAACAGGGATCAGGGACTCACACATGGCAACCCGGAAAGCATTGATTTTTCCGATATGCATATCCGAAATATTTATATTGACATACGCGATGCCCGTTTTTATGAAAACAAGGTAACCGCGCGTCTGGATCGTCTAACCGGTACGGAAAGATCAGGATATCATATCCGGCACCTGGAAGGGGACGTAACGGTTGATGGACAGGAAGCTCTTGTCAGGAACCTGGTTATTCAGGACAACTATTCGCATATTACCGCACACCATTTTCTGATGCATTACGGCACATCGGAAAATCTTTCCGATTATCTTAACAAAGTTGTCATGGAGCTGGATATGGACAATGCTTTTCTCTCGTTCAAGACTATCGGTTATTACTCCTGGTCTTTTCCTGAGAATTTCATCCTGGCATTGCGGGCAACGGGCAAAGTGACAGGTACGGTGAACAATCTGAGCGCAGAAAAACTGGATGTCCGTTCAGCATCGGGAAGAACTCGGATCCTGTGTGGATTCAGGCTGAAGGGGCTGCCGGTGGTGGAAGAATCCACATTGCAGATCGACATCCATTCTGTAAGTTCCGATATGCATGACCTGAACAGGATCTTGTATTCCATCGCCAGGATAAATCTGGGATTTTTAGAAGATAATGCCGGAAGCCGGACTCCTTTCAGATTCAACGGACGCCTGGCCGGCTTGCTTACCGATTTTGCCGTAAACGGTGATCTGGATGGAGATTTCGGGTCCGTATCCCTGGATATGGTGATAAACAACAATGCCTATCCCGACGGAGTTCTGCTCTCTGGTATGATCGACACCCGTGACCTGCATCTGGGTCTCTTTACTGGTATTCCCGGACTGGGAAAATGCTCTCTATATACTAAAGCCAGTGCCGCTTTCAGACAGGGAGGCATTCGTAAACTGCACGCGCGTATAGATACACTTTCCCTGACGAGCCTGGTTTTCAACGATTATACATTCCGGGATTTCAAAATGCAGGGAGAATTCCACAACGGATTGTTTGACGGAAGGATAAGCGCAGCTGACCCCAACCTGCATTTTCTCTTTCAGGGAAGGGCAGACCTGACCCGGAGTGCAGGAACTGCAGCCCATTTTTTTGCCAACATAGCCTATGCCGACCTAAACCGCCTGAATCTGTATAAGAACGACTCTATCGCCGTACTGAGCGGATTGGTCCAAGCCGATTTCTCACATATCAACAACCTGGGAGACATAGAAGGCACCATCCTGGCATCAGGACTGTCCTTGCAAAATTCAAGGGGCATTCATACCCTGGAATCTTTTTTACTTGAAAGCAGCCGGTCAGAGGACCAGAAAACCAGCAGCCTGATGCTAAACTCCGATGCCCTCCAGGCAACCTACTCCGGTACGGAAGGATTCATGAGTTTTTTAACGCGCCTCGTTTCCAGGAATTTGTTCCGTTACATACCTGCTTATTTCACATCATGGAAGGATCAAACAAAGGACAACCTGCCAGAAGGCCGTTCATCGCTCGAAATGATTGTACGCAATAGTGTCTTTTTTGAAGAACTGCTCCTGCCGGGCCTTTATATTTCGCCAGGGACAAGCCTCCGGCTGCAGGATTATGGAAATGACAGCATCCGTTCCATATTAAAATCGGAAAGACTGGGATACAGGGAACACAACCTGACCAATCTCGATCTGCTTGCCGTAGCGGGAAAAAAGAACCTTAAACTGGACCTGCAGTGCCGTGAACTAGCGTTGGGCCCGCTCAGGGCAGATACGCTGCACATGGCAGCGATTGCAGGCAATGACAGCCTATTGATGGACCTATCCTACAACCAGGAGAATATACATGCGAATCATGCACATCTGGGATCCTTCTTCCGTTTTTCCAGAAAAGAGGATCAGGGATCAGCTCCCGTGATTACGGCACATCTGTTTTCCGACGGGATTACGGTTAACGGCAAGTTTTGGACTCTTGCCTCGGACAGCGTGGTGGTATCCCCTGGTTCACTAGCTCTGAACAACGTTGTTCTGCAACATGCAAACGGCATAGACCTTCCCGAGTCCCTTAGAATCGACGGAGCCATTTCCAGAACGCCGAGAGATACACTCTTTGTGGAGCTTTCCAGATTCGATGCCAGTCTGTTCAATACATTGCTCCCTTCAGACTACCCTTTCACTTTCAGAGGATCATTCACCGGAACAGGCCATTTGACGGATTTTTACAACGAAAGGCGCTTCTTTGCAGATATCGTTGGGGAAAATGTCTATGTTAACGATACGCTGGCCGGGAATCTGAGGCTAATGAGCTCCTGGGACCCGAAGGCGGCACATCTGAAACTAAGTGCCGGCACAATGCTTCCCCAGGGACAAAGACCGATGCTTGCTACAGGTTACTACAGGCCTGCAGATAAAAAACTGGACATAAAAGTAACCTTTAACCGTTTCCAGGCTGCCATGGTCGCGCCTTTTCTTAGTGGACTTGTATCTGACGTGCATGGCGGTATTTCGGGAGATATGGTGCTTTCAGGAACATTGCCTTATCTGGACCTGACCAGCGACAATACTGCCGTTGACAAGCTTCATTTCACCATAGATTATACAAAAGTCCCCTATATTGTTTCGGGACCTGTACACCTTACCACACAGGGGCTTTATCTTCCTAAAGATACGCTCCTGGACTCCCGGGGACATTATGCGATCGTTCAGGGTGGACTAAAATACAGGCATTTTCAGGATATCGCAGTTGATTTGAATATGAATTTTGTCAATTTGCAGGGCTTGAACCTGGAAGAAAAGGACAACGACATATTCTACGGAAAAGCCTATGCGACCGGGAGTCTTCTGATAAAAGGACTTCTTGATGACATACTTTTGGATTTATCCATACGTCCCGAGCCGGGCACAGTGATACACATCCCTTTATCTTCGGCTGTACAGGCTAAACAGACGAGCCTGCTGACGTTCGTTGATCCAGAACTCCCCTACGCAGGAAGAGATCCTTATACACGAGCAGCTCTGGAACAACAGAAGAAAAAAAACAGGAACTCCCGGCTTACGTTTAATATGAAAACAGAGCTGACTCCGGACGCCGAGATTCTGCTGGAGATCAACAAGATGACAGGAGATGTAATCTCGGCAAGGGGAACCGGGCTGATCAACCTGGGTGTGGATCCCAGGGATGACTCTTTTTCCATCCTGGGCGATTGCACCGTTGAAAGCGGTAATTATCTTTTCGGACTTCAGGGGATTGTATCCAAACGGTTTCAAATAGTTCCAGGCGGATCCATTTCTTTCAACGGGGATATCGATAATACCCAGATCAACCTGACTGCTTCTTATAAAACCAAAGCCTCTCTGAACACCCTGCTTTCGGATACCACCATGGTCGGTAACCGCAGGGATGTTGACTGTCAGATCCTGATGTCCGGGAACCTGATGAATCCCACCCTGGGTTTCAACATAGAGCTGGAAGATATTGATCCGATGACCAGAGCTCGCGTTGAGAGCGCGCTGTCCACCGATGATAAAATGATGAGACAGTTTGTAACCCTGCTGATATCCAGTAGTTTCATGCCAGAACAAGAATCCGGCATTGTGAACAACTCCAATATCCTCTATTCAAATGCCACCGAGATCCTTTCCAACCAGCTGAATAACATTTTTGCGCAGCTGAATATTCCCCTTGACGTGGGATTTAATTACCAGCCGGGACAGAGCGGGGATGTTTTTGACGTTGCCATTTCTACCAGACTGTTCAATAACAGGGTGATGATCAATGGCAATATGGGGAACAATCCTTACACCCGCAATGAAAACGATCTGGTGGGTAATGTGGACATAGAACTGAAACTGGACGAAAAAGGGAAATTTCGCCTGAAGGCATTCTCCCATGCAGCGGACCAGTATTCCAATTACCTGGATAATACACAGAGAAGTGGTGCGGGATTCGTTTATCAGGAAGAATTCAATTCCTTCCGCCAATTATGGCGCCGTTGGTGGAAATTACCTTAAAACGGCACCGGTTTCCTGTCTGAAAGCCTCCAGCAAACGGCTAATGATCTGTTCCACATAAGCATCTGTCAGCGTTTTTTGCGGATCCTGGAACACAAAACTCAGGGCATATTGTTTTTTACCTTCCGGAATACCTTTTCCCTGATAAACATCAAACAGGCTGACTTTCTTGAGCAATCTTTTTTCTGTTCTGAATGCAATGGAGTGCAGCTGTTCATAGGCCACATCCTGATCCACTATCAGGGCCAGGTCCCTATGTACTTCCGGGTAACGTGCCATTTCTGCAAATTGCGTGCTATTGTTGCGGATCATGTTGAAGAAAAGGTCCCAGTGGATCTCGGCCACAAATACTTTCTGCCTGATATCCAGCAGATCCAGGCATTTCCCGCTCACCTGCCCCAGATCGGCCAACACCTTACCCCTTACAGCATAGCGAATACCTTCTTCAAAAAGGTCTTCAGGAGCCCGGGTACATTCTATACGCGAAAGATTCAGCCCATAGATCATGACCAGGTGGTCCACGAAGGATTTCATGATAAAAAAATCTGAAGGACGCGACGACGTATGCCAGTTCTGTGGTCTGTCACTGCCGGTAATGAACAGGGCCAGACGTTGGCGTTCCCTGTACCCTTTGAGCGTTTCTCCCGTTCCATTAATCTGATACACATTGCCCTGCTCAAAAAAACGGAGATCATATTGTTGTCGGTTTATATTGTAAGCAATGGTTTCCAGCCCACCCCAAAGGAGTGTCTGGCGCATGGCATTCAGATCACTGCTCAAGGGATTAAGTATTCTGACAGTAGCCCGTTCCGAGTAGGTTTGCAGTTTTTTATAATAATCGGCCCGGGTAAGGGAGTTGCACATAATCTCACGAAAACCCAGGGCAGAGAGACGATCAGCAACAGATTCCCTGATCCGTTGGGGTTCGGGTTTCTGCACCTGACCCATGGAAGAAGTGATTCTTACGGGCAATTCTATGTTGTTGTATCCATAAATTCTCAGCACATCCTCTGTCACATCACATTCGCGCTGTACATCAACCCGGTAGGGAGGAACTTCCACCATTATGGTCTTATCTTTTTGTTCGATTACCCGGATTTCCAATGCTTTCAGAATTTTGTCCACAAGCGGTTTGCCTATGTTTTTCCCTATAAGGGAGAACATCCTGTTGTAATTGAGCTCTATCCTTGCAGGGATAACAGGATCGGGGTACAAGTCCACAATTTTCCCCTCTACGTAAGCTCCGCAGATTTCCTGCATGAGTAATACGGCCCGTTTGAGGGCATATAAGGTAGCATTGGGATCGGTTCCCCTTTCGAACCGGAAACTGGCATCAGTTTTTAATCCGTGACGTTTGGATGTACGGCGGATAAAGGAGGGATGAAAATACGCTGATTCCAAAAATACAGAGGTGGTATTCCCGGTCACACCGCTGTTCAGCCCCCCAAATACGCCGCCAATGCACATGGGATCTTTTGCATTGCAAATCATCAGGTCCTGTCCGTCAAGGATGCGTTCCGTTTCATCGAGTGTAACGAACCGGCTGCCGGGACAGGCAAAACGCACCACAATACGATCTCCCTCTATGCGGTTCCGGTCAAAAGCATGAAGGGGCTGACCTGTTTCCAACAAAACGTAATTGGTAATATCCACAACATTGTTAATGGGACGAATCCCTGTCATCCTGAGACGGTCCTGCATCCAGGATGGGGACGGTCCCACCTTGATGTTGTTCAATGTTATGCCGCTGTAACGCGGAGCCGCCTGGGGAGCCTCCACGACCACCTGTACGCCGGAACCTGCAGGATCATCCCTGAACGCACCCACATCGGGCTTTTTAACATCAATTTCCTTTCCCTGAGAACTGTACCATGCAGCCAGATCACGTGCCACACCCAGGTGCGAGGCAGCATCCACCCGGTTGGGAGTCAGACCAATCTCAAAAACGGCATAAGTGGGAAGATTAAGGTATTCTGCGGCTGGGATCCCAACAGGTGTGTCTTCCGGAAGCACCATGATCCCCTCGTGCGACGAGCCGATCCCCAGTTCATCCTCGGCGCAGATCATGCCATAGGATTCTTCCCCGCGGATCTTGCTTTTTTTGATCTTTACCTGCTCTCCGCCGGCAAATGTCAGTTGTGTCCCCACAGTTGCAAGGAAAACTTTCTGACCTGCTGCCACATTGGGCGCTCCGCATACCACCTGAACAGGCTCTCCGCTTCCTGTATCGACCGAGGTCAATGATAAATGATCCGAGTTGGGATGTGGCTGACAAGTCACTATTCTACCCGTCACCACACCTTTCAGCCCTCCGGGCACCTGTTCTGTAATTTCCAAAGCCTCTACTTCCAGCCCTATGTTTGTCAGTATTTCGGCTGTCTGTTCCGGGGTCATGTCCAAAGGAAGATAATCCTTCAACCAATTGTATAGAATCTTCATACTATATGATCATTCAAATAATGTTGCCACAAATGCTTTTTTATCAAATACCTGCAAATCGTCTATACCCTCACCCAACCCGATAAACTTGACGGGTACCTGCAGCATGTCGCTGATGCCTATCACAACGCCTCCCTTGGCCGTTCCGTCAAGTTTTGTGACGGCCAGAGCTGTCACATCTGTAGCTTTGGCAAATTCCTTGGCCTGCTGGTAGGCATTCTGGCCTGTAGAACCATCCAGTACCAGAAGTACCTCGTGGGGCGCGTCGGGTATGAGTTTTTGCAGGACCTTGCGGATCTTAGACAGTTCGTTCATCAGATTAACTTTATTGTGGAGTCGGCCTGCCGTATCAATCAGCAGTACATCCATATCGCGGGCAATGGCCGAAGCAAGGGAATCGTAGGCCACAGCCGCCGGATCACTGCCCATTGCTTGTCTGACAATGGGGACACCTGCACGTTCACTCCAGATGATCAGCTGTTCTATGGCAGCAGCACGAAATGTGTCGGCCGCTCCCAGCATTACTTGTTTTCCGGCGGCTTTGAGCTGTGCAGCCAATTTTCCTACTGTAGTCGTCTTGCCTACTCCGTTGACTCCCACTACCAGCACCACGAAAGGCTTTTTGGAAAAATCAAAGGGAATGACCTGGTTGGTGGCTTTGTTTTCCAAGAGTAAAGCTTCTATCTCTTCCCTGAGGTATCTGTTCAGTTCTTCAGTGTTCACATACTTGTCCCTGCGAACGCGTTCCTCAATCCTGTCTATGATCCTTAGTGTTGTATCCACTCCCACGTCCGAGGCAATAAGCGCTTCTTCCAGATCATCCAATAGCTGGTCATCTACTTTTGAACGGCCCAGGACAGCCCTGGAAAGGCGGCTGAACAATCCTTTTTTTGTTTTTTCCAGTCCTTTATTTAAAATCTCACCTGTCTGCATAAGACTGCAAATATAAATAAAAAATGAGGGCGCCGGGTACATATAAAGAGACCGGCCTGAAAAGCCGGTCTCTTTATATTATTAACGCAGTCCTTATTTAGCTGCAAAGAATTCTTTTTCTTTATCGGTGGGAATAATGTCTTCTTTGAAGACATAAGCTCCCGTACGCTGTGAGCGAACCATACGAATGCATTTCACGCTGCCTTTTCCTGCCGATTTGTCTTTTAGTGTTGCAACCGCTTTCTTTGCCATAATAATCTCTTTTATCTATTTTATTTCTTTGTGCAGAGTCACTTTCTTCAGGAAAGGATTGTATTTCTTGCGTTCC
>LUZA01000086.1 GCA_001603455.1 Bacteroidales bacterium Bact_09 | reverse complement strand
ATCTGTTCCTGTTCACTGATATATTGATTTTCCATGTTTCATTAATTTTGGTAACCTGCAAAAATAAGAAAATTTTAACACGGGATAGGATTTAATTTTTACCTTTGCAGGACTAATATGACGTTTGATAAAAAATGGATCGTTAAAGAGCCGGGTAATCCGGCGCTGGTAAGGCAAATATCTTCGGAGCTGGGAGTTGATCAGGCTCTGGCAAACCTTTTGGTACAAAGGAATATCAAGACTTTTACACAGGCAAAATCCTTTTTTCGTCCGCAATTGGAGGACCTTCACGATCCTTTCCTAATGAAAGACATGGAAAAAGCCGTAAGACGGCTTGACCGGGCCATACGGGAAGGTGAAAAAATTCTTGTTTACGGAGATTATGATGTGGATGGCACTACGGCCGTTGCTCTTGTGTATTCATTTCTGCGCAAGGAAACGCCCATGGTGTCCTACTACATTCCTGACAGGTACATAGAGGGGTACGGCATATCGCGCATTGGTATAGATGCGGCTGCCGATGAGGGTTGCACGCTGATCATCGCGCTGGATTGCGGAATAAAAGCCAATGACAAGGTAGAATACGCCAAACAAAAAGGCATTGACTTTATCATTTGCGATCACCACCTGCCTGCTGAGGAACTTCCACAGGCGGTGGCGGTACTGGACCCAAAAAGGAACGACTGCCACTATCCTTTTGACGAGTTGAGTGGTTGCGGGGTAGGATTCAAACTGATGCAGGCTTACTGTCTGAGCAGGAATATTTCTTTGACAGAGCTTTATCCATTCCTTGATCTGCTGGTGGTAAGCATTGCCTCTGATCTTGTATCCATAACGGGAGAAAACCGGATTCTGGCACATTACGGCCTCAAACAACTCAACGAGGCACCACAGAAAGGACTGCAATCGATTATAAAATTAGCCGGATTGGAAAAGCACCAGATTACAGTGGATGATATTGTCTTCAAGATTGGACCACGAATCAACGCGGCAGGACGTATGGAATCCGGAAAAATGGCCGTAGATCTGCTCATCTCGAGAACAGACGATGATGCGTCCCAGATAGGTCTTACCATTAACGACCACAACGACGACCGTAAGAACATTGATCGCAAGATTACCCAAGAAGCCCTGGCCATGGTCAGAGATATGCCCGGGATGGAAAATAAGAAATCAACGGTGGTATACAATCCAAAATGGCACAAAGGAGTTGTGGGTATTGTAGCTTCGCGCCTGGTAGAAAATTATTACCGGCCTACTATAGTCCTGACCCAGTCAAACGGATTCATTACAGGTTCTGCAAGAAGTATACCGGGATTTGACCTTTACGAGGCCATAGAGAGTTGCAGCGACCTGCTGGAAAATTTTGGCGGACACATGTATGCAGCTGGTCTGACTATGAGCGAAAAGCACTACCAGGAATTCTGCCAGAGGTTTGAAACCATTGTTGCAGAGAAAGTCACGGACGATATGCTTACGCCGCTTGTAAGCATAGATACGTACCTTGAATTCAGGCAGATTACTCCAAAATTCTTCCGGCTGTTGAAACAGTTCCAGCCATTCGGACCGGGAAACCTCTCCCCTGTGTTCGTTACCGAAAATGTTTATGATAACGGGAACGGACGTCTGGTCGGTTCTGATTCGGGACATCTGAAACTGGAACTGATCCAGGAAGATGAACCTTACCGGCCCATTTCGGCCATTGCGTTCAACCAGAGCGAACATTTCGAGCACATGCACAACGGAAATCCGGTGGATATCTGTTATTCTGTAGCAGAGAACTACTATAGGGGGATTGCCAATATACAGCTTCGTNNCCTTCTTTCATGGGCCTTTTCATACCATTTTCTTCTGGACAGGTAAAGGGTTCTGGGATCACGATCCCTGACAAGCGGCCATCTTTCAGGATAGCGTGAGATCCTTTCCAGAATAATTTCAAATGGTGTGTCAATGAATACCACATAACCGCTGGTCTTCATGAATTCGAGGTTATCGAAGAAACAAGGTGTGCCCCCTCCGCATGATACAATCAGAGCCGGTTTTCCTTCCTCTGACCACTCTCCGACAATACGGTGCAGCAGGTCCCTTTCGATCATTCGGAACACTTTTTCGCCCTTTTCCGATATAAATTGCCAGGGAGGCATACCAGTGCTTTCTCCTATAACCTGGTCCAGGTCAACAAACCGCATGCCGGCCTTTGCCGCATCTTCCGCACCCAGGGTGCTTTTTCCCGAGGCCATGAACCCAATATAAAAGACTATTCCCATAACCCTAAAATTACAGGAGTGTCATTTGGATGGCATCTTCATCGTTGAAATCCATGGATTGTTTCTTATCCGTTTCTTTTGTGCCGGGTGTCTGGTCTGAAAAAACGGGACCTTCCAGCTCAAAATCCATGTTCTCGTCTTCTTCCGGTCCTGTTGCCTCCCCGGGGAGAGGTTCGGGGGCTTTGAATTCGATCTTCATAACTTCTAATGTGGTGATCCTTTTTCCCTTTGCCCTGAAGCTCTTGTCGCCAATGAATTCAACCACATCAATCACCATAGGTGGTCTTTTGGCATGTTTGCCTCCAAAAGTGACCTCTATCACCGGTGATTTGTCCTGCGAAAGGCCTGTCAGATACGATTCCTCTGCGTCACCTATAAATGATTGGACCAGGTTCTCAGAACGCTCAAAACGAAATCGCTTAAGATAGAAAAAACCTGCATTTCCGTCAAAGTAGACGGCGCTGTAAATCTTTTCAGGATCGAATTTTTCTATCACCAGTACCTCTTCCTGATAGCGATTGCTCAAGTCGAAATTAGTGGTATAGAATGTCCCGTTGCGGTTTATTGCCAGCAGACTTTCATCTGAAAGGAATTCTCCCAGATAGATGCCTCTTTCATCATCATTAAGCCGCTGTATGTCCTGGTCAAACCAGATCTTTTGTCCTCCAAGGGTAGCTATCCCCTTGTCTTTCAGAGTTATTTTCTGGACTGGATAGCGACTAAGAATATTTCCGCGGCTGTTCCTTCCCTTGATGGCCAGTTCCAGGAAGGAGTACTCATAGATCAGTTTCTTGAGTTTTGGACGGGCTTTCAGGTACATCCGGATGGTCTCGGCTTCACCGTTGGGATTGGCTGAGAACCAAAGGATTTGCGAACCCGGTTTGCCTTGGGTCAGGTTGTATTCCTTATCACGCGTGACACTGTTAACGATAAAACGTTTTACGTATACTTTCCCGTTCTTTCCGTCCCGGTAAGCCACATTGTACACGGTCCTGTTGTCCTTTTTCCTGAAGATTCCCGTATATATTATGTCTTTTCCCACGTAAAGCTTGTCGGCGACTTTTCTGACCGAATAGGACCCGTCTCTGAGAAAAACAATGACATCGTCCAGATTGGAACAATCGCACACATATTCGGCTTGATCATCTTTTTTTATGTCCGTTCCCACAAATCCCGATTCTTTGTTGACATACAGTTTGCAGTTGGCCAATATGACCTTGGATGCTTCTATAGTTTCGAAACCCGTAATTTCGGTTCTCCTGGGGAAACGACTTCCATATTTTTTCTTCAGGGATTCAAAATATTCTATGGCATAAGCGGTAAGGTGTTCCAGGTTGTATCCGATACGCTCCATTTCCTTATCCAACAATTTAATATGCTCATCTGCTTTTTTGATGTCAAAACGGGATATCTTTCTGACAGGCTTTTCAACGAGTTTTTCAATTTCACGGAAGGTGACAGGCCTGCGCAGACGGTCTTGGAAACGCAGCATTTCCGACTCCACGTCGTGCAGCTGGTCTTCCCATGTACGGGCATTGTTTTCGAGTATGCGGTAAATTTTTTCTTCAAAGAATATTTTTTCCAGCGACGAAAGGTGCCAGTCATCTTCCAGCTCGGCCATACGAATATCAAGTTCGGCCTTCAGCAGAAGGCGTGTTCTGTCCGTGCTGTAGCTGAGCATATCCTCAACACTCATCACAAAAGGCTTTCCGTCCATGATTACGCAGGCGTCGGGCGAAATGGTCACCTCGCATTTGGTGAAGGCATACAGAGCGTCTATGGTTTTATCGGGAGAAACATCACTGGCAAGATGTATCAGGATCTCGACCTGCTCTGCCGTGTTGTCGTCTATCTTGCGGATCTTGATCTTTCCTTTGTCGTTGGCCGCAATGATGGAGCGGATAAGGCTCTCGGTCGTCTGACCGTAAGGTATTTCGGTTATGGCGAGCGTTTTTTTGTCTGCTTTGATGATCCTGGCCCTCACCTTGACACGGCTGACCTTACTACCGATGCCTCCGTTGTAGTTACTGCAGTCAATAAGACCTCCGGTTATGAAATCGGGATACAATACAAACTGTTCCCCCTTCAGGTGAGAGATAGAGGCATCCAGTAATTCATTGAAATTATGCGGAAGGATCCTGGTCGCCAGTCCTACGGCAATGCCTTCTGCACCCTGGGCCAGTAACAGGGGAAATTTCACAGGAAGCGCCTCGGGCTCCTGATTCCTGCCATCGTAGGAGGGAATCCATAGGGTCGTTTTGGGATTGAACACTACATCGAGTGCAAATTTGCTTAGCCTGGCCTCAATATAACGCGGAGCAGCAGCGGAATCTCCTGTATATATGTTGCCCCAGTTCCCCTGTGTGTCAATCAGGAGTTCTTTCTGGCCCAGCTGAACCAAGGCATCACCTATGGATGCATCCCCGTGTGGGTGGAACTGCATAGTATGTCCAATAATATTGGCCACTTTGTTGTAACGCCCGTCCTCCATCCTTTTCATGGAATGCAGGATCCGGCGCTGGACCGGTTTAAGACCATCAGTGATATGGGGAACAGCACGTTCCAGGATCACATAGGAAGAATATTCCAGGAACCAATCCTTGAACATGCCGGTGAGCCTGTATTTCTTATCTCCCTCCTCGCTCAGGATACGCAGATACTTCAATTGATCTTCGCTCATCATGACCTAATCTCCCACCATCCTTAAATTGTTGACAATAAATTCCCTTCTCTGGGGCGTGTTATCCCCCATATAGAACCTGAGCAGTTCCGGGAGCCTGTCATCTTTACCCAGGCGCACTTTGTCAAGACGGATATTGTCTCCTATGAATTCTCTGAACTCATCGGGAGAAATTTCGCCCAAACCCTTAAACCGGGTTATCTCCGGATCGGGTCCCAGTTCATGTACGGCTTTTTCTCTTTCCGGTTCAGAATAACAGTATCTTGTCTCCTTTTTGTTCCTTACCCTGAAAAGAGGGGTCTGCAGGATATAAATGTGACCGTGCCTTACCAATTCAGGAAAGAACTGCAGGAAGAAATTGAGCATCAACATCCTGATATGCATCCCGTCGGGATCGGCATCGGTGGCGATGATGATCTTGTTGTACCGTAGATCGTCCAGGTCTTCTTCTATGTTCAATGCTGCCTGCAGCAGATTAAACTCTTCGTTGGTGTAAATAATTTGTTTGCTCTGGCCGTAAGTGTTCTCTGGTTTTCCTCTCAGGCTGAAGACCGCCTGGATATTTGGATCCCTGCTTTTGGTAATGGATCCGCTGGCAGAATCCCCTTCTGTAATAAAGAGCATAGTCTGTTCTGCCATTTCGTGTTTATCGGTAAAATGGATACGGCAATCGCGAAGTTTCTTGTTGTGCAGGCTGATCTTCCGGGCATTTTCCTTTGCTTTCCTACGTACAATACCAACAGCTTTGCGCTCTTTTTCGTTCTCGATGATCTTCTTGAGCAGGATCTCGGCCGTATCCGGGTTCTTGTGAAGGTAATTATCCAGGTGTTCCTTTACAAAATCGCCTATGAAACTACGCAGGGTAGGGCCGCCGGGTCCCATTTCTCTGGAATCCAGAATGGTTTTGGTCTGGTTGGCAAACTTTGGCTCAATAAGACGAATACTGATGGCACCTACGATCGACTGCCGTATATCAGAGGGTTCAAAATCCCTTTTGTAAAATTCTTTGATAGTACGGGCCACTGCTTCCCTGAAAACAGAGAGGTGAGTTCCTCCCTGCGAGGTATTCTGTCCGTTGGCAAAGGACATAATGCTTTCCCCGGTGTCGTTGGTGTGGGTTATTACCATCTCGATATCCTGCCCGGTAAGATGGATGGGAGGATATAGCGTTTCTTCCGCCATACTTTCATTGACAAGATCCAGCAGTCCGTTCCTGGAAACAAACTCATTGCCGTTAAGTTGCATTTTCAGACCCTTATTCAGGTAGGCATAGTGCTTCATCATTTCCTGAACAAATTCCAGGTGAATGGAATAATTTGGAAAAAGCCCGGAGTCCGGAGTGAAACTTACCAACGTTCCGTCCTTTTCTTTGGTTTCTGTTTTTCCTTCTTCAAGAAGAATACCCTTGGAGAATTTTCCAAAATGGCTCTTTCCGTCACGGAATGACTCTATATAGAACATGATGGAAGTGGCATTAACGGCTTTCAATCCCACTCCGTTCAATCCAACGGCTTTCTGAAATGATTTGTTATCGTATTTGGCGCCGGTGTTCATTTTGTTGGCGGCGTCTATCACTTTTCCGAACGGAATGCCCCTTCCATAATCACGAACCGAGACAACGTTGTCATCTATTGTTATCTGGATGACTTTACCATGTCCCATGGCATACTCATCCACTGAGTTGTCAACGACCTCCTTGATCAGGACATAAAGACCGTCATCAGGGGTGCTTCCGTCACCTGATTTACCTATGTACATACCGGGTCTGAGCCGGATGTGCTCGTTCCATTCAAGTGTCTGGAAATTTGCTTCTGTATATGTTGATAATGGATTCGGCATACGGGGCACAAAGATAAAAAAAAGATGGAAGTAGACTAATTTATGATTACATTTGCGGCTGGTCAGGAAAATTTTATATTTCTGATATAAATTGATATGAACTGATATGAAGGGGCGTATTTCTCAAATTATTGGACCGGTTGTTGATGTGGTGTTCACTCCACCGGGTAATGGCAACATGCAGTTGCCTCCTATCCGTCATGCGATTGAAGTACCATACAGGGAAGGCAAGACATTAGTGCTTGAGGTCCAGCAGCACATCGGTGATTATACGGTTCGTACCGTGGCCATGGACACGACAGATGGTTTGTCGCGGGGGATGGAAGTCTACTCGACAGACGGGCCTATAACCATGCCGATAGGGGAACAGGTCAAAGGACGTCTGATGAACGTAATAGGTGAAACGATTGACGGACTGAAACCGCTGGACAAGATAGCAGGTTTCTCGCCCATTCACAAATCACCTCCAAAATTTGAAGAACTTACTACATCCAGCGAGGTGTTGTTTACCGGTATCAAGGTCATAGACCTGCTGGAACCTTATCTTAAAGGAGGAAAAATTGGTCTTTTTGGTGGTGCTGGAGTAGGTAAGACTGTGATAATCATGGAGCTGATCAACAACGTTGCCAAAAGGCACAATGGTTTTTCCGTTTTTGCCGGAGTGGGAGAACGTACCCGTGAAGGCAATGATCTGCTGCGCGAAATGATCGAATCTGGCGTGATCAGGTATGGTAAAGCGTTCAGCAAGAGCATGGAAAGAGGAGAATGGGATCTTTCCCTGGTCGATTACAACGAGCTGTCCAAGTCTCAGGCCACACTGGTATTTGGACAGATGAACGAACCTCCGGGTGCCCGTGCATCGGTCGCCCTGAGCGGACTTACCATAGCTGAAGCCATACGTGATGAAGACAACCAGATAAGGGACATTCTGTTGTTTATTGACAACATTTTCCGTTTCACACAGGCAGGCTCGGAAGTTTCGGCGCTCCTGGGCAGGATGCCCTCTGCTGTGGGCTATCAACCGACTCTTGCCACCGAAATGGGCGTGATGCAGGAAAGGATCGCCTCGACCCGCAGTGGTTCCATCACTTCTATCCAGGCTGTCTATGTGCCGGCCGATGATTTGACCGACCCTGCTCCCGCCACTACTTTCTCTCACCTGGATGCCACTACAGTATTGTCCCGGAAAATTACAGAAATGGGCATATATCCTGCCGTGGATCCGCTTGAATCGACTTCACGCATCCTTGACCCGGATATAGTGGGCATACAACATTACAATACGGCGCAAAGAGTGAAACAGATATTGCAGCGAAATAAAGAATTGCAGGACATCATATCCATTTTGGGTATGGAAGAGCTTTCGCCCGAGGACCGCAAGACAGTAAGCCGGGCCAGAAAGGTACAACGATTTCTTTCCCAGCCATTTACAGTTGCGCAACAATTTACCGGCATACCCGGGGTCATGGTTTCCATTGAAGATTGTATCAAGGGATTCAATATGATCCTGGACGGTAAAGTGGACCATGTTCCCGAAAATGCTTTCCTCAACGTGGGAACTATAGAAGATGCCATCGAGAAAAGTAAACGGATAATGCAGTAAGGGATGGAAACACAGATCTATCTTCAGGTGATATCCACCGAAAAAACACTTTTCCAGGGCAATGTATCTGTGGTCCGTTTCCCGGGCGCGAAGTCGTCTTTTACCGTTATGAAAGATCATGCACCCATCATGTCTTTGTTGGATAAGGGACATATAACCTTTGACGGGGATTTTGGCAAAGGAAAAATACCGGTGAGCAGCGGATTTGTTCAGGTAAGGAAAAACGAAGTGTATGTCTGCATTGAACAGAAAGGATATTAAAGGAATAAACAAAAAATGTCCGTCATGATAATTAAAATGCTTACAATACATGCGACAGTTATTCTTTCGGTTGGGACCATCTGGGGACTAATCATGTATTTTTTCATACCTCAATGGTGGTTTCCTGCTTATCCTGTCATACCAGCCACATTTTTAGCTATTGGATTGCTCGAGACACTGATCCTGAATAAGAACAGGAACCGTAATAAAAAGGTACTCAACAGCATGCTCATCCAACGCCTGGTCCGGTGGGGCATTGTTCTGGTTGTCCTGGTACTGCTCATCAGATTGGCCCGTCCGCCCAAGATTTCTCTGATCATTAGTTTTATGGGCATGTTCATGGTGTACAGTTTTCTGTCTATCTGGTTCCTTATGTCAGAAAACAGGAGCAGGAAAGATACAGGTGATCAGTTATAGTGATTTTATAGTTTGTTCGTATGACAGGAAAACGTGCCATAATGTTGTTTTTTTTTACAGTCCTGATACCGGGCTGCCTGGTTCCATGTGCTGCCGGAATGAAGGAAAGACCCGCAGTGAATGTACAGGAGATCATATTGGGTCATCTGAAGGACAGCTATCAGTGGCACTTCTTTGATATTGGGGAAAAGCAAATTGCGCTCCCCTTGCCGGTCATAGTGCACAGCAGGGAACGCGGATGGTATGTTTTCCTTTCTTCCCGGTTAGAAGACCATCACGGATACAGGGGATTTTATATTGCAACGGAAGGTATGTCGGAGGGCAAGATAGTGGAAAGAAATTCCGCAGGTAATGAAGTCAGACCTTTTGACATCTCCATCACAAAGAACGTGGTGGCTCTGTTCTTCTCTTGCGGATTACTTATGATATTGGTAATCAGGCTGGCAGGATGGTACAAAAAGAGGGAAAAGGAAGGAGACGCCGATGCAGTTCCCAACGGGCTCAAGGGTGCTATGGAATGGTTTATCATGAGCATTTATGACGGGGTGATCAAAAAGTGTGTGGGCAGGGACTATAAACGTTATGCTCCCTATCTGCTTACCGCCTTTTTTTTCATTTTTCTGAACAATGTACTGGGGCTGGTTCCCATCTTTCCTGCAGGGGCAAACCTGACAGGTAACATAGCCATTACCATGGGACTGGCTTTCTTTACCATGATAGCCATAAATCTATTTGGCAACAAAGCGTACTGGAAAGAAATCCTGTGGCCCAACGTCCCTGTTTTTATGAAGGCACCTGTACCTATCATGCAGGTAATTGAGTTCTTTGGGATTCTGACCAAACCCATCGCCCTGATGATCCGTCTTTTTGCCAATATTTTTGCTGGACATATCATTATCCTGGCACTTACATCGCTGGTATTTCTGACAGTAGCCATGGGACCTGTGGTCAATGCCTCTATGAGTGCCGCTTCTGTACTCTTCTCTGTTTTCATGATGATACTGGAATTACTGGTCGCTTATATACAGGCCTATGTTTTTACGATGCTTTCTGCTATCTTTATAGGCCTTTCACGCAGTGAACATCACGGGGATGCGCCTGTGAACCTGAATATTAAACCCGAAAATGTACAATGAAAAATAATTTTTAAACTATATCATTATGTTACTTATTACTGTATTGCAGGCTACTGCAGCAC
>LUZA01000085.1 GCA_001603455.1 Bacteroidales bacterium Bact_09 | reverse complement strand
TAGTAGCATTGTTTTATCTGAATGAAGAATATTATATTCTGGAACAATATTTGAATACAGGACTGAAAAATTGTGCTATTTTTGTCAGCTTATTTATATACCTCAAGTTTTAAGAGATTTTGAAACGTATTTTTCTTTTGTTGATCTGCCTATTTCCTTTTGTTCTTCAGGCGCAGCCAATGGTGCAGACGGTCAAAGGCAGGGTGGTTGATGATATATCGGGACAACCCCTGGTAGGAGTTGGCGTGGTGGTTAACAATGACGGTTATCTGGCCACTTATACCGACATTGACGGTTACTACAATATACCCAATGTACCGGTGGGCAGGATATCCATACTATTTTCAAGTATAGGAATGGAAACCGTATTTATGGAAAATATATCCCTCAACTCGGGAAAAGAATTGGTCGTCAATCTGAAAATGAGGGAAGAAGTAATGACGGTTCAGGAGATTGTGATAACCGCAGAAAGGGATAAGCTGCGTCCTGTGAACGAGATGGCGTCCATTTCTGCCAGGACTTTCTCAGTAGCAGATGCCGAAAGATATGCCGGAGCCATGAGTGATATTTCCAGAATGGCGCAGAATTTTGCAGGAGTGGGAACACCCAATGATTCCAGCAATGATATTGTAGTCCGGGGTAATTCTCCGTTTGGCCTGTTATGGCGCATGGAGGGCGTAGATATCTACAATCCCAATCATTTTGCCGATGGAGGAGCAACAGGTGGGGCAATTAGCATGCTGAATGTCAACACATTAGCAAATTCAGATTTTTATACCAGCGTTTTTCCTGCAGAATATGCTAATGCTTACTCGGGTGTTTTTGATATACATCTGAGGGAGGGGAATTACGATATTCATGAATTTACGGGACAAATAGGTATAAACGGACTTGAATTTGGAGTGGAAGGTCCTGTTTCCAGGAAACTGAAAGCATCGTACATGGCGTCTTACCGGTATTCATTCCTGGATGCCCTGGCGTATCTGGGTTTTGATTTTGGGGCAGGATCGGCGGTCCCAAGATACCAGGACTGGACGGTTAAAGTAAATATGCCAACTCCAAAGAGCGGAACATTTTCTTTTTTCTCCATTGGAGGGACAGGGAAGGTAAGTATAGTTGACGGAGAATCGGATTTTTATAATTATGCCGATGACATATCCAGTCAGTCAGGAATGGCTGTGGCCGGTATCCAATATCAAAAAACACTGGGACATAACCAATCGCTCAAGATAACATTGGCCGGTTCGTATTCTTCTTTCATGGCTCAAATAGATTCGTTGAACGCAGAAACATTGCAGAAAGAACGCAGTCAGGATGCGATGCTCATGCGCGAGTTCCAAAGCCTGCAAGCCGTTCACAATGTTAAGTTGGGCAGCAGGTTGTCCATGCGTTCCGGTTTGACGGGTAAAAGAATGGCTTACAAATTCATATCCAATGATTATTCAAAAACAACATATCCCAAAGATGTGAACGAAATAGGCTATACTTTTCTGGTACAGGGATTTTCAGAGATATCATACCGGGCATCAGCCCAATTGACCTTAGATGCGGGAGTAAACGCGCAGTTCCTCTTTTTAAACCAAACCTGGAATATTGATCCCCGGTTAGGCATATCATGGAAATTCAGAGATAAGCATGAAATGACCCTGGGGTACGGGCTTCACAGCCAGTATCTGGGCCTGGAGATTTACATGACAAAATTGTTCTCACAGGCAGTAGACAGCAAAATATATCCTAACAAATATTTAGACATGACCAGGGCCCATCACCTGGTCCTTGGATATCAGTGGCGCCTTGCCCCCTCCACGCGATTCAAGGCCGAGGCATACTACCAGTATCTTTATAATATTCCCGTTGACCTGTATGAACCGTATTATTCTGTAATCAATCTGGGCGGTATGAATTTCGATAAATACGGACGTGTTTACGTCAGCGATGCTACCGGATTTAATTACGGACTGGAACTTACGCTGGAGCGTTTTCTTTCTCAGGGGTGGTATTATATGGCTACGGCATCTGTTTTTGAAAGCAAGTTCAGAAGTATTGACAACATGCTGAGAAACACACGTTACAACAGTAATTTTGTGGCTAACATGCTGGTTGGCAAGGAGTTTGAAATAACCAGACAGGCAACGGCAAAAAATATATGGTCTGTAGGAGGCGATGTAAAATTTGCGTTTGCAGGTGGTCAGCGATACATACCAGTGGACCTGGAAGCGTCAAAACAGGCGGGATCTGCCGTTTATATCTACGAACAGGCTTATGTTCCCAGACATCCTTTTTATATGAGGGGAGACGCGAAAGTCTGGGCTAAGATCCAGCAGCGTAACGTAACCCATGAAATTGGTGTGGAGATAAGAAATTTTACCAACAGAAAAAACGTTTATTCCTATGAATATGACGTAAAGTTGGAGAACATGAGAACTTCGTATCAAACCGGGTTGCTCCCGCTTGGATATTACAGAATAACCTTCTAACAATCAGTCTAAGGGAAGGTAAAACAACGCGTTTTCCGATCGAAACCCCGGTACGGTAATATTAAACCGGACCAACGCCCGCAGGTATGATGCGTTTGTTGTCAGACCGGTATTCATATAAGGTTTACAAACGACATTGCCATCCTGTGGATAGCAAAACCAGGGGGACATAACATAGCCACCCCTGAAAAGACATTCCCGGTATGCATAATCGTACAGGGAAGGAGACCACAGGAAGGTATAATCCTGTTTTCCGGCATCTGCAATATATTCTGTATAAGGGGCAGCGGCAGGATGATGGGGGGACGGCCTGTCTGGCAAGTTTGTTCTGACGACAGGGGATGGAATGTGCACAGGGACATCAAATCCTCTTTTGTGATAAAAATGCTGCAGATCGTGGGTCGCAGGATAAAGAAGCAAAAAAGGGGCTATTTCTGAGGCCCTGGCAAGCAGCATGGAACCGAAACCCTTTCTTTGTCGCCGTGGATGGGTCGCCACTCCGTATAAATAGGCACCCTGCAGGATGTTTTTTCCCTTGAAATGCAGTGTCAGTGGAAAAAGTGTCAGAAAGGACAGACCTTCTGGATAATATAGGACGGTCCCCAGTTTCAGGCAATGATCAGTCACAAACGCGGCATAATCGAGCGTATCGTCAAAAACAGCACACCAGATGTCCCGGAGTGCGGCCTTGTCCTGATCATTGGCCTTACGTATCACGGATAGATTTCGGCTATAAGTTTTTCGTAGTGTTTGTTCAACCGGGTTCTGCGCAATTTCAGGGTTTGCGAGAGCAATCCGTTGGCAGTTGACCACTCATCATTTACCAGACGGAAGAATTTGATCTGTTCATGCGGGGCCAGTGTTTTATTGATGCGCTCTATTTCATTATGAATAAGCTCATTAACCTCTTTTGTCTTGTACAGGTTTTCCAGGTCCTGGAAGACCATCCTGTGACGTGCTGCCCAATCCTGGATCAGTACTGCATTGGGGATAATAATGGCCGAAGCCACTTTCTGGTTGACTCCGATGACCATTGAACTTTCGATATAAGGCGATTCATTCAGTTTATTTTCCACCATCTGCGGGGCAACGTACTTGCCATTGGAAAGTTTGAATATTTCTTTCTTACGGTCAGTAATACGCAGAAAAACGCCATCCACCATTTCGCCTACATCGCCGGTATGGAACCATCCTTCACTATCAATGGCCTCTTTTGTGGCTTCTGGGTTTTTGTAATAACCCATCATGATATGGGGGCCTCTGGTCAGGATTTCCCCATCGGCCGCAAACTTCAATTCTGTACCTTCCATGACTTTTCCCACAGTCCCGATCTTGCGGATTTTGCCTTTGGGATTGTTTACGGCTATCACGGGAGCGGTTTCTGTTAGTCCGTATCCTTCGTAAATGTACATTTTGGCTGCAGAGAACAACCGGATCACACAGGCTCGGATAGAAGAGCCACCGGTAACAATCAACATTTCGTGACCGCCCAGGTTTGCCCTCCATTTGCTGTAAACCAGCTTGTCAAATAATTTATTGAGTGCAACACGCCAGAGGGTGAGGTTTTCGTAATCGAAGGTGTTCCCGAAATTCCAGGCCCATTTGTAGATTAACCGTTTGATCCCTTTGAGCGTCTTACCGGCATCTTCAAGTTTTTTGTATATCATTTCAATAACACGGGGAACAGCACAAAACCCATCTGCATGGATGTCTTTCAGATCACGGGCAATGGTCCCCATGTTTTCTGCGTAATAAATACTGATACCCATGAACTGGAATTCGTAGTTCATGGTCCTTTCATATATATGGCAAAGAGGAAGGAAACTCAGGTAGCGATGCGTGGAATTCATGATTTGCTGTGCGGCATGACCCAAAAAATTGAAAATAATGCTGCTGTGGGCATGCATTACACCTTTTGGGGTTCCGGTGGTACCAGAAGTATAGATTATCGTAAGCAACGTATCGGGTGTTATGTTCTTTTTATTGTCCTCGATTACGGATTCCCATTTGTCTTTGCTTTTTTCACCCGACTGGAGTATTTGTTCAATATTGTTAACGTCATCCACCCGGTCGATGGTAAAGACCATGGGCGGATTATCAAGCCTGGCGATTATCGGAGCAAGATGTTTGTAAAGTGCGGCATTTCCGACAATCATGACTTTGGCATCGGAATGGGGGATGATATAGAGATAATCGTCTTCGCTGAGGGTGGTATAGACTGGCACATGAACCATTCCCGCGAGGGCAGTTCCCATGTCCACGAAATTCCACTCCGGACGGTTGTTCATTACAGTAATGACCTTGTCACCGGATTTGAGGCCCAGCTCCAGAAACCCATAAGCGTAAGTGTGTGATATTTCGGCATATTCACGAGAACTGTATTTTCTCCAGGAACCATTCACTTTTCCGGCCAGGATGTCTTCCTTAGGATAGATTGTCTGCAAGCGCTCGAGCAAATCGAACAGCCTCGTGATTTTTACTTCTTCGTTCATAATAAAGATGTTTTTAAATCGTTAACAAATTCATCGATGTGTGATTTGCGGGTATTGAAGGAACACATCCAGCGAACCTCTCCGGTGGATTCATCCCAGGTGTAGAAAAAATGTTTTTCCAGGAGTCTTTTATAAGCGGGTTCAGGAATAATGGCAAAAACGGCGTTGCTTTCCACTTTTTGGGTTATGGTAACTTTAGGCAGATCGCGTATGCCGGCCTCAAGGTATTTAGCCATTTTATTGGCATGGCGTGCATTTTCAAGCCACAATCCGTTTTCAAGATAGGCCAGGTATTGTGCTGCCACAAAACGGCTCTTGGAAAAAAGTTGCATACATTGTTTGCGAATGTATAAAAAATCGTTCGCAAAGTCAGGGTGAAACAGAACCACGGCCTCGCCCATGAGCATACCATTCTTTGTGCCGCCAAAAGAAAGGGCATCCACGCCACACCCGGTGGTCATACTGGCTAGGGAAAAGTTTAGGGAAGCGGCTGCATTGGCCAGGCGGGAACCATCCATGTGCAGGTACATGCCATATCTGTGGGCAAGATCGGCCAAGGCCCGGATTTCTTCAGGCCTGTAAATCGTGCCGAGTTCTGTGGCCTGGGAAATGGAAATTACTTTTGGCTGAGAATGATGCTGGAACCCAAATCCGAAAAGAAGAGGCTGAATATCTGAGGGTCGCAGTTTCCCGTCAGGAGTATCTACCGTAATAACCTTGCAACCCGTAAAACGTTCTGGAGCCCCGCATTCATCTTGGTTGATATGGGCCGTTCGGGCGCAAATTATAACGTGATAAGGTCGAGTAAGCGCTTGCAGACACAATACATTAGCTCCGGTCCCGTTAAAAACAAAGAACACCTGAGCCTGTTCTCCGAAAAAAGATTTGAACGCTTTCTGCGCTCGGAGGGTATAATCGTCTTCTCCGTAAGAAAGGCAGTACCCCTTATTGGCATCGGCCAATGCTTTAAGCACAACAGGATGTACCCCGGAATGATTGTCGCTTCCGAAGCTCGTCTTCATAAATATATTATCAGGGGCGCTTACGAGATCAGTTTCTCGTAGGCCTCTGCATTAAGCAAACTTTCAGCTTCCCCGGGATTTGTCATCCTGATCTTAATCATCCACCCTGCGCCATAAGGGTCCTCGTTCACTTTTTGGGGCTCTCCTTCCAGTGTTTCGTTGAATTCTTCTATAGTCCCGGATACCGGCATGAAAATATCGGCTACGGTCTTGACGGCTTCAAGGGCCCCAAATACTTCATCCCTGTCGAGCGTTTCGCCCACGGTTTGAATGTCAACAAATACAATGTCGCCTAACTGTGACTGGGCATAATCGGTTATACCCACGATTGCCAGATCGCCTTCAATTTTTACCCACTCGTGCTCTTTGGAGTACCTGAGATTGGCTGGAATGTTCATAACAATAAGATTAAATTTGGTAACGCAAATATAGCTATTTAAGATAAATTACAAGAGTTTGAGCGCCTGCCGTATTAAATCTTCCAAACCACAGGAAGGATTCTCTTTTTGCAGACGGGAAATGACTTTATCGACAGCAGAGCGCTGGAATCCAAGCTGTTGTAGAGCTGCGGCTGCCTCTGCGCCAATCTCTGACACCGGCTGTGCGGCATGGTCTTCTCCGGCTGATTCCAGTCCCACCTTCAACATTTTGTCCCTGAGCTCGATGATCATTCTTTCGGCCGTTTTTGTTCCGATCCCTTTTATGCTTTTTATTCTTGCCACATCGCCTGTAATCAGCGCATTGCGTAATTCTACATTGCTCATGGCAGAAAGGATCATCCGGGCCGTATTGGGGCCAACTCCGGAAACTCCTATAAGCAAACGAAAAATCTCACGTTCGTCACGGGTAGCGAATCCGTAAAGCATATGAGAATCCTCCCTGACCAGGAGGTGCAGCCAAAGCCGGACTTCACTTTGGGCGTGTATAACAGAGTATGTCTGCAGTGAAATCAGAATATGGTAACCTATCCCGCCACTTTCTACCACTGCCTGTGCAGGATCAGCACTAATCAGGGGTCCTTTAATGTATTCGTACATTTTAATGATGTTTGGTGCACACTGCAAATATACATTTATTATCTTTGAAGCATGAATATAATGCATATCAGGGAGCAGTTTCCCGCCCTGCACCAAAAAGTTTACGGGAAACCGCTTGTGTATCTGGACAACGGGGCTACATCACAAAAACCAAAAATGGTATTGGATGTATTGCAGGAAATGGAAGGAAAGCTGAATGGGAATGTGCATAGGGCGGTTCATTATCTGAGCATGCAGTGTACGGAAAGGTATGAAAAGGCCAGAGTGGTCATAAGGGATTTTATTAATGCGGCCTCGGAAAATGAAATCATCTTTACCAGTGGCACTACTGCATCGTTGAATTTGCTGGCTTATTCTTTCGGACAAACTTACGTTCGTCCCGGTGACAGGATCATTGTGACCGAGGCGGAACATCATTCCAACATTGTTCCCTGGCAGATGATGTGCCAGCGGACGGGAGCCTTGTTGGAAGTATGGGAAATAGACGATACGGGAGCGTTGGATCCCAAAAAGCTGGAACAGATCCTGGACAAACCGGGAGAAGTGCCCAGGCTCCTGGCTATAACACATGTGTCCAACGTTCTGGGCATAGTCAATCCGCTCTCCGAGATCATCCGTATCGCTCATTACTATAATGTTCCGGTTGCCGTGGACGGAGCTCAGGGGATCGTGCACAAGAAGGTCGATATAAGGGAGATGGATGCTGATTTTTACGCATTTTCGGGACATAAACTGTATGGGCCTACCGGAACAGGAGTCCTGTACGGAAAGGAAAAATATCTGGAAGAAATGGTACCCTGGCAGGGAGGTGGAGATATGATAGAAACGGTTTCCCTGCGCAAAGGGACAACATATGCACAGCTTCCCCTGAAGTTTGAGGCCGGTACGGCCAATTTCACGGGAGTGGCCGGACTTAAAGCAGCCGTGGAATTTGTAAACAGTTTGGATGCAAAAGCCATCGAGGAACATGAACGTAAGGTTACCCTGAAGGCACTGGAAGCCCTCGGGCAGATAGATGGTTGCCGGATCCTGGGGATGCCGGGAACATACTATGGTCAGATCTATGAAAAGATTCCCGTATTTTCCATGATTATTGAAGGAGCGCACCCCGCCGACATGGCTACTTTACTGGATAAAATGGGTATTGCAGTCCGTTCCGGCATGTTGTGTGCAGAACCTTTACTGGAACGTTTCCGGGTAACATCTGTTCTGCGGGCATCATTTGCCTTGTATAATACATTAGACGAACTTGACTTTTTTGTGGAATCGCTCAAAAAAGTATTGAAAATGCTGCGTTAAAATTCCGGCTTGTTATGACCATTGAAAATAAGCAGGCTCAAATCGTGGAAGAGTTCTCTCTCATGGAGGATTGGATGGACAAATACGAGTACCTGATAGAACTGGGGAAAAAGCTGCCCCCCCTGGAGGAGGCCTCCAGGCAGGAAAAGAACCTTATCAGGGGATGTCAGTCCCGGGTGTGGCTGGATATCAAAAGAGAAGGCGGCTGCCTTTATTTTAGGGCAGACAGTGATGCATTGATCACAAAAGGCATCGTATCCCTGCTGGTATTTGTCTTTTCGGGCCATACCCCCCGGGAAATCCTCGATGCCGACATGTCTTTCATTGATAAAATAGGCCTGAGGGAACACCTTTCTCCCACAAGGGCCAATGGCCTGCTGTCCATGATACAGCAAATAAAAATGTATGCCCTGGCAGCAAGTGCACAAAAACCTGTCTGATATGGAACTCGAACAAAACATTAAACGGGCACTCAAACAGGTATATGATCCGGAAATACCGGTCAACATTGTAGATCTGGGACTGGTATATGATATTTCCATAGGAAAAAGCATGAAAAAAGGCCGTGACGTAAACGTCACCATGACACTTACAGCGCCCAACTGTCCCCTGGCCGATGAAGTGGTAGAAAATGCCAGGATAGCCGTGAGCCAGGTTCCAGGTGTGGGACAGGTATCTGTCAGACTAACTTTCGATCCCCCATGGGATCCTTCCCGGATGAGCGAAGAAGCATTGCTCGATACGGGTCTTTACGGAATGTACTAAAATCCAGTGTCCATGCATAAGGCGTATCTGCTTTTAGGCAGCAATATGGGGAACAGAGAATTCATGCTGGATAAAGCGCTGGAAGAACTTGAACAAGCAGGTTGTATTGCGGCCTTATCTTCGAGAAAGGAAACGGAACCTTGGGGATTTAACAAACCTGTTACCTGGTTCCTTAACCAGGTGGCGTGTATGGAAACAGAGCTTGATCCGGAAGAGCTGATGGAACAATGTCTTGAAATTGAAAGAAAACTAGGAAGGAAAAGAGAATCGGACAAGGCACTGTCTGCAGGGAGGGGATCCTATTGCTCCCGTCTTATAGATATCGATATCCTCCTGTATGACAACCTGAAACACAATACCCCAAAGTTGATCCTGCCGCATCCCCGGTTAAGGGAAAGACCTTTTGCCATGGAACTGCTTCAGGAAATTCTGCCAAAAAACTTATCTTTGGAGGATTTTTACTGAACAATTTATGACACAGGAAGACTTATTCAAAAACATTATTGCCCACGCTAAGGAATATGGTTTTATTTTTCCGTCAAGCGAAATTTATGACGGATTGAGCGCTGTATACGATTACGGACAAAACGGAGTTGAATTAAAGAACAATATAAAAAAATACTGGTGGGATTCGCTGGTAAGGATGCATGACAACATCGTAGGCCTTGACTCGGCCATTTTTATGCATCCCAGGATATGGGAAGCCAGCGGACATGTGGCTGCTTTCAACGACCCCCTGGTAGATAACAAGGATTCCAAGAAAAGATACAGGGCAGATACGTTGCTGGAAGATCATATAACCAAATTAGAAGAGAAAATAAACAAGGAAGTGGCGAAAGGCAAAAAACGTTTTACTGAAAACTTTGATGAAGTACAGTTTCGTGCCACAAATCCCAACGTCTTGCGTGAACAGGCAAAGATTGACGATGTCCGGACACAAATGAACCGGGCACTCAATGAAAATGATCTGATTGCCCTGCGCCAGCTGATCCTGGATTGCGGGATCGTTTGTCCCGTCTCGGGCACGAAGAATTGGACGGAAGTCCGTCAATTCAATCTGATGTTCAGCACGCAGCTTGGCAGCAACAGCGAAGGGACATCGCAGATCTATCTCAGACCCGAAACGGCCCAGGGGATCTTCGTGAATTTTTTGAACGTCCAGAAAAGTGGACGAATGAAGGTTCCTTTTGGCATAGCACAGATAGGAAAAGCTTTCCGGAACGAGATTGTTGCCAGACAGTTCATATTCAGAATGCGTGAATTTGAGCAAATGGAAATGCAATTCTTTGTCAAGCCGGGTGAAGAAATGAAATGGTATGATTACTGGAAACAGATGCGCTTGCGCTGGCACCTGTCACTCGGTCTGGGAGAGGATATGTACCGCTACCACGATCATGACAAGCTGGCCCATTATGCCAATGCCGCCTGCGATATAGAATTCTGTTTCCCGTTTGGGTTCAAGGAATTGGAAGGGATTCACTCCCGGACCGGTTTTGACCTGTCACGCCATGAAGAATACTCGGGCCGTAAATTGCGTTATTTCGATCCCGAGACCAACGAAAATTATGTGCCTTACGTTGTGGAAACCTCTATCGGACTGGACCGGACATTCCTGGCCGTATTGACAGCCTCGTACAGGGTCGAGGAACTGGAAGGTGGTGAGACACGCGTTGTCATGCGCATTCCTCCGGTGCTGGCACCGATCAGGCTGGCCGTTTTTCCCCTGATCAGGAAAGATGGATTGCCCGAGGTTGCGCAGGAAATCATCCGGATGCTCCGGCTGGAACACAATTGTCTGTATGACGAGAAGGACAGCATAGGGAAACGTTATCGCAGGATGGATGCTATTGGAACACCCTTTTGCATAACGGTGGACCATCAGACCCTTGAGGACAGGACCGTTACCCTGAGGGACAGGGATACGATGCTCCAGGAGAGGATCCCCATTGACAATCTTCCCGGAATTATGGATGACAAACTAAACATGAAACATTGGCTGGAAAAACTCACATAAAAAAAAGGCCGGGGAAAAGGTATTTCTTTATCGTTCTCTTTATATTATACCTGGGAGTATGTACGTATTTCCTGTTTGCGACAGGGGATGCCCTGCCTAAATTTAAAAAGGGCGGGTTTTTTATATGGATGGCATCTACCCTGGGTGTGATGCCCGATAAGATAATGCACGCCATACTTTTTATTCCCATCGTTCCCCTGACCTGGGCGGCGGTCAGGCCCCGGTATATTGTCACAAAAATCTTTATTTTGTGGTCCGGATTCATTTTCGGGGTAATAACCGAGATCGTCCAGTATTACCTGCCCTACCGTACGGGAGATATATCCGATGTAGCCGCAGATATAGTGGGAAGTGTACTGGGAATCCCTTTTCTGATACTGTATTATTGGAAAGATAAAAATACAATATTATGAACGACATTGTCCTTTCCGGCCTGCTGAATCTGTTTGCTTTATTCGGAGCCACAGCCGGCATTGACAAGAATCGTGCTTCGCAGCTGATAAAAACTTACCTGAACCAGCATTTTGGAATTCGCCGGCAGGAAACATACCTGGGACTGTACAACGATCTTAGGGATCTCTATGAAATGTCTCCCGATCTGGACAAAGACAAAATCATAGGATCTGTTTGTGAAGGATTGAGGAAAAAGATTGAAGCTTCTGAGCAATCATTGTTGTTATTGCGTTTTATGGAATTTTCCGCCATAAACCGTAAAGGATTTCTGGAGCACGAAGACCTTTTTTTAAAAGTGGCGGGTCATTTTAACGTGAACAGAGAATTATTACGTCATTTTAAAGCGTTTGTTCTGAAAGAGGAAACCGGCAGGGTGCTGGCCTGTAACCCCGCGCAATGGGATGGCTTATTGCACGTGATAGATCTGCCCGAAAGCAACATCATGGCCTTTACCTACCAGGGGAAGGATACGGTGATGATGAACGATGTGCCCGTACTGCCGGGGACATTTCAACTTTGGCAACAAAGTGGGGTAATGAAGGGGAAAGGGGGCAGTCCGTTATATTACAGCAACATAAAGGCCTTGTTTGACAAAAAGGAACCTGACAGAATACCCATAGAACTTGCCGGCCGGAACATAAATTTCAGGTTTCCACGCAGTGAAAACGGGATGCATAATTTTTCCTTTACCCTGCATTCGGGACAACTTGTGGCCATCATGGGTGGCAGCGGAGTAGGTAAATCCACCTTGCTCGGCCTGTTAAACGGGAATGTAAGACCACAGGAAGGGGAAATCCTGCTGAACGGCCATTCCATTGATGATCCCCGGGTGCAAAAGCTTATAGGCTTTGTACCACAGGACGATCTGCTTATAGAAGAGCTGACGGTTTACCAAAACCTCTGGTACACCGCCAGGTTGTGTTTTGACGGTATGTCGTGGCAGGAACTCGATAAAAGGGTAATGGACGTGCTTACCGATCTGGGTCTGGCCGGGGCAAAAGAACTGAAAGTGGGCTCTCCACTCAACAAAACCATCAGCGGAGGACAACGCAAACGGCTCAATATTGCGCTGGAGCTGATCAGGGAGCCGGCCGTCCTCTTTCTAGACGAACCCACCTCGGGTCTGAGTTCCTCCGACTCGGAAAAGGTGATCAATCTGCTCAAGGAACAAACGTTCAGGGGACGGCTGATTGTGGTCAACATCCACCAGCCCTCATCGGACATTTACAAGCTTTTTGACAAGCTCTGGTTACTGGATAAAGGCGGATACCCGGTATATGACGGAAACCCCATAGAGGCGGTGACATATTTCAAACAGGCAGCTCATTATGCAGATGATGAAACAAGCATGTGTTCCGCCTGCGGGAACGTGAACCCCGAGATTGTCCTTAACATCCTGGATTCAAAAGCCCTGGACGATACGGGACGTTTGACAGAAGAACGCCGCATAAATCCAGAGGAATGGCATTGCAAATACTTGGATTCCAGGCAAAAGCAAGACAAACCGCAGGTAAGGGAAATTCCCCTTACCAAGCAAAGAAAACCTTCTGCCCGCAAGCAATTCATAATATTCCTGCAACGAAACGTGCAAACCAAGATAGTAAATACGCAGTATTTGCTCATTTCGTTACTCGAAGCGCCCCTGCTGGCCGCCATTGTGGCCATGCTGACAAGATATGCACCAGAAACGGGTTATACCGTTATGGATAACAAAAATCTGGTGTCGTTCTTCTTTATGGCTATAATTGTGGCTATTTTCATGGGTATGAGCGTAAGTGCCGAGGAGATATTCAAAGATCGGTCACTGCTCAAACGAGAGCGTTTCCTGCGATTGAGCCACGGTGGATACATTTGGTCAAAGATCACTTACCTGACAGGTCTGTCACTGATCCAGACATTGTTGTTTATCCTGGTGGGACACGCTATTATGGGGATACACGGTATGCTGGGCATCTGGTGGATCATCCTGTTTGCCGCGGCCCTGGTGGCCAACTTGACCGGACTGGTGCTTTCCCAGTCGTTAAGCTCTATTGTGGCCATTTATATAACCATCCCTCTGCTGCTCATTCCGCAGATACTACTGTGTGGGCTAGTGGTCAAGTTTGATGATCTGAACCCCCGCAGTAAAACAGGAAACATTCCCGTGATAGGAGAGATGATCCCTTCCCGCTGGGCGTTCGAAGCCCTGGCTGTCAGCTCTTATATGTACAATCCGTACATGAAGCATTTTTTTGAAAACGAAAAAGAAAAATTCAGGGCGCAGTATTACAGGCTGGGATTTCTGGAGGAATTACAAAGTCAGATGGAAACAGCGCAGGACGAATATGTAAAACAAGGCACGGCGGATCCGCAAAGACTCTGTATTATCAGAGCAGGAATACCCAAACTATCCCGGGTAACAAAGCTTGAACCGTTCTCTTATTCCGGAGATTCCTGGTCTCCCGGTCTTTATATAGCTTTAGACGGGTATTTCAAACAAGCAGATAAGGTATTGTCCAGCATGTCGCTATACTATACACACGCCATAGACCGTGTCAATAAGGAGTTGTTGGAAGAAATGGGGCGTGAAGGACTTCTGGCCTTGAAGAGAAACAACCACAATCTGTTTTTACAGGATCTGGTTTTAAATACTTCAGGTACGAAGATGTACAGCCTGGTGAACGAAGTAATCGTTCCCCGGGTGGGACAGATATATTTGGAACCAGCTACCCGTAATGGCCGGGCACCTTTTTACAGCCATCAGAAAGTATTGGGAAAATGGAATATTTCCACCCTTTGGTATAATCTGGGCGTTTTGGGTATAATGGCCATCCTGACTTCTTTATCTCTGTTTTTCGAAGTCCCTGCGAGGTTTCTGAGAAGGAGAGAAGAATAATACCGTGTTTTTTTTACATTTGTATTTTAGATCCGGAAATATTAACATCATTCAAATTTAAACCTAATATGAAAAAAATTTTCATTGTATTATTGCTGATCCCTGCACTTATGATCAGTGCCTGCGGAAACAAAGCTTCTAAGAAAAAAGATATTGGCACTAAAGCTGAAATCAATCAGCAGGAACAATATCTGACAGAAGATCTGATCATTAAAATAGACTCGCTGATTGCGGGATTCCAAAAACTGGGCGTCATGCCCCATATGAAAGCTATCCGGGAGGGGACACTTGTTCTGACCGAACGCGAAAAAAGGGTAAAGCCCACTTTCCTGACTCCGTTGACCAAAGTGAATGATCTGGTAACGCTTAATCAGAAAAGCCGTGCCCTGGCCATTTATGCCGTGGACAGAGAAATAGCTGTGTTATATGATATGCCTGTTGAAGAATACGACAGGGTTTTGGCACAACTCATGGTTGAAACCGATAATGTGGCCCTTATGGAAGGGACCGAAATCAAAGTTGAGGTCAACACCCTGGACCTGGATTCATGGATAGTTACTATGGGCAGTGAACAGCTGGAAAAGGAACAGGTACATCTTTTCTTTGAAACAATGGCTTCTGGTATTCTGGAAGCTTTGTATATTACAAGTCTGGAGATACCCCGTTATATTAAATATTTCAACGATGAAACGGCTTCGGATGTATCGTACAGGTTCTTACTGGTTGTGGAAGGGATAGAATCTTTGATGCCATACCATCCAGAACTGGAATCCATTAGCGGTATTTTGGATCCACTGAAAGTGATCAACGCAATTAACGTTAAACAGCTTGAAGAGCAATTGAACACATTGGCCGGCGAGATAGCGACAGCCCGCAATAAATTGCTTGATTAGTATAAAAGCCTGATAGTGAAAGAAAAAGAAGCCGACTAAAAATCACTTTTTAGTCGGCCTCCATTTTCTTGCTCTGCCTCGTCAAGGATTGCTCTCACTTTTCTATCAAGCTCGGAGGAAAAAGCAGATTGTCGTTCTGAGTGTAAGATTTATAGATTACCTTTAATATTTACTCTAACCTCGTAGACACAAAAGAAGGTGACTATTTGTCAACCTGACTTTTTAGTCACCCTCCTGTAAGAACAATAGGTAGACGCCTGGGGGCATTTATTGTATAAACAGCTCTTTCAGCTTGTCTGCTTCATTCATTAGCTTCTTCGAATTAGTATTCTTTAATTTCAGGAGGTTGATAAGCTTCCATTGAACAGATCACGGGGATGCTGCCTGGATAATGCGGCAGCCATTTTACCTCCGTAAAGAAGTGTTTTGGGTACAATATCGGCTTCGCAGTACAAACCGAATTCTTCCTGGGCCTTGCTGCAAAGAGGCAGTCTGAGTACATTACCTCCTATGATGCCGCGCTTAGTCTGATTGACTTCTATCTTGATTTGCTTCCCTCGATATTCGCATAAGAGTTTACAGGTCGCAGGATTTGGTACAATGTGTATGCCTTTTAAAGACTTTTGGGCTCTGTCAGAAATTGCTTTTAGATGAGCATTAATATTGGAGATGCTGGTCTGCCTGTCTTCCAAAGGAATATAGGTCAAATCAATATCTACTGAGTACCGGGGCAAATCTTTCAAAAACAGATTGATGGCTGAGCCTCCATGTACAGCGAACACTCCTTCGTCGGTAATAATTGGCATCATTCTCAGTAGAAGCTCTACCTTCTGCACATAGTTATTATTCATAGTCCGCCAGTTCTCTTGGTATAGTTATGTCATATTTACCTATATATTTTCCATTGGAAGCACATACACGCTTGCCGCTTCCGAGTGCTATCACACCTGTGTTTATAGCTTTAAACCAGGAATGGCCTGACTTTTCTGCCATATATAGAAACAGTCTCTTAACCTTTACCGAGGCACACGCCTCAAGAAGCTCCTGTACCAGTTTTGGACGTAGCGTAGTCAGCATCTCCATCACATAATATATGTCCATCAAAGAATAATTAACCGGGGAAAGGTGCAGACATTCCATAAATGCCCTCTCGGGAGAAGACAAAAGCACCTGGCTCCCATCTATCATCATCATCTCCAATCCGACCTCAGTCTCTCCAAAAGCGGACGATGAGAAATACCTGACAGACATATCCCACTCCCCTCGTTCAAACCATGATGGAATCCTTAGATTTTTCGACGAAAAGATATACGCCAAAGGTTTGCCCATTGCCACAAAATGGGAATATCCGCGCAGGTCGAGAGCTGTCGAAGCACCAATATGAGTCCTTTTATCAAGCTGAATGTTATAAGACGAAAGAATCGAGTATACAGTAGGGGTCTCCCCGGTAAACTTATATACACCTTTCGAAATCCTTTCTATCCAGCCACTGCGCACATATGAAGTTTGCTCCTTCCTGTCTATTCCGTTTTCTGAAAGCCAGGAAGAAAATAATACGGCATTGCGTGGTACCTTCTGAAGGATTAGTTTAATTTTTGTTGCCATAGCGGTAATTATTACCGCAAATATACATTAAAATAAACAAACAGTGATATACTGACTTTGTAAATCAAACACACCTATTGTAACGGGCTTCAAAGGTATCCAGATGGTGGATGAACGTGCCGCAATCGTTGGGCCTCCAAGGATACAAATTTGCAGCGATGAAGTCTCCTAAATTCGGAGGAAAAAGCAGATTGTCGTTCTGAGTGTAAGATTTATAGATTACCTTTAATATTTACTCTAACCTCGTAGACACAAAAGAAGGTGACTATTTGTCAACCTGACTTTTTAGTCACCTTCTTTTTATAAAATGCTAATTTTACAGAAAAAATGATTTTTAAAATTGCATTGTTCTTGTCGATGATCATTCAGCTGGGAACAGCCATTGTGGCCGTCAGTATGGTTCGCAGGACAAAATACAACATTTCCTGGATCCTGATATCTGTTGCTTTTGTAATGATGGCTCTGGAAAGGTTGTTTGAGTTTTCATCATTTTTTTGGGAAACGAAGCTTGTAACCAGGGAAGAAGTGAACAGCTGGCTTGGTATCGTGATCTCGGTCCTGATGCTCATAAGCCTTTATTACATCCGTCAAATATTTAATTTGCAGGACCAGCTTGATTCCATCAGAAAACATAGCGAAAAACGTTTACTCATGGGCATTATACAAGGAGAAGAGCGTGCAAGGCAGGCAATTGCGGGTGATCTTCACGACGGACTCGGCCCGTTGCTGTCTTCGGTAAAGATGATCATCAGTGCGGCGGATACGGAAAAAATGGATCCCGAAAATAGAAAGATCGTTGAACAGTCCTACTCGGTAATAGACGAAGCCATTGTTAGTCTGAGGGAAATATCGAACGATCTGAGTCCACATCTGCTCAAGAATTACGGATTGGTCAAGGCTATTGGAACAATGACCGGTCAACTTTTTGGAAACTCAGGTAAAAAACTGGAAATGAATTCAAGTATCGGGCGTAAGCGGTACGATTATGATCTGGAGATAAATATTTACAGGATTGTTTCAGAATTATTGAACAATAGCCTGAAACATGCAGAAGCTGATACTATCTGTCTGGATATCCGGGAGAGCGGAGGTGTATTTATGGTGGATTACAGGGACAACGGGAAAGGAATGGTCCTGACAGACGATCCCGTTGAACGGCAGGGTATGGCCGGGATGGGGATGGAGAATATTTATTCCCGCGTAAAATCTCTTGATGGGTTTGTGACCATGCATTCAGCTCCGGGAGAAGGATTTGGCGCATACATAGAAATACCATTAAAATGAAAAAGATAAACATATTTTTGGTGGACGACCATGCACTTTTTAGGGAAGGACTTCGTTTTCTGCTTCTTCGCATGGATTTTATCGATAAGATCTTTGAGGCACAAAATGGGCGCGATTTTCTGGAACAAATAGTTGAGGTAGATAACTGTATAGTATTAATGGATATAGAGATGCCTGTCATGAATGGTATTGAAGCTACAAAAAAAGCGCTGGAACTGCGCCCCGATCTTAAAGTGATAGCGCTGTCTATGTATTCGGAAGAAAGTTACTATACCAGTATGATCGAAGCAGGGGCAGCCGGCTTTTTATTGAAAAACTCTTCCTTTAGCGAAGTGAAAAAAGCCTTGCAGGAAGTCTGGGAAGGACGGAGTTATTTTTCACAAGACATACTTCAGTCCATTCTGGATCAGGTGATGCATAAGATGAACACACCTGAAAAGGAAACAGAAGATATTACCTTGCGTGAAAAAGATATTCTTTACTATATCTGCAAGGGCTATTCCAATGCAGAAATCGCAAAAAAGCTGTCCATAAGCAAGCGTACCGTAGATAAGCATCGGGAAAATTTACTACAGAAAACACAATCAAAAAATACGGCCAACCTCGTCACTTTTGCCATTAAACACCATTTTTTTGAGATATAGCGCCTGGGTGCTACGTATTTATACGTATTCCGGCATACGTTTTTTACCTGTTTACAAAGATAGTAAAAGCTTTTACCTTTGTAAAAAAGATCAGCATGATACAGAGCATTACCATTTTACCAGGGAGAAACAAGACCGGTAACCCCGAAACATTTGACCGCATAGATATTTGTCCCGGTGAGATTGTTGGCGTAGTGGGTCCCACGGGCAGCGGAAAAAGCGCTTTCATAGAAGATATCGAGCAATTGGCTCAGGCCGATACGCCTACCGGCAGACGTATCCTGATCAACGGCAGGGTTCCGGACCAGGTCCTGCGTTTCGATCCCAAAAGAAAACTCATAGCGCAGCTTTCCCAAAACATGAATTTTCTGGCAGATATGACCGTCAGTGAGTTTCTTATGTTGCATGCCAAATGCAGGGGAAAAGGGCGTGATCTTGTGGACCAGGTTATATATCATGCCAACACGCTTACGGGAGAACCTATCAATAAAGAGATGAACCTGACTGTTCTCAGCGGAGGGCAAAGCCGGTCACTGATGGTCGCAGACGTGGCATTCATAAGCGATTCACCGGTTGTGCTTATTGACGAGATAGAAAATGCCGGTATAAAAAAGCATAAGGCCATGGAATTGCTTTCCGGAAATGGCAAGGTCATTCTGATCGTGACTCATGACCCGTTGCTTGCTCTGTTAACGGGCAGACGTATAGTAATGAAGAACGGAGGCGTAGAAAAAATCTTCAGTACCACACAGCACGAAACAGATCTGTGTGCAGAACTGAACAAAATTGACAGGGAATTATTCCGGATACGTGAATGTGTAAGGCTTGGAGAAGAAATTGTAGCCTGAAGATATTATGAAAGTAATTGTCGTGGCCGGTACGCCAGGATCTGGGAAAACGGCCGTTCTTATCAATACCATAAAAGCTTTAAAAAACCGCAATTATAAAATTGCCGTAGCCAAGATAGATTGTCTGTACACAGAGGACCAGTTGCGTTTCAGAAAACTGGGAATTCCCACGCTCGTGGGGCTATCGCGCGATATGTGTCCCGATCATTATACCATATACAATATGGGTGAAATGGTTTCGTTTGCCAGAGATAACCGATCGGACATGCTGATAATAGAAACGGCGGGACTTTGTCATCGTTGTGCACCCTACACAGAAAGCGGACTGGGTGTATGTATCATTGATGCTACAACAGGTCCCAATACGCCTTTAAAGGTCGGGCCATTTCTCAGTACAGCCAATATTGTTGCCATAACTAAAGGAGACATGATTTCGCAGGCAGAACGGGAAATTTTCAGGGAGAGAGTTACTGAGATGAATAAAGAATGCCGGATCATAGAAACAAACGGACTTACAGGGAAGGGTTCGGCAGAATTGGCCGTATGCTTTGAAGAAGCCCCTGAATTTTGTTATGAAAAAGACCAGCTGCGTCACAATGCTCCTTTCTCTATATGCACACTTTGCGTGGGAGAAATGAAAATTGACAGTAAACACCACCGGGGTGTGTTACGCCATATTAATGGGGTCCAGAAATATATAGGGGAATAAGATGTCTTTGAAAACCATAACGGGATTATTGCCCGGATTCAATTGCGGGGCCTGCGGATATACGGACTGCGCCTCTTTTGCCGGTGCTCTGGCAATACAAAAAGCACGGACGGACCAATGTCCGGTACTAAGACAGGATCGGTTTCAAAAACAATTATGGTCTCTCGAAGAGTTGTTACAAACGGTGACCGGGGCAGGACAGGAAGAATATAAAGGTCTGATAGATAAGGCAAAGGCGGATTTTTTACTGCATCCTTTGCCCGGAGAGCCTTCCTGTCGAGAAACGCTGGCCTGTTTCTCGGCCAATAAGATCTCTAAAGACGATGTGATCCGTTACCGTCCTTTGGGCTGCCCCATTACACATTTTGCACGGATTGTAGAGATTGATAACGGGTTACTGGATGTGTGGGTGATCGGACCAGGGAAATTACTGGGACGGGGAGAGACGGTCATTGAGGCCGGGATATGTATGGTGCTTTCATTCAGGGGAGTAATTGAAGGAATGCGTCCATTTGTGGGGCAGACGGTGAAATTTCTTCCTTCTCATTGTATGATGGGGAAAGTGCATTCAGGTGTGATCGTTTCCCTGGAAGATGAGAACACACGTATTGACTGCATAGATCTGAAGATCTGGGAACATACAAAAGTTTAGACGTACCTGCAAGGGTGTTGCGGGTTGGATAATTCCTTGTATTTAAGGACAATGTTTTTGCCTGGTAAAACCACAGGCAGCCAAGATTTTGTCCAGCAATTGCCCGGATAAACCTACAAAAGGCCTTCCAATCAGGTCTTCGTCCCGGCCGGGAGCTTCTCCTATGATCAAAATATCTGCGTTGGGATTGCCTTCTCCAAAAATCACATGTTTACGGGTTTTGGATAGCTCACAGCGTGTGCAGTTAAGGATCTGTTGTCTGAAAAATTCCATCATTTGGAAGAATTGGATGACATTTTATTTAAAGACAAAATATCATCTGAATGACAATTCTGACAACTATCAACAGGATCCGGAGAATAATTCACTTGATGGCAATGGCGGCAACGGTACCAGTGGTTGTCAATAACGTAGTCACCACCACGAATCACAATGCTTTTACTTTCAATAAAAGCACGGGCAATGGTTTTACGCGCCTTATCGTATAAACGCGTAAAGGTAGGGCGGGATATGTTCATGCGTTGCGCCGCTTCTTCCTGCGTAAGGTTTTCATAATCGGCCAGCCGAATAGCCTCATACTCTTCAAACAACAAATCCACCGATCCCCGGTCCTTTCCGGGAATTCCGTAAGGCCGATATCCCTCCATGGGAGGAAGGGCAGACATACGACGGTGTCTTTTTCTGTTGGGCATAATGAGGCTGGCAGGTAGAACCTATCCGGTTTTGTCGGGGTGGTCCGACTCGAACGGACGACCACCTGCTCCCAAAGCAGGCACGCTAACCAACTGCGCCACACCCCGGTATGTTTGGACTGCGAAGATAGGGAGGTTCCACCTCCTGCCTCAGCCAGACTGCCTGCGGCAGTTTTTTCTTTGGCGGTGAGGGGGGGATTCGAACCCCCGGTACCCTTGCGAGTACGTCAGTTTAGCAAACTGGTGGTTTCAGCCACTCACCCACCTCACCAAACCTTTACTTTGAAGGAGTGCAAAGGTATATATTTTATTTTATTTTGCAATCTGCTCGCGCATGTCGGTATCGGCCTGGATGTTTTTCATGCGGTAGTAGTCCATAATGCCGAGATTGCCTTTGCGGAAGGCGTCTGCCATAGCCAGGGGTATCTCGGCCTCGGCCAGGATGACTTTGGCACGGGCTTCCTGGGCGGCCGCCTTCATTTCCTGCTCCAGGGCAACAGCCATGGCGCGGCGCTCTTCGGCGCGGGCCTGAGCGATGTTCTTATCGGCATTGGCCTGGTCCATTTGCAGGACGGCTCCGATGTTCTTGCCTACGTCAATATCAGCAATATCAATGGAAAGGATCTCGAAGGCAGTTCCCGAGTCAAGACCTTTTTCCAGTACAACCTTGGAGATGTGATCAGGGTTTTCCAGGACTGATTTGTGAGAGGAAGAGGATCCTATGCTGGAGACGATCCCTTCACCCACGCGGGCCAGAACGGTTTCTTCGCCGGCACCGCCCACCAGTTGTTTGATATTGGCCCGTACTGTGACACGCGCTTTGGCTATGAGCTGAATGCCGTCTTTTGCCACTGCTGAAACAGGCGGGGTGTTGATTACTTTGGGATTGACTGACATTTGTACGGCCTCGAACACATCGCGTCCGGCCAGGTCAATGGCCGCCGCCATTTTAAAATCCAACGGGATATTGGCTTTGTCGGCCGAGATCAATGCATTGACCACCTTGGTCACATTTCCCTTAGCCAGATAGTGGGCTTCCAGGGCATTCACATCCAGGGTGAGACCGGCTTTTGTCCCGGTAACCATTGCCATGACAATGGTGCTGGGGGGGACTTTTCTCCACCGCATAAGTACCAGCTGTATCAGATTGATCCGCACACCGGAGATCAGGGCCTGGAACCACAGGGTGATGGGGAAGAACCATAAAAGGATGAATAAACCAACAATCCCGATGGCTATCCACATTAACGTTGCACCTACACTTGACATAATATTTTCATTTAGTTGTTTTCTACAGAAGATACAAATATACTCAATCCCTCAATATAGATGACCTTGATGGGGGTTTTAGGCTGGATGAGTCCATGGGATGAGCGGACTTCTGCCGTTATGTCTCCAAAACGGCCATTGCCAGCGGGGTTCAGACGTGTCAGACTGATACCCTCCATACCCACGGTAATACCCCTGTCTTCCGGAGAAGGAGTGGCCTTTTCATCTATATTATGCTTAAGGGTGATCTTGCGCCAGGTTTTTGAACGCAGGACAAAAAACACCAAAACACCGCACAGGGTCAATGCTCCGAATAAAATAATAAAACCGATGGTGTTTCCAAATTGTAGGAAAGCCAGCACAATGGCTCCAATAAAGCTGGCCAGACCCAGGATGCCGGCTATGCCGAATCCCGGGATGACAGTCATCTCGGCGATCAGTAACAGAAGGCCTATGACTATGAGCGTTATGATCAATCCTATTCCCATATTTTGTTTTAGTTAGTGACGGGTTGCACGGCTACATTTTCGTATCCTTTTTCCTGAAGGGCCGAGGCCAGGACCTGAGCCTGGGCCATAGTGTCGAAGGGACCGATGAAATAATCCATTCCGGCATCGGTTATAACCCTGATAATATCTTTATCTGAGAGCTCATTGACCAGCGAGATAAGGCCGGAAGGTATTTCATTGCTTCCCAGATAAACCTGGAAGACCGTTATCCCTTCGGGGGTTGTTTTGTTTTGCGCCTCCCTGCGCCGTCCTTCCTGTACAGAGATGGATTTACCCTGGTAATAAGCTACGATAAGGGCTCCGGTAATACCTTGTCTCTTGACCGTTGCCAGCGCCCTGGAGGCATCGGTATAACGATGGAACTGACCTGCGTAATAGACGTAGCGGTTGCCGGCCTTTACTTCAAATACAGGGTTGATACCTCTTAACTGGCCGGGCGTGGCTTTTCTTACAATAGTAAACAATTGTATGCGGTAATACAATCCTATAGGTTCATTTTCCCACGGAACGATCCGGGATTCTTTTTCTACACGGAATGTCAAGTCAAAAGCAGGTACCACAGGAGCAGGAGCTTCAAAGACACAGTCATCCAGATTCATATATTTTTGTTTAACAGGATTGAAGTGGGCTTCCTGCCGGGGGGAAACACGATTTCCTGCCGGAAGGGATTTTCCGGAGTGAGGAGTCGCAACAACAGGGGGTAGTACACCGTACGAAAGGAACAGATCTTCTATTGATTGGGCCGATTTGCGTGCATCGCGCAGAGATTGTTGTAATTCCATCAGGGCGAACTCCTCTTCCCTTATCTTATTGGCCATGGCTGTCCTGTCCTCTTCTCTTGACAACGACCCGTAGAGCTTTCTCAGGCTGTCCAGTTTCAACTCATGTTCACCGACCTGATCCATAAGGTTCTTCACGGCCCTGATCAATTCTGTATAATGGGTTGTTGCCTGTCGGGTTTCCTGTAACAATGTATCCAGAACAACATGTTCCGTGCCTTCGCTGACCGTTCCTTCCGCAAGTGATTTTTGTTTCTGTTGTGGCGGGGGAAGCGAGGCGATCTGCTGCAAATCTTTTATCGAGGAGGGTCTGATTTTAACCGGTGAACTTTCATATTCCACCTTGTATAGAACAAGGGAGTCTTTTGGAGCTGCGCGGTCCGAGACAAAATAGAAAAACCGGGAATCATCTGAAAGCAGGTAAAGCAAGTCGTCAAAAGTAGAGGAGAAAGGAATACCCATGTTCTCGGCAGGGTTCCATTTTTGCAGATCCCTGTTCCACGAACTCGTAAATAGGTCTCTGTCCCCCATTCCTGCAAGACCGTCGGAGCTAAAATACAGGGTATTTCCATCGGCACTCAGGACAGGGTACACCTCGTTGCCAGATGTGTTTATCCCGGGTCCCAGGCGAACTGGCGGGCCCCAGAACTCTGTATTACCTGTCAACGTGTCTTTTTTATGGATCATATAAATGTCCCATCCCGTTCCCAGGGTTGTATCACGGGCCGCAAAGACAAGCCGGTCCACAGATGGCCTGTAAAGCATGGGCTGACGTTCCCGGCCGTCGTCATTGACATGAGCCAGGAGTTGTAAGGGGGGGAATACCCAGGAGCCGGAAGGCGCCAGGTCGTAATAGAGAATAAAGTCACACAAAGGAATAACGGTACGTCCCAGAATGTGAGGCTTTACAACGTAATTGCTCAGGATCAATCCATTCTCACACAGAACACGGAGTTGTCCAGCCCGGGCTATGAACAGGGAATCTATAGAAAGACCTATAGCCCGGGTAAAAGACTCCCGGGCTCGTTCAAATTCATAAGCCTTCCGCAGCCGTTCTCCCTCCCGGAACAAGGTATCGACTGGCGACAGTTGGGCATATATAATAGATGCGGGAAACAAAAAACCCACAACCAAATATGTTTTTATGAGGAGTTTATTAACCATATTGAGGCAAATGCGAACTGCAAAGTTAATTAATTAGGGAAAAAATATTACATTTGCACCCTATTTTACCTGACTTATACAAA
>LUZA01000084.1 GCA_001603455.1 Bacteroidales bacterium Bact_09 | reverse complement strand
GCTTAATATTGTGATCAATGTGGTGAATGTCATTCATTATGAAAATAGTTAAATGAAAATAGTTAAATTATGTCTACTGACGGCTTTTTTGGCAGTATTTTCTCATTATTCCGCTGCACAGATTTTCTTTGGCTCTTCCATCGATGCAGAAGCATCAATCACACTTGGAGTGGATGTGCGGATAGAAAAAATGAGCGATTTGCATTTTGGTGACATAATGAGCCAACCTGTTGGAGGATCAGTCAGATTGAACCCCGTTAATGGGAGCGTTTCAAATGTTTCCGGCAATTTTTTGCTCTTGGGCAACAGTAGCGCCGCTGTCTTTCAACTTGCCGGGATGCCCGGTCAATATTTTGAAATTGCCGCCGGCAGTTATCCATCGCAGATCACGTTAAGGAACGAACAGGGATACACCATGACAGTGGATGATTTTCAAATTCTACCCTCCAATGGTTATCTTGGTTATGGTGGCATCATGATCATTAAGCTGGGAGCCACCTTGCACATAGGGTCCGATCAACCGGCCGGAAATTACATCAATACGACAGACCTCACAGTAACTGTTTCTTTTCAATAAGAGCAGGACTGACTTTCAATTTAACCAAGTACTATGAACAGAACAATCTTTATTATTATGATGCTGACAGGTTCACTGGCACTGAACAATTGCAGCGGGAATGCCGACAGTAAAGCTCCCCTGATAGGGAAAAACACAGACATCCTGGAAAACGACCTGCTGAATCCCATTGTCCTGAATCATTTCGGGCGTGTTTCAGATCCACAAGTTTCTCCCGATGGAAAAAGAATCATTTACGGAGTTACCTATACTTCTATTGAAGAAGACAAACGCAATAGGGATCTTTTTGTCATGAATGCCGATGGCAGCAATAACCACCAGATCTCCCGCACCAGCACAAGCGAATCCAACGCCCGGTGGCTAGACAACAACCGCATACTCTTTCTGAGCCAGGGCAAGCTATGGGTCATGCAAGCCGACGGCACAGGCCAACGGCAGATCAAGGGGACGGATAGACCTATAGATGAATTCAACCTTTCCCCCGACCGCGAAAAGATCCTGTTCATTTCCCGGATCAGAACGGCAATAAGGCCAATAGATATTGATCCGGCGCTGGATAAGGCCACAGGGCGCATCATTGACGATTTGATGTACCGTCACTGGGACTGCTTTGTAGAAGAGATTCCTCATTCTTTCGTCGCCTTATTTGACGGAGAATCCCTTTCATCAGAAACTGACCTGCTGGAGGGACATCCTTACGAATTGCCGACGCTGCCCTTTGGGGATATCGGGGAGTTGTGCTGGAGCCCGGATAGCAAAAGCATCGCCTATTCCTGCCGTAAGTTAACAGGCGTTAACTACGCCGTTTCCACCAACACAGATATCTACCTCCGGGACCTGGAAACCGGCCGGGAAGTCAACCTGAGTCAGGGAATGATGGGATACGACACAGCACCGCGGTTCTCTCCGTGCGGGAAATTCCTGGTATGGAACAGCATGGAACGGGACGGGTACGAAGCCGATAAAAACCGCCTGATACTCTGTTCTCTTGAAGAGGGGTCCATTAAAGACCTGACAGCAGGATTCCGCTACAATGTGGAAAGCGTGACCTGGATGAAAGACAGCAAAGGGCTTTATTTCACTTCCTATGCAGAAGGAATCAAGCATGTATTTGTTATGGACCTGGTATCGGGAAAGATACGGCAAATCACAAGCGGCTGGTATGACTGCGGTCCTGTGCAGCTGGCAGGAAGTCCAGCTGAAGGTGAAAAGCTCATAGGCACCTATGTTTCCATGTCTATGCCAACCGAACTTGTATCCATCGATCCTGTTTCGGGGGAATATATACAACTTACTTTCGAAAACAGCCATTTGCTGAATCAGCTGACCATGGGGCAGGTGGAAGAACGCTGGATCGCTACCACCGATAACAAAAAAATGCTGACCTGGGTGGTATACCCGCCGCATTTCGACTCCCAAAAAAAATACCCCGCGGTGCTCTTCTGCGCAGGAGGCCCCCAGTCAACTCTTTCGCAGGGATGGTCCTATCGCTGGTGCCATCAGCTCATTGCTGCCAACGGGTATATAGTCATTCTCCCAAACAGGAGGGGCACCTCCGCTTTTGGACAGGAATGGACAGAACAGATCAGCGGTGATTATGCCGGACAGAACATGCAGGATTACCTGAGTGCCGTTGATCATATGAAATGTGAACCTTTTGTGGACGGAAACCATATTGCTGCCGTTGGGGCAAGCTACGGCGGGTACTCGGTATTTTACCTTGCCGGGAACCACAGCAGCCGCTTTGCTGCCTTCATAGCACATGCGGGCATCTTCAACACCGAACACATGTATATGTCAACAGAAGAGACCTGGTTCCCGCATTGGGACAACGGGGGAGCTCCCTGGGACAACAACCCGACTGCCGTGAAGCATTACGCCCAATCTCCCCACAAACGCGTGCAATACTGGGATAAACCCATTCTGATCACCCATGGCGAACTGGACTACCGTGTTCCCGCAGATCAGGCTATGGCTGCATTCAATGCCGCCCGTCTGAACGGAGTCCCTGCCAGGCTGGTCCTGTTCCCCGATGAGAACCACTGGATACTTAAGCCCCAGAATAATATACTCTGGAACAGGATCTTCTTTGAATTCCTGGACAAATATCTGAAATGAACGTCAGAAAAACGTTCATATTGCTGTAATTGAAAAAAGATTACAGGACAATTTTATATTTTTACATTTCAGGTTATCTTTTTTCGCAGAGGTGTTATAGGTTTGTTCCATTGAGTCAATTAAAACGTAATATTTTATGGAACAATCTGTGAACAAAGTTGAATTGATGGGACGCGTTGGAGCAGATCCCAGAATCGGCCAGTCCGACGAAGGAAGAAGGGTTATGAATTTTAATCTGGCAACGGGGGAAGTTGTCAGGACTTCATCCGGAACATTGAAGGAGGAGACTACATGGCATAGAATAGTTGCCTGGGAAGGAAAAGACATTGCTCAATTCGAGAAAGTCAAAAAAGGAACCCGCCTTTTAATAACAGGAAAGATCCGTACCAATGTTTATGAAAAGGATGGCCAACCCAGGTATATACAGGAGGTACTGGCCCAGACATTGCGGGAAGTGGCTTCGAGCTGAAAAATTACTTACATTTGCAGTCAGATGTAAGAATATATCCGTATGCCAAGAGATCTTTTCATATACAACACGCTTACAAGAGAAAAAGAGAAATTTCAACCACTAGTTCCGGGACACGTGGGATTGTATGTCTGCGGTCCCACCGTGTACGGTGATCCGCACCTGGGACACGCCAGGCCAGGTGTCGTTTACGATCTATTTGTCAGATTGCTGAAAGATCTGGGATACAAGGTTCGCTATGTACGTAACATTACCGATGTGGGTCACCTGGAAAACGATTCCGATTCCGGGGAAGATAAGATCAACCGCAAAGCACGGCTGGAGGAGCTCGAACCCATGGAAGTTGTCCAGTATTATACCATCCGTTACCATCAGGCCATGGCCGCCCTGAACACCCTTCCGCCAAGTATTGAACCCAGGGCTTCGGGACACATTACAGAGCAGATAGCTATGATTCAACAGATTTTGGATGCCGGGATGGCTTACGAGATTAACGGATCTGTATATTTTGACGTAAAAAAGTACAATCTGGAACATTGCTACGGGATCCTTTCCAGGCGTGTGCTGGAAGACCTTCAAACCAATACGCGCGACCTGGAGGGACAGGAAGACAAGCGTTTTCCCTTCGATTTCGCACTCTGGAAAAAGGCAGCGCCCGAACATATCATGCACTGGCCTTCGCCATGGAGTGAAGGTTTTCCGGGATGGCACCTGGAATGCTCGGTCATGAGCTCAAAATACCTGGGACAGGTTTTTGACATTCATGGGGGAGGTATGGACTTGATGTTCCCCCATCATGAATGTGAACTGGCACAAAATACAGTAACACGGGGAAAGAACAGCGTCAGGTATTGGATGCACAACAATCTGATCACCATAAATGGTCAGAAAATGGGCAAGTCCCTGGGCAATTTCATCACCCTGGAAGAACTTTTTAGTGGCAAACACCCACTGCTAACACAGCCCTTCCATCCTATGACCGTTAGGTTCTTCATCCTGCAAGCGCACTACAGGGGACCACTTGATTTCAGTGACGATGCCCTGGCGGCAGCGGGCAAAGGGCTCAAAAGACTATTGCTGGGACAAAGTGTACTCAACAAGATCCCGGTTTCAGAAAGCGCAACTATATCGGAAACATTACAACAAATAGAAGATAATATCTACCAAGCCTTGTGCGATGATCTGAACACGCCTGTCGCCCTGGCATCGCTCTTTGATCTGGTAACCTGGATCCATACGACTGCTGATGCAAACAAAACCATTGCCCTACAGGACAGGAAACTGATTGAACGCATATACGACAGGGTGGTGAACGGCATCCTGGGCCTTAAGCAAGAATCAGAAGGTGACCAATTACCCCTTATCCGGGGACTCATAGATATGATACTGGAATTCCGCAAACAGGCACGCCAGAGTAAAAACTGGAAAGAATCAGACAGGATCCGTGACCAACTTTCCGGACTGGGTGTGCGTATTAAAGATACAAAGACCGGTACCGATTGGGAAATCTGAATACAGTTATCAAATACTATAAAAGCAAAGAGGGATACTGTCGCCTTTCAGTATCCCTTCTTTATTTCGTGGCACGACAAATGGATCTTCTGTTTGCATGAAAAAATTCCGCGCGCTCACTGTTTTCGTTCTTTTTCATATCATCAAATAACGTTCCATAAACATTCCCCAATTCAAAAAACCGGGAAATAGAACAAAACTTAAGCTGTATAATATTTATTTCATTAGATATCAGCCATATAAATTGTCTTGTAAAAGTCGGGCCGGGAACCGAAAGATATGAGTGTGGGGAATTTGAGGACCACGCTCTGGGGAAAAATTCCCCACCCATTGCCTTCCCGTCACTTTGTGCTGCCCGGATTTTCTTTTTATCTTAGTCTCATGAAACCAGATATGGGTTTTCGTCTGAAGATTATATTCAGCTACCTGTTGCTTATAGCCATTGCCACAGGCACCGGTTGGTATGTGTATAAACGTGTATATCCGTTCTTGTTTCAAAGCGAAGACCGCAGGGAAGAGATTCTGGAACGCAGTCTGCTCATAAGCAATACCATTTCATTATTATATGAGGCCGAATGGCTGGGAACACGTTTTATCCAGGACCCGAAGACCAAAAATTACGACCTGTATAGCATGGCGCTCGATAAAGTTGACATTATGCTGGATTCCCTGGGGAAAGGGACTCCCCTGGCACGGCAGAAAGAGATCCTGCAGGAAATCGACAGCTTGCTGTTCTACCGTGATATCAACATTCAAGATATTGCCAGGCAACAACAGGAGCTGAGCCGGCGAAGCAACCGTGAAGTGGTACAAAAAGTTGACCGGGCTCTCCCCCGGCTTCCCGCAGTCACACAAGCCCCCAAACTTACTGAAGTGACATCCCGGCCCATGCCTCCGGTTGTGATCCGCGAAGAGGTAATATATGACACCATCACCACATCTGTACAGCGGCCCAAAAAGACTTTTTTTGAACGTTTGGGGAATGCCTTCATGCCTTCACGCATGCAGGACAGCATTACCGAGTTCAGGCAGATACGCCGTACCGTGACCGATTCTCTGGTAAGGATCATTCCCGGCACGCTGCAACCCCTGGTCCAGCAGACCACCAACCGCGACACGGTAGTTCAGGCAGTGATGCGGGTGCTTGACGATGTCGAGGAAGAACGACAGCGTCAAATGAAGGCCATCTCGGCCCAGCTGGAACAACTCATAGAAACGGACCGGGCCCTGAATCTGCAAATCAACAAATTACTGGAAGAGTTGAACCAGGAATGGTTCAGTACTACATTGACCGCACTGGAAACACGCCGGGCTTCGTTGGAAAAGGCCGGAAGTTCGCTTTCCATCCTGGGAGTCGTTGCCCTGTTTATCATTCTGCTATCCACGCTGCTCATATTCACTGATCTGAATAAAAGCAGAAAATACCGGAAAGACCTGGAAATTGCCCGCAACCGGGCGGAAGAACTGATGAAAAGCCGGGAAAAATTGCTACTGACGGTTACCCACGACATCAAGGCACCCCTGAGCGCCATCATTGGGTACCTGGATTTGTTGCGGCATCCCACGGAAAAAGGGACAGAACAGCGGGTGAAAGAATACCTGGATCCCATGATGCATTCGGCCGAACATGTAATGGAACTATTGGGCAACCTGTTGGAATATTACCGCCTGGAGGCACAGAAAACACAACTCAACCCTACTATAACTCCCGTAAGACGCCTTTTTGAAGAAACCATTGCTGTCTTCTCCCCTTCGGCCAACAAAAAAGGAGTAGCCCTTAACCTGCGGACAGAAGTACCTGCCTCCCTTTGCATTATGACAGATCCCCTACGGTTGCGGCAGGTGGTGATGAACCTGTTGTCCAATGCAGTTAAGTTCACAGACAAGGGACATATTGACCTGCATGTTTCGCTGGATGGACCGATATTGTTCTTTTCTGTTTACGATACCGGGGCCGGCATATCACCAGAAGCGCAACAACGCATTTTTGAAGAATTCATGCGGGTTGAAACACCCCGCACCCCCGAAAAGGAAGGCGTGGGGCTGGGATTGTCCATCGTCAAACGTATTGTGGATCTTTTCAAAGGCAATATCACTATCTCAAAAAATGAGGATTCGGGTAGTACGTTCTGTGTTTCCATCCCGGTAGAATTGACAGATAAAAAGGCAGAGGAAGTCCCCGTAAGCGGGGAATCCGTTTCCCCCGAACCTTCCCCTGTGCCCCTCCGGGTCCTTGTGGTAGACGATGACCCGGCACAACTTGCCCTTTCCTCGGAAATGCTGCGCATATCGGGTCACCTGTTCGCAACAGCTTCAAGTGCCCCTTCGGCCATGAAATTGCTTGAAGTCCTTCCAGTAGATGTTGTCCTGACCGATATCCAGATGCCCAACACGGACGGGTTCCTGCTGCTGGAACAGATTCGGAGGATCAGGGACATTCCCGTGATCGCTGTTACAGCCAACAGCTTTTTTACTTCAAGTCATTTTTTGGAAAAAGGCTTTTCAGCGCACCTGGCTAAGCCATTTGTAAAGGCTCAGCTCCTACGGGTGCTGGCACCCATTGTTCCCGTAGTTCCCTATGAATCTTTCTCCCTCTCAGAAATGGGATGTATGGTGGAAGGAGACCTGGAAGCTGTAACACAGGTATTGCGCATATTCCATAAGACGGCCGGGGAAAGTTTACAATCCATGGAAGAATGCCTGGAACAGGAAGACCATGGCAGGATCGCTTCCATCGCCCATAAGATGCTACCTATGTTCCGGCAACTGCAATCTCCGCTGGTCAAAGACCTTGCTTTTCTGGAACAGTCTGGTAAAGAAGACCCGGCCAGGGTCAGGCGTGTCATCAGACAGGCCCGTTTGTTACTCCAAATTATAGAGCTTCATTTTATTATATAGTGTCTTGCGGTCTACCCCCAGCAAGCGCGCTGCACGGGTACGGTTGTTGCGGGTACGGGCCAGTGCTTCTATGATCATCTGGCGTTCATGCTGTTCTTTCAGGCTATGGGCATCCTGACCGGGGCGGGTAAATTGCATGTTGCGGATTTCGTCCGGCAGGTCGGTGGCCATGATTTGCGGTCCTTCGCTCAGAAGTACCGTGCGTTTCACCACGTTGAGCAATTCACGCAGGTTCCCTCTCCAGGAGTAGGCAAGCATCAGCTGTTCCGCTTCGGGGCTAAATCCGGTAATTTGTTTTTTCATTTGCCGGTTGGCATATTCCAGGAAATGATGGGCAAACAGCAGGATATCCTGCCCCCTTTCCTGCAGGCGCGGAATATTAAGCTGGAATTCATTGATCCGGTGATACAGGTCCTCGCGGAACCTCCCCTGTTCTATCATTTGCTTCAGGTCCACATTGGTGGCTGTAATAATGCGGATATTCACTTCCACAATGCGCGAACTTCCCACCGGCTTGATCACGCCCTCCTGCAAGGCCCTCAGAAGTTGCATCTGCACATCGGGCGACAAGTTCCCGATCTCGTCCAGGAACAGGGTTCCCCCGTCAGCCATCTCGAAAGCCCCTTTTTTATCGCTTATGGCCGAGGTGAACGATCCCTTCAGGTGCCCGAACAGCTCGCTCGAGGCCAGATCCCTGGGGATCGCCCCGCAGTCCAGTGCCACAAATGGTCCGTCCCTGCGGGAACTGTTCTGGTGGATGTGATTGGCCACGTATTCCTTCCCGGTGCCGCTTTCTCCGGCTATGAGCACGGACAGGAGTGTGGGAGCCACCAGCATCATGTAATCGTACAACCTGAGCGAAGCTGGACTGTCCCCTTTAATAAAAGGTATACGTTCATGGGGGCGGTCTTTCTTCCGGAGTATCTCGTCTATCTTTTCCTTAAGAATAACCGGATCTACCGGCTTTTCCAGGTAATCGGCCGCTCCCAGGCGAATGGCCTGTACGGCCGTCTGGATATCGGCATACCCGGTCATGATGAATACGGCACTATCAGGCGATGTTTCCCGGATCCACTTGAGCAGCGTCAGTCCGTCCGTGTCGGGCAAACGAAGGTCAGACAAGACGATGTCGTAAACCTGCGATTGCACCGCTTTCATGGCCTCTCCGGCAGAAAGGACCCCTTCTGCCCGGAATCCGCCTTTGGTCAGCCACGTCTTCAACAATGTGTTGAAAGCGGCATCGTCCTCTATGATCAGTATTTTAACCATAAATGCAAATGTAGAAAATATTTTTATGTATCTTTGGGATCAAATGAGAAGCTCCGCAAAATACAGATTTTTATTGTCAATGCTCTTTTTGACGGGGTTTTCCGTAACGTACGGACAATCCTATACAAAATTTGTTCCCCTGACGGCTCAGCTGGAAATCGAAGTGATCGTGCCTTTGTCCATTGCCAAGGAATCTAATCTTTCTTTTGGGTTTGCGTCTCCCGGAAACGGGACCGGATATGTCACGATTATTCCGGCTGAAAATCCGCAACGGACCGCTTCCGGAGCAGCTACTCTTTTACCGAGCGGGGCAGGGATCGTTTCCGCTGCCAAATTCAGGGTGACTGGTGCACCCGGGGCCAATATAATCATTACTGTACCATTCTGGACATTTCCTCTTTTACATCAAAGCGGCACAACTTTCGTTAATCTTGATTTAAACGGATCTTCAACCAACCTGCAATTGGGGCCCGATGGTGAAGGGGTCTTTTATGTCGGTGGTACGGTCACCATGTGGTGGGGCCAGCCGCTGGGACAATACACCGGAACCTTCAATGTGATCGTTTGCAACAACTAATTCGGGCCTGTTGTTGAGTAAAAAAGTCGTTTGGTAGACAAAATCC
>LUZA01000083.1 GCA_001603455.1 Bacteroidales bacterium Bact_09 | reverse complement strand
TTTGCCTCAATTTTTTTTAGTTTTGTATCAATAGAATCGGTAAGCCATGAAAAAAAACATCTTCATATTTCTGATAATCAATGTGATAGTTTTCGGATGTACAGAACGGCAGAAAGAACCGGAAATACGCTCTGTGACTTCTGTAGAAGTGGTCAGGGATGAAAAAGTAGTCGCATTTTGCGGTTTGTTCGGGTTGCCTTCGATGGATTACGGAATAGAAAACGACGTAGTAAAAAAAAATGAAAACTTTGCAGCCATTCTGCAACGCAGGGGCCTGGATTATCAGTTGATTTATAATATATCGCAGAAAGCGCATAATGTTTTTGATCTGAGGAAACTAAGGGCGGGTAATACTTATACCCTCCTGTTCACCCCAGGGGCAGAACACCCGGACTATATGATTTATGAAGAAAATTACAGGACCCATATTTGTTTCTCCTTTACGGACAGTCTTTGGGTCACGAGGTCTGAATTTCCATTGCAGGAGGAAGAAAAATTTGTGGATATTACTATCGTCCGGTCCCTTTGGCAGGATCTGGAAGAAGCAGGATACAATCCATTGGTAGCGAACGGATTGTCAGAAATTTTCGCTTGGACAGTAGATTTTTTCGGACTTCAAAGGGGGGACAATTTCAAAGTCTGTTACACGGCTTATATGCTTAATGGGAAAGAGATCGAGGCGGGACCTGTACAGGCAGCTTCCTTTACCCGTTCAGGCAAGAGTCAGATGGCCTACCGTTTTGTCCAGGATAGCATACCCGGCTATTGGAATCAGGACGGGATCAATCTACAAAGGGCATTTTTGAAAGCTCCCCTGAAATACTCCAGGATCAGTTCCGGATTCAGTTACGCACGAAAGCATCCCGTAACGCGTATAGTCCGTCCCCATACAGGAATCGATTATGCAGCGCCGGCGGGAACTCCTGTTATGAGCATCGGGGAAGGGGTAGTTGTACAAAGGACTTATACACGTGGAGGAGGAAATCAGGTAAAAGTAAAGCACAACAATGTGTACACTACGGCCTACCTGCACCTGTCACGTTTTGCCAAAGGACTTGCTATCGGGAAATGGGTTGCTCAGGGAGAGGTCATAGGCTACGTGGGAAGCACGGGGCTTTCCACAGGTCCTCATCTTGATTTCCGTGTCTGGAAAAACAACAAGCCCATCAATCCCCTTACCATGGAATCACCGCCGGCTGATCCCGTATATGAATCAAACATGGAACAGTTTCTGACTCATATTGCTCCGTACCGCAGACATCTTCAGCCTGAGTTCTATAAAAAAATGGCCCTGGAAATTATAGAATTTACCGGAATACGTTTTTATTGATTCCTTTTTCCCTGGTCAGGGCATCTTCAGAATAGTCTTGTCCGGGAATTTCTACATCTTCCGGAAAGTGTTTCTCCTGTGTTTTCTCTCCATGCCCCTTACTATGCACAGGTACGATCTTTCGCAATTCGAAATTTTGTCCCAGATATTTACGTCTGACCTCGGGATTGGAAGAGAGCTCTTCTGCCGTTCCGCTTTCCAGTATGCTTCCCTCATAGAGCAGATAAGCCCTGTCCGTTATGGCCAGTGTCTCGTGAACGTTGTGATCTGTTATAATTACACCAATGTCTTTTGTCTTGAGCTGGGCGACGATCTGTTGAATATCTTCCACGGCTATAGGGTCAACTCCTGCAAAAGGCTCATCAAGTAAAATGAATTTCGGGTCCAGTGCCAGGGCGCGGGCAATCTCGCAGCGGCGTCTTTCTCCCCCTGAAAGCTGAATGCCGTAACTTTTTCTGACTGTTTGCAGCCCGAATTCCGAGATCAGTCTTTCCATTCTATTCTTTCTTTCTGCTTTTGTGAAAGGGGACAGTTCCATAACCGACATGATATTGTCTTCCACGCTCAGTTTCCTGAACACGGAAGCTTCTTGCGCCAGGTAACCAATGCCTTTCTGGGCACGCTGATACATGGGATATGTGGTGACCTCCTCATCGTCCAGAAAGATCTTTCCCGCGTTGGGTTTGATCAGTCCGGTGATCATGTAGAAGCTGGTTGTCTTGCCGGCTCCATTGGGTCCCAGCAGCCCGACAATCTCTCCCTGATCTACGTGTATGGAAACGTTTTTGACAACGGTTCGCAGTCCGTATCTTTTGACCAGGTTGTGACAATGTAAGCGCATATTTTTATAATTAACTGATATCCAAACTTAAATCATCCCTTAAGGCTGCTACCTCGGGATGCTTTTCTGCCATAAATTTTGCTTTTTCTTCAGGCATATAACATGTGTTGCCCGGGGTGTCTCCGGGGGATTCTTCCACAGTAAGGGACATACAAACTTTTTTGTTGCGCAGGGCCTGTCGCAGGTAGCTGTCGATGGTTCTCCCGTAATGTTCTTCTATCCAGGTTTTCTGCAACTCATTGATTACAGAGAACTGTACCATGTATCCTTCCAGGATCTGGGGTGGACAACGTTTCAATGTGGCCGAAAGGTTGGGCTTATCCCTGAACAGTGCATAAAGCCCGGGAAGAACTTTTTCCAGATCTTTCATTTCCAGATCCCGGTTGGCGTTGTCGTCTGGCTGGGATTGCTGCTCCAGGTCCTTTTGTTTTGCCTTTATATTTTTGTGCATCAGGTTTTTGATGGATACAGCCGGGCAACTTGCCGAAGGTGCCTGTTGCTCATTTTTTGTTGAGACAGGGTTGCCTATACTTTCCTGTAAACTCTGTCCGGAGACGTCCTTTTCCTGTGGAGGTACCGGGGCTTCTCTTTCTTCTTTCCGGCCTTCCTTTGCTTCTGAGTGGTTCCTGGCCTGACTCAGCCTGATCAGGGCCATTTCTATATGAAGCCTGGGAAGGTTGCTCTGTTTGTAGCCCGCCTCGGCCTGGGTACAGATACTCAGGGCTCTGAACAGAAAAGGGAGGGAACAGGCCTGTGATTGCTTGCGGTATCTGCGGGCGGTCTCCTCGCCGTATTCCAGCAAAGGCAGGCTTTCGGGCTGTTTACAAACCAGCAGGTCGCGAAAATGTGAGCTCAGCCCGCCGATAAAATGCAGTGCATTGAAACCCCGCGTGAGGATCTCGTCAAAAAGTACCAGCATATTTTCATAACTGCCTTCCAGGGCCATTGCGGTAAGCTTGAAATAGTATTCCCGATCCAGTACATTCAGGTTGGAAATTACCTGCTGGTATGTGACATCTTTACCGCTGACGGCGATGCACTGGTCAAGCAAGGTAAGTGCATCCCTCATGGCACCGTCTGCTTTCTGTGCGATTACCTGTAAAGATTCCTGTCCGATGGTTACTTCTTCCTTCTGTGCAACTTCTGCCAGATAGCGCGTCATGGTCCTGATTGAGATCCTGTTGAAATCAAACACCTGGCATCTGGACAGAATGGTAGGAAGTACTTTATGCTTTTCTGTCGTCGCCAGTATGAAAAGCGCATAGGAAGGCGGTTCTTCCAGTGTTTTGAGAAACGCATTGAAAGCAGACTGGGACAACATATGGACCTCATCGATGATGTACACACTGTACTTTCCGACCTGAGGGGGGATCCTCACCTTGTCTATCAGCTCCCGGATATCATCTACCGAATTGTTGGATGCCGCATCCAGTTCGTGAATGGAATAAGAGCGTCCCTCGGCAAAAGAAACACAGGATTCACAGGCTCCGCAGGCTTCCATACCTTCAGTGGGATCGAGGCAATTGATGGTTTTGGCAAAGATCCGGGCACAGGTGGTTTTGCCAACACCCCGGGGGCCGCAGAAAAGATAGGCATGGGCAAGCTGTTTCCTTCGGATGGCATTCTTAAGGGTTGTAACTATATTGTCCTGATCAACAACATCGCTGAATTGCTGAGGACGGTATTTCCGGGCAGAAACTACAAATTGATCCATAGAACACAAAGATAAGAAATAATCCCTATTTTTGCGGATTCTGCAGACTATGTCAAAAACTATGAGACCTGTCTATCTGACAACTTTATCCTCCGGAATGAAATGTGCTGTTTTCACCACTTCCTCTCCGGTAAGTTACTGTGCGTTAAGTACCCTTGCCGGGACCAGGTTTGAACCGGATGGCTATTCGGGACTCGCCCATTTTTGTGAGCACATGCTTTTCAAGGGAACCGTCAGGCGCCGATCCTACCACATAAACAACCGCCTGGAGCGGTTGGGAGGAGAGATCAATGCCTTTACCACCAAGGAGGAACTGGTGCTTCACGCAACTGTACTACGTGAAGATCTGGGCAAGGCACTCGAGCTGATGTCGGATCTGATCTTCCATTCTGTTTTTCCACAATCCGAGATGCTAAAGGAACGGGACGTGATCCTGGACGAGATACGATCCTATAAGGATTCGCCCATGGACCTGATCTATGACCGTTTTGAGGAAAGGTTGTTCTCGGGCACTCCCATGGCCACACCCATTCTGGGTGTTCCGAAGGAATTGAGGAAAATCACTTCTCTTCAAATGAAACAGTACATAAGGGAACGTTTTGTTCCCAATAATATGGCCCTTAGCATCGTAGGGAACATATCTCCGAAACGGGCTGTAACGCTGGCAGAAAAATATTACGGAAAAGATGCCTTTTCCAGCATAATGTCAGAACCGGGGTCCTTAACCCAGGTGCATCCCCTGGCCCAACCCGCTTGCCGGTTTAACGAAACGGAAAAAAGAGGCACTTATCAGACACATTGTCTAACAGGTTCAACGGCATACGGACTTCACGATAAGAACCGCGTACCGCTTGTTTTACTCATGAACGTCATAGGAGGTCCGGCATCTAATGCGCGGTTGAATATGTTGCTACGGGAAAAATACGGACTTGTTTACACAGTGGAAGCTTCTTATTCTCCCTATATGGATACGGGGTTTGCCGGGATTTATTTCGGGACCGACGGACCCAATCTGTCCCGTTGCAGGGAGTTGACCGATAAGGTTATAAAAGAATATGCGACTACCGCAATGACGACGTTGCAGCTGGACAGGGCTAAAAAACAGCTCATCGGGCAGATGTCCGTCACGGAAGACAACCACGAAGTGCAGTGTCTTTCCATGGGTAAAAGCATGCTGTCTTTCGGGAAGGTTATATCACACCAGGAAATGTTGTCCATGATCACTGATGTGACCCCCGTACAGGTCCTGCACGTTGCCAATGAAATCTGGGATATTTCCAGGCGGTGCACCCTTGTTTACTTATGAAATATGGATGACCTGACCAAATACCTGTTGGACCACTCTAAAGGAAGGGATCCCTTGCTGGAATGGCTGGAGCGCGAAACACACTTCAGAAGTGTACACCCCAGGATGCTCAGCGGAGAGCCCATGGGGTCATTCCTTACCATGATTGTGAAAATGATCCGCCCCCGAAATATATTGGAAATCGGGACATTTACAGGATATTCTGCCATCTGTATGGCCAGGGGGCTTGATCTCACAAGCGGTATAGATACCATAGAGATAAATGATGAACAACGGGACCTGATCCGAGAAGCTTTCCGGCGCAGCGGACTCAGGGACCGTATAGTCCTTCACCAGGGCGATGCCCTGAAGATCATTCCCCGGATGCAAAGGAAAGGGCTCAGGTTCCAGTTGGTTTACATTGACGGCAACAAAAGGGAATATGTTGATTATTATAGACTTGTAAAGCCAATGGTCGATCCCGGAGGATATATCATTGCAGACAACGTTTTATGGGATGGTAAGGTATGGGATAAAGAAAACAGGGATGCTCAGACCCAGGGGATCAGGGCATACAATCGTCTTGTGGCAGATGATCAAGATGTTTCCGTTGTCCTGCTCCCCTTGGGGGACGGGCTGTCTATCTGCCGGAAGGATGGACCTTCAGCCGGTAATCCCAACGGTTGAAATACAGGTTACCTCCGCGCCATTCCACTTCGCCTCTTTGGAAATCAACGGTCTCGGACCTGGGATAAACCTTGGCTGGAAAAAATGATCCGCCAATACCGGTATTCACCGCCATGCGGTAAGAATCCATGCCTCTTAAATAAAAAAGACACACTGGTCCGGGCTGAAGTCCGAACGATTGGTCCACAGGGATCCACCCAATGCCTTCCAGGTAAGCTTCTGCCCAATCGTGCAGGTTGACTTCCCCGGGATGCAGCATCCAGCCGCTTTCCCATCTGGCAGGAATGCCCAGGCTCCGGCACATGGATATGAATAAAAGGCTTACCTGTCCGCAATCACCATGCCCGTTTTCGAGCACATACAGGGGAATGCTCTCTATGGTGGAATATTCACGCGCCCCGGCCCATGGATATGTTTCGCTTATATAAGTAAAAATCTTCTGAAGCTGTAGGAATGGATTTTCTTCCCGGCCCACAATTTTTTTTGCCAGCTCTGCCACCGATCCTCCGGTAAGAATGTGGGGCGGTGCGGCTTTGATATACTCCTTGTAAAGCGGACTGTCTGTGTTGTAGGGAAGGACTTCCTTTAGCGGATCAAAATGATGGTATTGCGCCTGTGCAGTATAAGTAAATGTATATTCAAACACGGCATCCTGATTTTTGACAGCCGTTTTTTCCATGTAGATGGATTTGTGCACGTAGTTATCGGGTGATATGATATAATCCGGTTCCGAGGCAGACAGCAGGCGGAATCCGCTTTGACGGGGCACATCGGTCCGTGGCAGCGGCATCCAGGCACGGATCGTTTCACCTTCAGGAACGGTGTTGGCAGGAACGGTCAGCGTGTATGTAATGGTGTAGGTCACCGGTTCGACCCTTACGGTTCCTTTTTCTTTGGTGAGCCGTACAATCTCGGGAAGGTGTTCTTTCAGGAAAGGGGCTTTGACGTCTTCTGCAGGGCCGTTCACTTCTTCAAATTTTGCCCGGCAGGTACTGTCTATCCTGAACAAATTCCGTAAGGCTCTTGAAAAATACCTTTTTTCACCGTCTATAACCATGCATTCCAAAGCGCCCGAATCTTCCCAGGCATTTATCTGTTCCGCCGTCACACCGGGAAAATACTGTTTTATGTATTTCAATGCTTGAGTTTCGCTTTTGTTGAAATCAAGCGAGATTCTTTGCATACGGTCTATCTCCCATTCCCACCGTAGCTTTTCTTCAGGAGTGAGGGATGTTACGGCAATATATTGCCTGATCATCTTTTCTGCCGCCTGAAACTGTCCCCCGTTCATGAAGGCGGTTATAGCGTCAGGGGAGGGGGTATTACCTTCATGGTTACATGCTGAGAGCAGCAGTAAAGCCAGAAAAACCGGCAGGTATTTTTTCATTCCTTGTATTATTTTACCCGTTCCGAATATCCACGGGTGCGTGTGTCCACCTTTATGCGCTCTCCCTGGTTGATGAACAGGGGGACCATGATCTCGGCGCCTGTTTCAAGGGTTGCGGCTTTCAGGGCGTTGGTCGAGGCAGTGTCCCCCTTGACGGCCGGTTCAGTATAAGTAATCTCCATCTCGACAAAGGGAGGCAACTCACAGGTCAGGACCCTTTCCTCATCGGCCAGGAACATCATCTCGACATATTGTCCTTCTTTCATCAGGTCGGGATTTTCCACCAGTTCCGGTTGCAGGGATATCTGTTCAAATGTTTCTGTATGCATGAAATTGTATCCCATATCATCTTTGTAAAGGAACTGGTAGGGACGTCTTTCAACGCGTATGATTTCCACTTTTTCCCCAGCACTGAATGTGTTTTCCAGAACCCGTCCGTTCTCCAGGTTACGCAGTTTGGTCTTAACAAAAGCCGCGCCCTTTCCCGGCTTAACATGCTGAAACCATATGATTGAACAAGGTTTTCCATTGAAAGAAATGTACATTCCGTTTTTAAAGTCTGCAGTAGTAGCCATAAAGAATAAAAATTGATATATGGTACAAATTTACGTGATTTTTTTGTATTTGTTTTCAGTTCAGAATTGCATTATGCCTGTCATGAAAACAAACGCGGAATGTACAGGACCCGATCCTGAACTCAAACCTTTAATCTACAAGGGCTTCAAAATCGGCGTCCAGCCGTTTTTTCTCAATGAAATCGTATTGGGCAATGGAACGCAGTTCAAAATAATACCGCCAGTAATTAAATAGAGCCTGAACATAACCTACCCGTGCTTCATCCCTGTCCAGCTGGGCATTATTCATGTCTGTCACGGTAATTTTGTCTATCAGATAACGTTGTTTGGCCACATCGTATCTTTTTTGGGCGATGGTGTCTGCCTTCGCAGCGATTTGGAACTGTTGTCCCTGCATATTGAATTGCCGTACGTTCAATATGATATCCTGTTGAAAGTCAAGCCGGGACTGTTCCACCTGCCGGCGTACAAGTTCTTCGTTGCTCTGCGCCATTTTCACCAGTCCCTTGCCTCTTCCCCAGTCCAGTATAGGCACTGTAAGTCCTATGCTGACCGTCTGCATATCCCTCGGGTCTTTGTAAGAATCGAACAACCCGGTTGCCTGCTGGTTCAGACCAAAGGCAACGTTTAGATTTGCCTGGAATCCCCGGTTGGCCCTTTGTTGAGCAACGTTTTTTTGAGCTTCTATCAGCTGGCGTTCATAAGTGATTATGTCGGGATTGTTCTCAAATGCCAGATGCAGTACTTGCTCCACATCGAGTTTAACGTCAGGCACATTTTCCGGAATGACAATATTCAGTTGTACGCGTTCATTGAATCCAAGGTATGAACGCAACCGGTTCTCGGCATCTTCAAGGTTCAGCCTGTCTTCGTTGAGCTTCTTTAGTGCATTTTGGTAGGCCAACTCCGATTGGAGCAGGTCGTTCTCTCCTATAGTGCCCAGTTCATACCTTCCCGCAGCAATGTTGTACAGCGTATCGTTATTGGCGTGGTTAAATTCGGAAATAGCAAGTCGTTGCTGTGCAATGGCCATATTAAAGAAAAGCTGGATCGCCCGTTGATTAACGTTTTCTATACTTTTAATGTAAGTTCGCCGGGCCTCCTCGTATTTTAACGGTTCAATCTTCCTGTCCCACTTCATATCGTTGACACCAAAAATAGATTGCCTGAGCCTGACATTCAGAGCTGTTGAAAGATACTCGGTACCTTGATGGTTATTGAAAGAACCGCTGAAACGGTCAATGCGCTGGAGTGACGAACTAATGGTCACAGAACCTCCAGTGGGTAAGTTTTGCTGAAGAGACAGCCCGCCGCTGAAAATATTGTAGAATTCCGATGAATAATCATGCCTGACTTCTCCGGTAACCGGATCAATACTTGGAACATCCACGATCCTTCTGGAGAATTCGGGTAATTGTGAAGTGAACATCAGATTGGGCAGGAAGTTGGCTTTGTAAGATCTGTACTCCCAGTATCCCACCTGGAAGCTGTTCCTTGCCCGCAGGGCTTCATTAGACTGTGTCGCCGCAAGGTGTAATACTTCCTCCAGTGTCAGATTGTATGACTGCAACTTGTATTGGGGAGAATCCGGATCTGCCGTATCCGCATCATTCTGTGCCAGCAGCCCGGGAGCTGTAAAAAGCAGATACAATGAAAATGCAAGGAAAGTAACGTTTATCTTCATAAGTTTATTCATATCTTAGAGATTCAATGGGATCGCGTTCAGCAGCCCTTTTGGCTGGGGAGTATCCGAAGATCACCCCAACGGCAGCTGATACGCCAAAGGAAATGACTATAGAGGAGAAGGACACGATTGTGGTTATATCAAAGAATGACCGGATCAGGATTGACAGCACTACACCTACAGCCACGCCGATTGCTCCGCCTGCCACACTAATAAGAATGGCTTCTGACAGGAACTGTGCAATCACATCTGCTTTCTTCGCTCCTATGGCCAGCCGGGTGCCAATCTCCTTGGTTCGTTCCATGACCGAGGCGAACATAATGTTCATAATGCCGATACCTCCCACCAGCAATGATATTCCGGCAATGGCACCCAGAACAATATTGAAAATGTCCTTTGTGCGCTGTTGTTGCTTGAGAAGCAATTCGGGTACGGTAACCTCAAAATCGGGAACTTCCTGGTGACGTCGTCTGAGCATCCGGGTGATCACTTCCTGGGATGAAGTAAGCTGGTCAGTCTCCTGTACCTGTACAGTGATCCTGTCTAACTGGTGGTAATTGGTACTGCCCGATGTGGTAGAAGAAGAATTGTTGCTGATCACGATCCGGTGACGCCCGCCTCCGCCCATAACAACTGTGCCTCCACTGGAAGATACCGGATTGGTGATAGCCAGGGCCCTGTTTTCCTGGCGAAGCAGCATGGTCCTGATAGGAATAAACACCTGGTCGTCATATCCCTGCATGCCCATGCTTTCCGATCCTATGGTCCCCAGTGATCCGGAACGCGCAGTCGATGCTGTTCCGGATGATTCCTCCTCTTCTGCCGGCTTTATGGCCTCCGAGGCGCTCTGTTCCAGTACACCAACTACCTTGACCCAGTTAGCTCCAAATTTTATAAATTGTCCGATGGCCTCATTCTGTTGAAAGAAACGGGTCTTCACATTGTGACCGATGATGCATACGGCCATAGAATTGAGCTCCTGTTCCTGGCTGAAATAACTCCCTGATACCAACCCTATATTGTATAATTGAAAATATTCTGAAGTAACACCAAGCACTTTGGCCGGCTGGCGGATTCCGTTGTATGTGATGTAAGTGAATACACTGACTTCGGGCGATACGTGTTTTACGGAAGGCAGGATCTTTCGGATGGCTTCTGCATCGGATAACTGCAATCCGGGTGAAAATTTTTTAGCCTGACTGGCCGATGATCCGGAGGATTCCTCGTCAATGTCCTCTACTGTTGCCGGGAGGATCACGATGTTATTCACTCCTACCATCTTGATCTGGTCCAGGATCTCCTGCTGGGCTCCGTTCCCTATGGCCATCATGCTGATTACAGCTCCTACGCCAAAGACAATACCCAAAGCCGTAAGGAAACTCTTCAGTTTGTTGTGCACGATAGACTCCACAGCTATGTAGATATCGTGTATATACCGGTTGATGAAAAAGATATTCATAAGATATGGATGCTTACTTCTGGGTGCCTGAAGGTTGGGTTATCCTGCGGGTACTCCCCTGAGGAGGTGTAGTCCCCTGAGGTAACGTAGCACCTTCCGGTGTCTGAAAGTTTTGCTGTTTCTGGCCATTGCGCATGAAAATACGTCTTTGCTGCCTGGATTCCTGTTCCATTGCTTTTTTCTTTTCTGCTTCGGCTTTTTCAAGGAGCTTTTTCTTTATAATGGATATGTACTCTTCACCCTGTACTTTGAACCGGGCAGGATTCAGCGGCAGGGAAAGGTACACTTCGTCCCCTTCCTCCAGCCCCTGTTCAATGACCGTAAAATTGTCGTTGGCTTCTCCTTTAACCACTATCTGGCGTACTCCGTTCGTTTTGTACACATAAGTGATGCTATCCCTTTCAAAGATGGCCTCGGAAGGGATGAAAACAGCAGACCCCATGGAAGCCGTTATAATTTGGTTGCTTGTAGTCATGGCCGGACGAAGGATCTCATCTTGGCCATCTACCTTAATGATTACCTCAAAAACCTTGGCATCTGCGTTCCGCAGTTGTTCCCCGATATTGGACACTTCTTTCACTACTCCCGTGTAGCTCTTTTCGGGGAAGGCATCCACCCCTATGCGAACCATTTGTCCCGGTTTGACCTTGGCAATATCTATTTCGTTCACATATGTCTTGGAAAGCATGTTGCTCAAATCGGGAAGGGTGGCTACCACAAGATCCCAGCCGCTGATAGAGGACCCGATACGGCGTTTGTCACCGCTCCAGTCCCTGAAATAGATTACCATACCGTCACTGGGGGCATAGATTGTGAAATTGTTCAGTACGTCTCTTAGTTCGTCCAATTGTCTTTTCTTCCGGTTCAGCTCTATCAGCACATCGTTCACACTTGCCTGTGCCTGTTCTACTTTAAGATCATAGTTGTTCAGAGCCTGTTCGTATGCACGTAGCGCTTTTTCCAGATTGTTTTTGTATTGCCTCTGGGTTGCTGGCGGTTCATAAATGGACTGTTCCACAGCAATTCTGGCTTCTTCAATTGTGAAACGCTGGTTCTCAATATCATCGCGCAGGGCTTTCAAAGTCAGCGAAGTGTCCAGAAGCGTTCTTTCATACTTGGCCTGAAGCGCTTCGTATTCGTCTTCCAAGTCTTTCAGAGAGTTGTCGGCTGATGTCCTGTCCAGCATGGCCACATAATCTCCCTGCTCAACTACTGTGCCTTCCGCGACCAAATCCTGGATCTTGATCTCACCCAGCCGGACATTCCGGGCCCGCATACCTGCGGGACCTTCTATTTTTATGTTATTTTCAGCCTCCAGTTCTCCTGTTGTAGTGACAATGATCTCAAAAAGACCTCTTTGTGCCTTAACGATCTGGGGTGTATAGCCATCCTTTTTACCCGTTGTAAAAATGATAATTAAGACAATGGCCACGACTGCCACAGAACTCCAAATGATGATATTCTTCCTTTTCATATTGTTTCAATAGTCTGAATTGGTGAAAAATTCAATAAATGTAACCATTTGATGGGCATTATTGCAAATAGTTTAATGTGATAAAAAATTTTGTGGGCAGAAAATTAATATTTAACTTTGTCGCCCCTCAAGAATGGTGCCATAGCTCAGTTGGTAGAGCAAAGGACTGAAAATCCTTGTGTCCCTG
>LUZA01000082.1 GCA_001603455.1 Bacteroidales bacterium Bact_09 | reverse complement strand
GATGTGTATAAGAGACAGTTCTTGTACTCCGCATGAATCTCCTGTTATTGAAGATGATCAGGGGCGTGGTATTATACTTAATACAACTGTGATCAATTTGTCGGTGGGCAATACATGGCAAATTGATGCAAGTTCAGAAACGGCCATAACCTACCAATCCGGCGATCCCTTTATTGCCAGGGTTTCGGTGACCGGGCTGGTTGCTGCCAATCATGTAGGATCAACCAGTGTGCGACTCGACAATGGCAATGAGATAAAGGACATTACGGTTCATGTAAATCCGGTGTACAATTTGTATCCGGACCCTGTTTTGGATTTTGGAATCACCAGGACAGCTCTGGTGCAAAAATTGGGAGCCCCCTATAAAGAAACAGATGCAGGTATATCTTATTATAATTATTCGACGGCTGCTCCCTATGTTATTTACCTCTTTGACGAAAACAACAGATTGGAATTTACGGCAGTCATTGTCAAAACAGAATACACAACTCCCTTGGCTTCCCATTTGGATGAAAGATACCTGTATTATGGAACGGATGGGGATTATTATTATTTTATCAACGCGATGACTATGGATGAAGCCTCAATGGGGATAGTTTTGAGTTTGGACAACGTGGATTTCTGGCAGGTAATGTATCTCCCCTTTACGGAAACAAAATCCGCCACAATTAAAAATTATAGACGCATGACCAGCAAGATCAATGCATTCTTAATAAACTTGGCTCTTAATGAGCTCTATAGCGAAAAGGCCGACTAAAAATGAAACATATTATTGCGACAGGAATTTCATAAATGCTGCAGTTACCGGGTATCCGGTTTCCCATTTTTGAGCCGTTTGCAGGAAGCGATAACCAGTTTTCAGATTTCGAATGGCAGCAAAACTACACACAATTTATTGGATAGAGTTGCCACACACTCAAAAAAATCATAATTTTACAGAGTTCATTTTCTGAAAGTTAAACCTTCTTATATGAAAACTAACTATTTCTGTTTGTCGTTGATCTTTGTGATCATAACCACGGGGTGTTACAAGTTCGACGCCGCAAGCACATCGTACCATACTAAATATCAAGCACTTAAGGGAATGCTGGAGTCAGTGTATGAAGACTATACGGACCAGTACCCGGAGTATCCCGGAGGATTGGTGCTTAAGGTGATCGGGGGTGGGGAAGAGTATTTTCTAATGGCCGGAGTGGAGAGCACAGTAACTGCGCAAACCCATTTCAGGGCGGCAAGCTGTACCAAAACATTTACGGCCACGGCCATTTTGTTGCTGCATCAACAGGGGAAACTGCGTATTACAGACCTTATAACCGACACCATTCCCGGGACCAATCAAACGTATCTGCCCGACGGGCCTGGATTTGATATCCCTTACAAAGACCGGATCACCATTCTGGATCTGCTTCGTCACAGGGCTGGGGTCTTTGATGTGGCCAATGATAGCATTCCCCCTACGGTGTCCGCAGATGTACCTTATAAAGAGCTGAATTATATTTATTACATATTGGACAAAGAACCGGAACATACCTTCCATTTTGATGAACTCATACATGTGGTGGCCGAGACCGGGCTGAGTTATTTCGCCCCGGACAGTGATTACCATTATTCCAATACGGGGTATTCCATACTGGGTAAGATCATAGAAAGGGTCACCGGAATGTCTTATAAGGATTTTCTGGAAAAACATGTTCTGCAGCCCATGGGGATGTATCATTCTTATATGCCGGTATCGGGGGCAGACCAAGTGATAGCGGATCCCGGAATAAACGGATTTCTTTTAATTGAAAATGAATCATATGAGATTACGACTTCCAATATGTCGGCCTTTGTGGCCGAAGGGAATATGGTAACCACGCCCAACGATCTTTCCCGGTTTCTGAGAAAACTGTTGTCGGGTAAGGGTATACTCAGTTACTACACGGTTAACAGTCTGATGATGAATTGTATATCTACAGGCACACAGAAAGCGGGAGGATACGGGTGCGGGTTGTTGTATACCAACAATCTGGGTTACGGACACAGCGGGGCACAGAAAGGGTATCTAACCTTTATGGCCTGTGATCCGGTTGCCGATTTTACGGTGGTGGTATATACCAACGCGTGGAACCTAAACGAAGGTATGGCAAGCCTGGAGTATCAGATCACAGACCTGCTCCAGGGCATTTGTTACCGTAGTAAATCCTTCTCTATAACCAGTAGTGAAAGTGAACGTCAAAACAAATAATGCTTAAATTCTACTACTTCCTGCCGGAACGCTATGCATCCCGGTTTTGACCACATCACCTCCCTCGGTTTCATTTTTAAGATCACCCCGGAAGGAGTGAGGTGTGTGCAACGCACACTAAAAAAATCCCGATATTTGAGCACAAAATCCATTGTTATGAAAAGAATTATCAGTATAACATCGGCACTTTTAGTGGCTGTGTTTCTGCTATCATGCAACAATAGCCAAGATTTGATCAGATTTCCGGTTCATCCGCGTGAGCCGGGTGTTACAGACGTGCTTGAACTCAGGTGCGAGCCTCTGGATACGGTGCGCATTGCTTTTATCGGCCTGGGAATGAGGGGGTCGGGGGCGGTATACCGGTATACTTTCCTGGACGGTGTCCGGGTGGTAGCTCTTTGCGATGTAGTGCCTGAAAATGTGGACAAGGCTAACGATGTCCTTACCGCTAAAGGATTTCCTAAAGCCGGGGCTTATACCGGGCCCGAGGATTGGAAGCGGGTTTGCGAACGGGCCGATGTGGATTTGGTGTATGTGTGCACCCACTGGGACCTGCATGCTCCTATCGGTGTTTATGCCATGGAGCACGGGAAGCATGTGGCATTGGAGGTGCCGGCGGCGCTGACTGTTGAGCAATGCTGGCAATTGGTCAACACGGCCGAGAAGACCCGCCGTCACTGCATTCAGTTGGAGAACTGCAATTATGATTTTTTTGAGATGGCTACCCTGAACATGGCACAACAGGGATTATTCGGAGAAATCGTGCATACCGAGGGAGCTTACATCCACGACCTTCGCTCTCTGAATTTCAGGGAGAAAGGTGGTTATTGGGATATGTGGCGCCTGAAGCACAATGAACGGGAAAACGGAAATCTCTATCCCACGCACGGCCTCGGCCCCATAGCTCATATCCTCAATATCCATCGCGGGGACCGGATGGATTACCTGGTATCGGTATCCTCTGCGCAGTTTGGCATGACTGCCTATGCTCGCGAGACATTCGGTGAAGATTCTGATTATGCCCGGACAGAATACCTGAACGGCGATATGAACACCTCGGTAATCAGAACCGTAAAGGGGAAAATCATTATGCTGCAGCACGATGTGACCAGCCCGAGGCCGTACAGCCGCCTCCACACGATCAGCGGAACCAAAGGTTTTGCACAAAAATACCCGAGGCCCGGGATCGCCCTGGAACCTGACGGGCACAGATTCCTTTCGGACGCTGCATTGGATTCACTGCTCCGCCTTTACGAACATCCAATTGTCAGGGAAGTGGGGCAGAAGGCCAAAGAGGTTGGTGGGCACGGAGGGATGGATTTCATTATGGATTACCGGCTGGTGTATTGCCTTCGCAACGGACTTCCGCTGGATATGGATGTGTACGATGCCGCCGAATGGAGTGCGATTATTGAACTTTCCAGAACTTCGGTGGCAAACAACGGCCGGCCGGTATGTATCCCTGACTTTACCAGGGGTGCCTGGGAGCGACTCCCGGAAGTGAAATATTTCAGGCTGGATTCCCTGGAATGAGCTTACGGAAAGATTCCCTGTATTTTCGGGAAATTTCTATGGTCCGATCTCCCAAGGTAATCTCGTTAGAGGTTTGATGGGTAATATGGTTTTTATTGATTATGTAAGAACGGTGCACCCTGATAAACCGGTCGTCGAGTACCGATTCCCATTGCGATATTTTCATTTTGGTGCGGTAAACTGTTTGATCAGTCATCTGGATCAGGACTTCCGAATCTCTTGATTCCACTAAAAGAATGGAGACCACCTTGACCGATACTTTTTTCCGATCCGAAATGAATGTGATGTATTCATCGGGCGGAACGGTCTTGATGAGATAATGTTCTATGACGCGTTCCAATGCAATAAAAGCAGCCAGAAGAAGCCATATGAGTACCGGATTGAAGATCAGGTCCGGCAGGTTCTCCGGAAAGAGTTTGAACAGGTAAAAGCTGGTAAAAATGATACAGAGGTATTCTGTTAGCAGGGTGGAAACGGCCAGGCAGATACTGTGCAGTATGCCTTTGCGCTTGTTCTCAAAGGACAGGTCTTGCATCAGGTATTTGGCCAGTAATGCCCCGGGCAGGAACATAATGGCCAGCAAGAGGGCTTTTGAATACCCGTCCACCACACTGGTAAAGACAAAGCTCATCAACAGCATAACCCCAAACCAGTATGCTAGGCTGAAATACTTTTTCATACCCAAAAGTAGTCAATTCGGGATGATTTTTGACATGCAGCTATTGCCCGGGAGCTTCACGGGCGGATTTGACACCTACAGGAATGGTTTTGACCTTTGATCTTCCCCTGCGCTTAGGTATTTTTGTAGCAACAAATTAAACTGAAAAATTATGTTACGTTTTTTTATTGAAGGGGGTCCTCTTTTTATGGGACTTTTGACCATAGAACTGGTCTTTTTATTTATTGCCGTATGGAAAGCTCCCGCATGGGTGCGTGAAATCGGGCTTATTGCATTAATCACAGGGGTTCTGTCAACCCTTGCAGGTTTTCTACAAGTAAGCGATGTCATTGAGCGGGCCGGAGAGGTTCCGTTGCCTGTTATTTTTGGGGGCTTAAAAGTAGGATTGATACCCATTATTTATGGCGGTCTGATCTACCTGGTTTCTCTGATCATCCGCATAATCCAGAAACCCAGGATATAAGGAAACACGTTCCACCTACTAAAATTTACGTATGGAAAGAATTGTATTGGCCGGGATACTGCTATTGACCGGAATAGCGCTGAACGCGCAGGAAAGGACCATATTAACCTCTGACAGTGTAAGTTTGTATGTCAATGTCAAAGGGAGTGGAACGCCTTGTCTGTATTTGCACGGTGGCCCCGGGTCGGGCAGTTACTGGCTGGAAAAGTTCTTTGGGAACTATTTGGAACAAAATTTTCAGATGATTTACCTGGACCAGAGAGGAGTGGGTCGGTCTACCAGTCCCCGTGACGGGAATTATTCCATGGACAGAATGGTATGTGATTTTGAAGAGATTCGACAGGCTTTAGGGCTTAGTCAATGGCTGACATTAGGGCATTCGTTCGGCGGTATTTTACAAATGGGTTATTGGGAACAACACCCCGATGTGGTTGCAGGCATGATTATGATCAATTGTACTGTGAGCATGAAAGACAGCTTTGGCAAAAGCTGGCTTCAAAAAGCCGCGGAATTTACCGGTACGTCCTGCATGCCTTTGCAAGCGCTTACTCCTGATTCGTTAATGAGCAGACTGATGGAAGCATTCCGCGCCCTGGATGAGCAGGGTATAAGGTGGAAAATGACATATGTTTCCCCGGAAGATGAGCAACGGATCAACGATACATATAACGATTTTCCTGCCTGGAACAGCGATTTTGGGAACAGGGCACTTTTTATTGAGGATTACTGGAAAGACTATAGGGATATTACCACAAAGGTCGGGATTCCGGTATTGTTTTTCTATGGTAAAAAAGACTGGCCCATAGGTCCTGAACACTACAAAGGCATTGGATTTCCCCACATGATCCTTTGGAGCAGCGATGTGATGCACTTTCCTTTTCTGGAAAACCCAAAAGATTTGGAAAACGCCATCGATACATTCAAAGATAAATTTTCAAAATAATCTGCCATCATGTCTAAACACGGAGAAATCAGAAGATACTCACTGATCATTGAAAAGATCAGGAGGGAGCAGTACCCCGCTTTCCGAGAAATCAAGGATTATTTGTATGAACACGGATTCCAGGTGGGAGACAGGACTATCCAGCGTGACATTGAGCAGATCCGTTATGATTTTTGCATTGAGATCAAATACGACAGGACCCACAAGGGATATTGCATTGACTATGAAAACAGCCTGAATGTAGAATCTTTTTTTCACTTCCTGGAGATCGTCAATACGGCTGAATTGCTTACCGAAAGCCTGATGGAAAGCAAAGATACCCTCAAACACATATCTTTTGATACAGGAGGCGGATTAAAAGGTATTGAGAACCTTAAGCCACTGTTGCGCGCCATCAAAGAAAAGCGCAAGGTGTCCTTCAAACACTATAATTTCCATACGGAAAAGACTACGGATTATACTTTAAAACCGTACCTGCTAAGGGAGTATAAGAACAGATGGTATGTGGTAGGAATTGTTGCCGGGACAAAAAATTTAAGGATCTTCGGTATAGAAAGAATCCTAAACCTGGAAATAAGGACAGAAACGTTCCGGACAGACAAAAATCTTGACCCTGCCCGCCTGTTTGACCAAACAATTGGCCTGATATTCTCCCAGAATACTGTGCAGGATGTCATCCTGTCCTTTACCCCCACACAGGGTAAATACATTAAAACACTTCCGTTGCACAAATCCCAGCAGGTTCTTGTTGACAATCGGCACGAATGCAGGATAAAGCTTCATGTGATTCCCAACTATGAACTCACACAAGAAATTCTCCGTCATGGAGATACGGTTAAGGTCCTGGAACCTGCCTGGCTGGCAGGCGAAATCCAAAAAATCCTGAAAAATACCCTGGAAAAATACAATACTGACCGTCGGTTATAATGCATTATTGGTTTTCGGGTTGAGGTTTTGTCCGGGCTGATCAACCCTGGTATCTTCAACTTTTTTGCTTTCAGGGGGTGAGCTTACAATTACTCCATTTTCATCTACGTACGCAATCATTTCATCAAAGGAGCTTTTTGGATTGTTTTTTCGTTCCACCCTCTTTTTCATTTTTTCTTTTCTCTTTGCTCTTTTTCTTTTTTCTACTTGTCTTTTGTTGTATGAATCTGATTTTGCCATTTATATAGTTTAAAGCCAATAAATCTAACCGGTTACAGGGCCAAAGTCTAACAGCTCAATACTGTAGTTGTCAGTGTTATTTTTTACTGGTTAACAAAAAGTGAGGGAGGAACAGTAGAGCAGAACCTGCACGATATGTTTGATTTTGTAAAGATAATAAAAAATCGAGACAAAAACCATGGCCCGGGTAAGATACCGGGCAGCCCGGAGTGATCTCTATTTTTATACTTACAGGAACAATAGCGAAACGAGTTCGATATATTGCCGGGTGTTTAGACATATCCTATCACGAAAGGGACGATGACCTGTACCCCATCATATCGGACCACCTGGGCAAATTCCTGTTTTGCAACAACCGGGAGAACGATTTCTTTGGAAACTTTAAAACCGGACTGGACACAGAAAGTCCGGTTTTAGGAGGTACAATCCGGAATTGATGCTTATATTTGAATATGCAAAAGATTTCGGTCTTCTGGTTCAGAAGGGACCTGCGCCTTGAGGACAACCGCGGTCTGCAGGAAGCCTTGTGCGGACCGTTCCCGGTACTGCCCATCTTCGTTTTTGATGAAAACATACTGGCCGAGCTGGACGCCGAAGATCCCCGGATTACTTTCATCCATGATACGCCCTTCCGACTCTCAGATTCCATAAAGCAGCGCTCCGGAACGGGATGTGATGCAGCTCCTTATTTCAGAATATTCAACCCCACCGAACAGCTCCGAAAATATGACCCGCAGAAGCTTTATGTCCGCAAATGGATCCCGGAACTGGGCTCCCCCGGTTATCCTGCACCTATGGTAGATCACAAAGTGGCTGTACGTCACACGCTTGATTCATTTGCCAGATATTCAGTGAAATACGAATTTCATACCCCCCGGGGTCGAATTTTATAAATTATTGATAATGAAAGAGGTGAATAAAAAGTGCGACGCATTCGATTTTTCATAATCGCTTCCGTTCTGGCTTCAACGGTTCACGCACAGCCGGGCGGTCAGGTTCTGTTTAGCTCAAAGACAGATCCCGGAGTGTCCTGTTACAGGATACCGGCTATGGTTACGGCATCCAATGGAGATCTTGTAGTAGCAGCTGATCAGCGGGTAGCGTCGTGCGATGATCTGAGAGGTAACAGGGATATCAATATAGTTATCCGTACCAGTACAGATAACGGAGATACCTGGTCTGATATCAGAACGGTAGTGGATTACCCTTTGGGCTGCTCTGCTTCTGATCCGTCTCTGATTACCGACCATGTTACCGGAGAAATATTCCTTTTTTACAATTATATGGATCTTGACAGGGAAAGGGATGTGTATTATTTTAAGGTTATCAGGAGTAAGGACAATGGCAAAACATGGAGTCCGCCCCAGGATATCACGTCCCTGATTACACCAAGGGAATGGGAACATGACTTTAAATTCATTACCTCTGGTGAGGGAGCACGGACCAAAAGCGGCAAACTGATCCATACGCTGGTGAACCTTAACAGGGGTGTGTATTTGTTTGCCAGTGATGACCATGGCGGGAGCTGGTACCTGATCGACCAACCGTTGCCTGTTGGTGATGAGTCCAAAGTAATAGAGCTGGATGACGGAACGTGGATGGTCAATAGCCGGGTCAACGGATCTGGTTGCAGATACGTACACATATCTGCCGATGAGGGAAAAACCTGGATGTCAAAACCCGATACGACCCTCGCCGATCCCGGGTGCAATGCTTCCCTGCTCAGAAAAGGGGATACATTGCTGTTCTCTAACCCGGACCACAAAAAAGAACGAAAAAACCTGACAATCAGGATGAGCATTGACAACGGAAAGACTTGGAGGGCAGGGACGGTCATTCATGCCGGCAACTCGGCTTATTCTACCATGACCTTGCTAGCTACCGGAGAGGTTGGGATCCTGTATGAAAGAAACGATTATTCAGAACTGGTTTTTACCCGAATAACTTTGTAATTAAATAACGATCGATCAAATGAGAACAACTTTGGAGACAACTTATTGCCCGTTTCCTGGATTGAAGGTCCGTGGGTAACCATGCACCAGGGGAAATATTACCTGCAGTATGCGGGCCCCGGTACCGAATACAAGAGTTATGCCGATGCTGTTTACCTGGCACTTGCCTGTGCGGCTATCGCCCTTAAAATATTATGAATAGCTGGTTGTCAATGAACGTCGGAAATTTTTCTTGGAGTTAAGAAAAATCCATTTTTTGCAGGATTAACCCATTTTTTTACGGATACATCAGCAAAGATGGTTTACAGTGTAATGCCCTTGTTCTTACTATCATTAGGAGCTTCAAAGACTTCAATAATTACACCGCTTTATGCATTGGCAAAAATCCTGGCACATATATTCTGGGGTCTCGGCTTGGGGATCGAGAGACATCCAGAACTGGGTGAAGTGGCTTTTCATCGGGGAGATAACGGATTATTTAAGGCACTGTTTTTGATCGTGCCGGAAAACCATCTAGACAGGCAAAGGATTCTGGTGTATTTTACCAACAGCGAGGCGGAGCATGACATCATTGAAAAAATATCGGGGCTTTTCCTCAGAAACAAAAGATCTATGGCAACTATTTTTTATCTTTATATAGTAATTAGCATTCATTATGAAATCCTGTATATCAAAAAACTTATTGCGGATCTCTCCATTTGCCTTTGCCCACCATCAGATCATATTCGACCAGGAGGGAATTCCTGTGAATTACCGCTTCCTGGAAGTAAATCCCGCATTTGAAAAAATGATCGGGCTAAAAGCAAAAGACATTGTTGGAAAAACCGTTACCGAAGCCATACCCGGTTTTAACAATTCCGGATTTGACTGGATATCTTTATATGGACAGGTGGCGCTTGACGGGGAAATAAAGGTTTTTGATCAGTATTCCGAACCGCTGAAAAAATGGTACAAGGTACAGGCGTTTTCGCATGAAAAAGGTTTTTTTACTACCTTTTTCACTGATATAACCCAAGAAAAAAAACAGGCAGAAGAATTGGAAGGTTTTTTTTCGATTAATCTTGATTTGTTATGTATTGCCACACTTGAGGGGGATTTATTGAAAGTCAACAAACAGTGGGAAACAGTTCTGGGATATTCTACAGAGGAGTTGATAAAACATAAATTTTTTTATTTCATCCATCCCGATGATATTCAATCGACGGTATATGCCATATCCGATCTTAGAAACGATAGCGAAGTGTTAAACTTTGTGAATCGCTATCGTTGTAAGGATGGCAGTTACAGGTATATTGAATGGAGATCAAAACCCAGGGGCGAACTGATCTATGCAGCTGCCAGGGATATTACTTCCAGAATAGTGATGGAAGAAACGCTGAAATCAAGTGAATCCAATTTCCGCACTTTTTTTTATTCTCTTCAGCACATGGTTCTGATAGTTTCCAAAGAAGGGAAAATTATACAAGCCAACAATGCTTTTACTGCCGTAACAGGTTATTCGGTTGATGAACTCAGGGAGATGGAACTTCTGGATATACACCCGGCTGATCTTAGGGAGGACGTGAAGGGTTTATTACCGCTTGTGTTGGAAAAGAAAAAAGATTCGGCAGGTATTCCGATCCTGAAGAAGGACGGGACAGTGATCCCGGTGGAAACACGGCTTTCTCTGGGCAGGTGGAACGGTGTAGATTGTATTTTTGGAGTGATCAGGGACCTTACCGTAGAACAGGAAGCCTTGCAGCGCTTTGAACGTCTGTTCCGCAACAGCCCGGCCCTTATGGCACTTTATACTTATCCGGATGGCAGGTTCCTTGATGTTAACGAATCTTTTTTAAATACATTAGGTTATGCACGGGAAGAAGTAATAGGCCAAACTATTTTGGGATTGAACCTTTTTTCTGATGAAAGTGTTCCGGAATCGTTTATCAATGAGTTGACCAACAAGGGTATAATAAAAAACAGGGAACTTACAATCAGGGCACGGGACAATTCATTAAGACAAGGTCTTCTGACAGCCGAAATTATGGAAAGCCAGGGGACCCGGTACTTCCTTACTGTTATGCTGGATATTACAGAACAATATGCACAGCAGAACACATTGCGTCTGCTGGTGGATATGGCTAAATCTTTCATCAATATACCTGCGGAAAATGCTAATGATCAGGTTATTGAAGCTCTCCATACTATGGGCGAATTTGTAGAAGCTGACAGATCTTACGTTTTGATTTTCGATTTTCAGAATAAAACCTTTTCCAATACCCACGAATGGTGTGCACAAGGGATCTCGCCGGAAATTGGCAATTTGCAATGTGTTCCTATTGATATAATAAATTCCTGGTTAGAGACACATCGCAAGAATGAAGATGTATTTATTTACGATGTAGCCATATTGCCTGAAAGTGATCGTTTGAAAAAAATACTGAACATGCAGCAGGTCAAAAGTTTGCTTGCAGTTCCTATGTGGAAGGGCGGGGAATTAACAGGATTAGTTGGCTTTGATTTCGTAAAATCACATCACCAGTACTCAGAAAGAGAAAAACACATTCTGACTGTTTTTTCCGAATTACTGGTCAACGTTCAAATACAGGTCGATACAAGAGAGATGCTGCGTCAGGCAAAAGAAAATGCAGAGAAAGCAAGCAAGGCTAAATCAGAGTTTCTGGCAAATATGAGTCACGAAATACGCACTCCCCTGAATGGCGTGATAGGCTTTACAGACCTGCTTCTTAAAACCCGGCTCAACGAAGCACAAAAAGAATACGCCCAGAATGCCAATACCGCTGGAAAGGCACTGCTGGATATAATTAATGACATCCTGGATTTCTCTAAAATTGAGGCCGGAAAGCTCGAATTGGAACCTCTCGAGACCGATATCATCCGGTTGCTCAGGGAAACAGTTGATATCATCAAATACCATGCTGCGGCTAAAAAACTGGAACTGTTGCTCAACATCCCTCCTGATATTCCCCGCATGGCCGTGGTCGATCCGGTGAGGCTCAAACAGATCCTAACCAATTTGTTGAGCAATGCGGTCAAATTTACGGAAAACGGAGAGGTGGAACTCAGGCTTGAATTTACACAACTCCAGAAAGGGCGCGGACTGTACGTGTTCTATGTAAGAGATACAGGAATAGGTACAACCAAAACGCAACAAAGCAAATTGTTCAAAGCGTTTACCCAGGCAGACAGTTCTACTACCCGCAAATATGGCGGTACTGGTCTGGGATTAACGATTTCCAATCTACTGGCAAAAAAAATGGGTTCCGGTATAAAACTCAGAAGCAAGCTGGGACAGGGTAGTATATTTTCATTTAATATAGAAACGGAATGCCGCTATGTGGCAGATATAGAAAAAGAATACAAAATGCCCCTGCCAATCAGAAACGTGCTCATAGTAGATGACAATGCCTCTAACCGCAAGATACTCATGGAAAATTTCAGGTATTGGGGCGTTGAATGCAATGAATGTGATAGTGGTCTTTGTGCGTTAAAACTATTGGAAGAAAAAACGTTTGATCTGTTACTGGTTGATTACCACATGCCCTATGTGGACGGTTTTGCAGTAATTCAGATGATTAGGGGAAAAATGAAGGTTTTACCTGACATCATGCCTTTGATACTGTTACACAGTTCTTCCGATAATGAGTATTTAAGAGAAAAATTTAAAGAACTAGGTGTGCGTTACCATATGGTAAAACCGGTGAGCGCCGATATGTTATATGATATGATCATGTCCATTTTCGGAAAGAGAATTCCTGTGGATAAAAGAATTGTAAAGGCGTCTTCTGAGCAGGACGAGCCACAGGAATCTTCCGGAAATAATCCAGTGATATTGATAGCAGAGGATATTCCCATGAACATGATTCTGGTCAGGTCTTTTATTAAAGATATGCTGCCTTTTGCAGAAGTGCGCGAAGCAATTGATGGTCATCAGGTACTTCAACTGGTCAAGAATGAACATATTGATCTTATTCTGATGGATGTCCAGATGCCGGGTATGGACGGATTGGAAGCCACCAGAAGGATTAGGAAATGGGAAACCCAACAGATAAAGAATACACGGATTCCTATCATAGCTCTGACGGCAGGGGCTCTTAAAGAAGAAAAGGACAGAGCCATAGATAGCGGTATGGATGAATTTCTTCCTAAGCCTGTTGAAAGGGATAAACTGGAAGCCTGTCTGAATAAATATCTAGGGAGATTTGATGAGCAGCTAACCCATTTCCAATATGACGAATTTTTAGAAGCTTTAGGAGGAGATGCAGAACTGGTCGCCAGAATGATATCAGTATCCAAAGCCGATATGACAGAGAAGATCAAGCATTTGGATAAGGCAATAACCATTGGCGAGTCCAGGCAGATAGCCGCCTTGGCCCATTATATTAAAGGGGGTGCACTGACTGCAAGATATAGGGAATTGGCTAAAATTGCCGCTCAGATGGAACAACAGGCAAAGGATGGCTTTTTGGACAGGATGGAAGACTTGATCGTCAGCCTAAAAAAAGAGTGGGATACGATTTTGGAAATCCTGGAACAGATCATATAAATACACAACAGGTCTGTTTACATTTTTTTATATTCAGTCGGTGTCATACCCGTTTGTTTTTTGAAGTATTTACAGAAAAAAGAAGGGTCAGAAAAACGAAGTGTATCTGCGATCTCTTTTATGCTTTTGTCAGAATATTTTAGCAAACTTTTAGCCTCCAGTACCAGATATTCATCTATCCACTGCGCTGCCGACTTTCTGCTATGGTCCTTTATCAGTGAAGAGAGGTATTTGGGAGTCATGCACATCTGGTCAGCATAAAATCCAACCTGATGTTCCGTGCAATGGTATTTCTGGAGTAATCCCATGAACTGTGCAAAATGACGGGCCGTCCTGCCCGGCAGTCCTTCGACCTCTTTTACAGCCGTTGACTCACGCTGCCAGACATTAATGAAAAGAAAAACCACCGAAGAGATCAAGCCCCTGATCATCTCCCGTTTATATACTTCTTCGGGAAGTGTATATACTGAACGAATAAGCCGTAAGTAATTGTTTATGATCTCCAGTTCATGATCTGTCAATTGCCAGCAAGGTGTTTCATGAATGTTAACCAGCGGAGAAAAGATCTTTTTAGGGTCAAGATGTATCCCCTGCAGAAATGATTCGGTTATGGCGACAGCCCTAATTACGGCCTTGCGGGTTTGATGGATCTGTACGATGCATTCCGGCGTATAGACCAGGGCCATGCCTTTTTTTACTTTAAAATCACGCAGATTGAACGATATCTCAAAATCCCCTTTTATACAAATGATCAGGAAGTAAACATCCAGACGGGAAGGATATTGAAAATACCCCTTCTGCAATTCCAATTCTTCAGTGATGAAAAGCTGTTTTTCAAATAGAATGCCTTTAAACTTAGCCGTAAGTTCAACAAGCTCTTTTTCGGAAAAATGTTCCAGAGTCCGAATCATATTAATATAAACAATAATCGAAATTACGCAAAAAGCGACATAATTACAATATAAAGTGCCTTTTTGTCCTATAATTATGGTAGAAAATGCAACATATTTGCAGCATGCAAAAGAAAGAAATATATTTAGTGACCGGAGCAGCCGGACATTTGGGTTTTACCATAGTATCCCAGTTAGTCTCAGATGGCAAAAAAGTTCGTGCCCTTGTTCTGCCGGGTGATGTGTTGGCGTCACGTCTGCCTTCGCAGGTGGAAATCTGTTATGGAAATGTGTTGGATCCATTATCTTTGGAAGCCTTTTTCCATATAAGTCCGGACACTGATATATTTGTGATCCATGCTGCCGGCATAGTGACCACATCCCTTAAATATCAGCAGATTGTATATGATGTCAATGTTAAGGGCACACGTAATATGATCGATGCAGCCATTAAATTCAATGCGACCAAATTGGTTTACGTTAGCTCGGTCCATGCTATTCCAGAAGTACCCATGGGGCAGGTAATCCAGGAGGTTGATCATTTTGACAAAAATCTTGTTTATGGGATGTACAGCAAAACCAAAGCCGAAGCAACGCAATACGTTCTGGATGCAGCTAAAAAAGGATTGGATGCCACCATTGTCCATCCTTCAGGAATATGCGGCCCCCATTCCCATACATACAATTATACCACCCAACTGGTGATAGACTGTTGGCGTGGTTTATTACCCATGGGGGTGGATGGAGGTTATGACTTTGTAGATGTTCGCGATGTAGCTTCAGGTACCATATCTTCCTGCCGGAAAGGGGGCAGGGGAGAATGCTATATTCTGGCCAATCGTTATATATCCATAAAAGAATTCTTCCGGACTTTTCAGAATGTTACAGGTAAAAAACTGCCCAGAATCATGGCTCCCATGTGGCTGGCCAAAGCAGCCCTGCCTGTCTGCTCTCTATATTACAAGATAAAAAAACAACTACCGCTCTTTTCATCGTATTCACTTTATACACTTGCCACCAACTCCATATTCTCCTCTGACAAGGCCCGTCTGGAGCTGGGTTATGCCACCAGACCATTTAAAGATACCCTTGCCGATACTGTAGAATGGCTGAAAAAAGAAAAAAGTATCCTTTGACACGTGCCATATCCCAAATTTTCCTTACTTTTGCAACCCCTTAGATCTGAAAAGATGCTACAGTACAGATAGGGAGAGATGGCAGAGTGGTCGATTGCGGCGGTCTTGAAAACCGTTGACCCGCAAGGGTCCGGGGGTTCGAATCCCTCTCTCTCCGCCACCCAATATTTAAGAAGTAGTTAAAGTTCAATCCACAACTTTTTTAGTTAAATCTATCCGGTAATTCAAGCAATTATATTAAGTTTGTCAATTATTTGACTAACAGTATTATGCAGGTAAAACAGAATATCCCAGAATACTACGGCTTATCGGAAGAAGAAGTGAGAATGACACTTGAAAGTTATGTGGAAGAACATTACAAAGCGGGCGAGTATTTTTTACAAGAAGGCAAAATTGCCGGTAAAATCGGGTTTGTGAAAAAAGGAATTTTCCGCTCTTTTTTCTACAATGATAACACGGATGATATTACAACCCAGTTTTATGTGCCGGGCTCGCTTATTATTTCCATAGAGAGTTTAAATAATCAAGTGCCTTCAAAAGAAAATATTGTTGCAGTGGTGGATTCGGAACTCAGTACCGTAAGCTACGAACGTCAAAAACAACTATACGAACTCATTCCCGCTTGGAATAGAATCTGCAAAGATTTGGGCGATGAGATGAACAAGGATATGCTTAATCGCGCTACTCAGTTACAAACAATGTCGGCAACAGAACGCTATCAGGATTTTTGCACCCAAAATCCCGAAATCATCAAAAACGTAGCTTTAAAACACATTGCGTCTTATCTTGGTATAGACATTGCCACATTAAGCCGGATACGAAGAAAAATATAATACCCGTATTCATTATTTGACTTTTGTCAAACAATGCTTCCAATCAGCCGCTTTACTTTTGCAGTATAATTTTTACTAAAAGTAATTGAAATGAAGGCTGAAATTAAACAACTAACCATTCTTGGCGCCACCGGAAATTTGGGCGCACCCGTTACCAAGTATCTTTCCCGCTTAGGGTGTCAGGTAACCGCGATAGCACGAAATATTGAAAAGGCGAAACAAATTTTCGGCGATGATGCATCCATTCGCATTGTGTATGGCGATCTACAAAACCTGTCGAGCTTGCAAAAAGCTTTACAGGATACAGAATATCTCTACCTGAACCTTTCCACTACTGCCACCGATATTCAGGCGCCGTTCATTGAAGAACGGGAAGGAATAGCGAATATCCTGAAGGCGGTAAACCCGAAAAAAATCAAACAAATCCTTTCCATTTCCGGCTTAGGAGCTTTTCAACATGCCCAAACGCCGGATATTGCCCCTTTGGTAACCAATGTAATCCGCAGGCAGGGTCACGAACTGCTCAAAAAATCAGGCATTCCCTACACCATACTGCATTGTAGTTGGTTTGCCGATTCGTTTGTTATTTTCCAGCGCAACAAAACCTATGCTGTTATCGGAAATACGAAAACCCCCATATTTTTCACGAATGTTTTCGACTATGCAACAAAGGTTTACAATGCTTTGAGCAATGAAAAAGCGCTTTTCAACGAATATCCCATACAGGGAAAAACAGGCATCTGCCACGTGCAGGCAGCGAAAGATTTTTTCGCGGTTTATGATGACAGCGTGCAAATAAAAATAGTCCCTACATGGATACTCGGCATGATGTCCTTTTTTAAAAAAGAAATGAAGCCCATAAAATTATTGGCTGAATATTCCGAAAAAACAAGCGAAACATTCTTGGCTGAACAATATGATACGTATAACGATTTGGGCAATTGCACCATGAGTTTGGCCGAATATGCCGAAAAGCTTAAAAAGGAACGGTTTTACGACTATTTATCCAACCTGAAATAATTACCGAAAATGAAAGTAACCGCCTTCGTGGCAAGCGCCCGCAACAGCCACACTTACAACAGCTCCGAGCTATTTTTGCAGAAACTGAAACTGCACGGCGATATTGAATGTGAAATCGTAAAACTCAGCGACTACGCAATCGGGACCTGTCGCGGATGTAAGTTATGCTTTGAAAAAGGCGAGAAGTTTTGTCCGTTGAAAGACGACAGGGATGTGCTGTTAAGCAAAATCAGAAATTCCGACGGAGTGCTGTTTGCCACACCCAACTATTCGTTTCATGTCTCGGCCATTATGAAAATATTTCTCGACCGCATTGCTTTCATTTTCCACCGTCCCGAATTTTTTGGGAAAACTTTTACCGGGATTGTAGCCCAAGGAGTGTATGGTGGCGGTAAAATTGTGAAATACCTGGCTTTTGTCGGAAACGCCCTGGGATTTAACAGCATAAAGGGTATTTGCCTGACCAATCTGGAACCTGTGGATCCGAAAATGGCGGCTAAAAACCAACAAAAAATCGAAGCGCTGAGCCAAAAGTTCTATAAAAGATTAATAAAAAATCAATTAACCAAGCCCACGTTAATGGATTTATTTTTCTTCCGGATGGCGCGTACGAAAATTAAACTCAAATTGGACGAAAGGTATGAAGATTTTCGGTATTTCCACAGAAGAGGCTGGTTTCAGTCCGATTTTTACTATCCGGTCAAATTGACGTTTTTCCAAAAACAAATGGGGCGGCTGTTTGATGCGTTGGTTAAAAGAAGTTCCTAAAAACCTATTTAAATGGTTGTTACAAAAATCGTCGGGCCGAAAATTTACAGGTTTGTGTAAATGATAATTGAGTCTTCATAATTACAACAGTACCCTGCCGTCAAATATACTAATAAACTGATTCAAAACGATTGCCCAGTTTTGAATAGGCATCGTCCACTTCTTTTCTATCTCGCTGATAGCCAGATAAACCGATTTTTTTGCCTTTTTTGATAGTCAGTTTCTCGGACGACGGCAATAAATTCAGCACGGCGTACAAGTCCAACTCAGAAATATCTTCGAATTGTTGATCGTTGCATTCTTTATGGATTGCCGATACAATTGACATATCAAAGTAAATTCCGCTTTGCGGTGTTGTCTGATTTTGGGGTAGATATTTCTCAACAACTGCCGTGAACTTTTCGCTCAACGATAGAATTTTTGGCAAACAATTTTCTTGATATTTCTCTGCCGTTTTTCGTGCAACTTTTTGTTTTTCATACAAATCATTCAGTATCGCTTTTTCTGAATTGTATTTCTCGGTCAATGTTTCGTGCTTTTCCCAAAGGTGTTTTTCTTCCTGTTCGGTATGTTGGCGGAAACCGATGGCATCCAACAAATTATTTACTTCGCTCAACTCTTTCCAATGTTGTTGCGTAATATGCAATTGGTTGCTGATTTGAGTTTCGTATTGATTGGCAAATTTATCGCAAGTTTTTTCAATATTTAAATTTTCAAGCGTATTCTTATTCGACGAAATCAGACGGATATTGTTCTGAATTTCTGTCGAAAGGCTATCTATCAATGTTTTGTAACGTTCCAATTCGGCTTGTATTGTCAAATCAACCAACATCACTTCAAACGCTTGGATATTATTGAATTGAATATAGAAATCCACCACGAATTGTTGCTGGGTAAACTCAATAGATTGTCTATTTGAAATTTCAGCTATTATCGTGTTGAGTTGGGTGTATTGGGGAAGAATGTCGGTGATTTGCATAAATACTGACTTTTTGCGTGTTATTTGCTTAAAAAAACATCCAAATTCCAAGCCGAAATATGTTCAATTCCTTCATTGGTAGGGATTTTATAGTCATCCATACTTACCACATATTTATCAAAATTATCTTCAATAAGTTTCAACGAACGGTATTCTCTTTCGATGGTTTTTTCCTCAGTCAATTGAAGCGTTACTTGCAAATAAACTCGACGTTCGCCTTTAATAGCCACAAAATCCACTTCTGTATCTTTTATCGTTCCCACATAAACCTGAAATCCTGCACGTCGCAAACTCAAATAAACGGCATTTTCCAACAAATAGCCAATTCCGTATCCGTACCCGGCGTAAAGATAATTTCGATAAGCCAAATCGTTCAGATAGTATTTGCTGTTGCCCGAAATGGTGTCTTTGCCTTTTATGTTGTAGCGTTCGGCACGATGAACGAGGAATGAATTTTCCAAATAATTGACGTAAGATGAAAGCGTTTCGTAGTTTGTTTTACGCTTTTTCGATGCAAAAAAGTTAATGATGTTTGTTATCGAAATCAAATTGGATGCAGTATTGACTAAATAAACAAACAAATCGTCTAACAACTTTACATCCTTGACATTATAGCGTGCCACAATGTCGCGCAACATCACCGTATCTTTTATGGACGACACGTAATTCTGCTTCATTTCATCGTTGGGCAAGTTGAAAAGTTCGGGCAAGGCACCGCTTTGGAGGAATTTTCTGTAATTTCCACTATTGATTTCCAATCCTGAAATTCCACAAAATTCGGGAAAACTAAACGGGAAAATCTCAAATTCTACGTATCGACCCGACAAAAGCGTTGCCAATTCACCGGATAAAAGATTAGAGTTTGAACCGCTGATAAATAGTTCGCTCGGCTCTGCAAAATCTTGTGAATGTGAGTTTACAAACCGTTCCCACTCATCGATATACTGTATTTCGTCAATAAAAACATACACTTTTCCGCTGGGTTTTAAAGCTTCTCGATAGGTTTTGTAAAGCTGTTCCAACTCAACAGCGGTTCGCAAAGTCGCCAGTTCCATATATTCTTTGTTGATGTAAAGAATATTTTGGCTCTTTACACCTTCGGAAATCAATTTGGATGCGATTTGGCGTAAGATGTAACTTTTACCTGCACGACGCTGAC
>LUZA01000081.1 GCA_001603455.1 Bacteroidales bacterium Bact_09 | reverse complement strand
AAATTTCATCTTATTTCATTTCTTGCAGTTGTAAAGGTATGAATTTTTTTATGCTGTAAATGATTGCAATTTTTATTTCTAGACTTTCTTTTTCAATAGCCTAATTCTAAATTATTTGTCCGTTTCCGAACACAAACTGTTCGAAAACGGACACTATCTTTTTGAATCTGCACTGATTGTCAGCTATTTGAGTTTTTAGCACGTCTATTGTTCAATAAAAGGCAGAACAAATATGCATATTAATAATGGACAGAAAAATCCCCAAAGAAGTTCTGCGTAAAGAACGAAACGTAAAACTTATCAAGCTAGGAGCCGTAATTTTAGGATCGATTATCGTTATAGCGGTTGTAATTTCGTTGTTGCGTGAGAGCATTAACCTGAAAAACATTCAACTTTCCACGGTAGATAACGGAACAATTGAAGTATCGGTCAGCGCTTCGGGTAAGGTTGTTCCAGCATTTGAGGAAACCATTATCGCACCGATCGAGAGCCGCATTGTGGAAGTTTATAAAAAAGCGGGCGATTTGGTAGATGTGGGTACGCCGTTAGTGAAACTCGATTTGCAAAGCATTGAAACCGATTATCGCAAAATGCTCGATGAGCTGCAAGTGCGGCAATACCGTCTGGAACAACAACGCATCAAAAACAGCAGCACGCTCAGCAATACCGAAATGCAGTTGAAAGTGAACGATATGCAAATCGACAAAATGCAGGTAGAGGTGCGCAACGAGCGTTATCTCGACAGCATTGGCGCGGGAACTACCGATAAAGTACGCGAGACGGAACTCAAATATAACGTAGCGAAGTTAGAACAGGAGCAATCGCGCAAGAAATTTGAAAACGACCGAAAAGTAGCTGATTCAGAACTTCGCGTGCAGGAATTGGAACTCGAAATTTTCCGTAAGTCGCTTGCCGAAACAAAACGTATTTTGGACGATGCACAAATCCGTTCTCCCCGAAAAGCTATCCTCACCTACATCAACAATCAAGTGGGTACGCGCGTACTGCAAGGAACACAAGTAGCCATTCTTTCCGATTTATCGCATTTTCGCATCGATGGAGAAATTGCCGACAGCTACGGTGACCGTATTTCTACAGGAAACAAAGTTGTGGTTAGAATCGGCAGTGACGAACTGATTGGCGCTGTGAGCAACGTTACACCGCTGTCGAAAAACGGCGTTATTCAATTTTCAGTTCAATTGGACGATGACAACCATCAACGCCTCCGCTCCGGACTAAAGACCGATGTGTACGTGATGAATGCCATTAAAGAAGATGTGATGCGTATTGCCAACGGACCTTATTATACCGGACAAGGCTCTTACGAACTTTTTGTATTGAACGGTAATTCACTCGAAAAACGTAAAGTACAATTGGGTGAAAGTAACTACGAATATGTGGAAGTAATTTCGGGCTTGCAATCCGGCGACAAAGTGGTGGTTTCGGATATGAGCCAGTATAGAAATAAAAATAAGTTGAAGGTAAACTAAATAGCTATTAGCCTTTGGCTATTTGCTATTGGCAAGCTATATGAACAAATATAATAAACTCAAAGAAAGCTAACGGCTAAAGACCAATAGCTAAAAGCTCAAAAATATGATTAAACAATACTTCAAACAAGCGTGGCAGTTGCTGAAACAAAACAAACTGTTTAGTGCCATCTACATCATTGGAACAGCCTTGGGCATTTCAATGGTCATGGTTATGGCGATTATTAACTATGTAAAAACGGCGGATATTTCGCCTGAAATCAATCGCAGTCGGATGCTCTATGCCAAATCGGGTGCAATGGCTCCGGTAGATACTGTTCGATTTAAATACACAAATTCCGGCAGTTTATCCTATAAAGCTGCAAAAGAGTTATTTATTCCTTTGAAGACACCCGAAAGAGTATCAGTGATGATGGAAAACGACGACTTTGCCTCATTGCCAACCAGTGAAAACTTGCTGAAAGTGAAAAACAAAGGAGTGGATACCGATTATTGGAAAATTTTCCAATTTAAATTTGTGAAGGGGAAACCTTTCTCTGATGCGGATTTTGCATCGGGATTGAAAGTAGCGGTCATTTGCGAATCATTAGCCCGTAAACTATTCAACTCCACCGACGTGGTCGGGCAAACCATAGAATATGGGTTTAAGCCTTATCGAATTGTGGGCGTAGTGAAAGATGTGACGTATGTGTTATCGGACACCTATGCTCAACTTTGGATGCCCTACACTTCCATAGACGGATACGATTATATTTGGGATGACAGAGGTGGTATGCTCGGCGATATTAGCAAGATTTTTATATTAGCCCGCCACGCTTCCGATTTCGATGCTGTTCGTAACGAAATAAACAACAGAGTAAAAACATTTAATGCACAGGCTAAAGATTGGAAACTCGATTTATTGGGGCAGCCCGATACCCGAAAAGTGGATGTAAATAGATTTTGGTCGAACGTAGGGCCTGATATGAAGAAAATAAAACCCCAAAACATCCTTGTTGTATTGCTGTTACTTTTAGTCCCGGCTATCAATCTGTCCGGCATGAACAGTACCCGAATGGAAAGCCGATTAGGCGAAATGGGTGTGCGAAAATCATTCGGAGCCTCCCGTTCTAAATTAGTGAACCAAGTATTGATAGAGAATTTGCTACTGACCGGATTAGGAGGATTAGCCGGATTGATCCTTTCCTACCTTATCATATTTTTCACACGAACATGGATTATGGATTTAGGAAAAAGTTTTGCGGAAGTTATTCAAGAAGGCACTTCGGTTAGTTTCTCCATGTCGATGCTTTTCAATGTACGCATCTTTCTTTTGGTATTACTGGCCTGTTTGGCGATGAATATCCTGTCGGCATTAGTTCCGGTATATCGTTCGCTACGCAAAAGCATTACCGATTCACTTCACATAAAATACAATTAAATCATGATACGACATATTCTAAAACAACTTTGGGCACAACGTAAATACAATACGTGGATTTTCATTGAACTCCTTCTGGTATTCGTTTTGGTTTGGGTATTGGCAGATTACGCTTTTATCAGTATTCACAACCGAAGCATCCCTCGCGGATTTAATACAAGCAACGCGTATATGGTTCGATACGGTATATATGGCAGTGAAACTTCGCGCTATAATCCGGTAGAAGATGATTCGATTAAAACAATGCAAAACTTAGATTTATTTCTTCAAAAAATAAAATTCTATAAAAATGTACAGACAGCAGCCCTAACATGTACCTGTCTCTTATACACATCTGACGC
>LUZA01000080.1 GCA_001603455.1 Bacteroidales bacterium Bact_09 | reverse complement strand
AGTTTAATATATTGTAGCAAAAGAGTGGTTTTTCCTACTCCTCGGGCCCCACGTATTCCAATGAGTTGAGCATCCCAGTTGATAGTGTCCATTATACTCCTTACAAAAGATGTCTGGGTATAAGCTAGTTTTTTTCTGAATCGTTCAAATAAGTATTCCACAATTTTTTTCAAAAATACAGCTTTTTGTTTACCGAAGAAAACATTTATCTGTATTTTTTGTTTACTGCTCTAAACACATTAAGATCTATACTGTATTATTGGGACTAACCCACCTCATAAGCTCTGTCCAATCTTATCGTATTTCTCAAACTCAGAATTATGACTCTTAAACTCCGGCACCCACTTCTTAAGCAACTGCACCGTAGCAGCCACATCCATCTCCCATGCCTTCCGGCTAATCAAAGGAAGTACATCCTTCAACACCTCGTAATTATTCTCCCTCACCTGCGCCACCCTTATCTTCGGATGCACCGTAGCTTGTGAATTCTCCTCGGTACTCAGCACCTCTTCATACAGTTTTTCACCCGGACGCAAACCCACCTCCTTAATATCAATTTCTTCCCCGGGCGTATATCCTGCCAGACGGATCATCCGCACGGCCAGCTCCCTGATCAACACCGGATCGCCCATGTCAAAGACCATGATCTCGTTATTGGTGCTTATAGTGGCCGCCTCCATGATCAGGCGGCACGCCTCGGGAATGCTCATAAAATACCTTGTTATGTCATTGTGCGTAAGGGTCAGCGGTCCGCCTTCCTTGATTTGCCGGCGGAAGCGGGGAATGACCGATCCGTTGGATCCCAGCACGTTCCCAAAGCGGGTGGTCACGAATTGCGTCTTTCCCTCCACTTTTCCATAGGCGATGGCCAGGCCGAAGCTCTGGACGTACATCTCGGCAAGGCGCTTGGTGGCTCCCATCACGTTGGTGGGATTGACGGCCTTGTCGGTGGACAGAAAGATGAACTTTTCCACCCCGTGGGCCACGGCCGCATCGGCCATGATACGCGTGCCTTCTACGTTCACCCGGACTGCTTCGCAGGGATTTTCCTCCATCAGGGGAACATGCTTGTAAGCAGCAGCATGGAAGACAATCTGGGGTTTGTAATTATCAAACAGGCGGTTAACCGTGGATTTGTGACGCACATCGCCCACTACGGGAATGAATGGCAGGTTGGGGTATTTTTCTTCCAGTTCCAAGCGCAGGTAGTGCATAGGCGTTTCGGCTACATCCATCAGGATCATTTGTTTAACGACATTCAGCCGGGCCAACTGGCGGCAAAATTCACTGCCTATGGACCCAGCCGCACCCGACACGAATACACTCTTATCCCGGAATCGGTCGCTCACAGCTTCCATATTTATACAGATCTCTTCCCGGCCCAGCAGGTCTTCTATGGCGATGGGACGGATCTTCAGGCGGATGTGGTCTTTTTCACCGAATTCGTCTATGGGCGGGGTCATCAGGATATTGATCTTTTCCTTTTCGCAGAAGGGGATCAAGCGGTTCTTTTCCTGTTGTACGGCTTTGTAGGTGGGGAACAGGATGGCGTACACGTTGAGTTTCTGGACTAGTTTTTTGATATCTTCCTGTGTTTCAAAATGGTATATCTGCATCTCGTTCAGGCGGTAAGATTGTGTCGTGTGGTCGTACACCACAAAGCCTACCGGGCGGTAACGGGTGCTTTTATGCAGGCGGATAAGCAGCGCGACTGCTTTTTCGTCGCTTCCGTAAATGAGGACCCTTTTTGTATGCTGGGCAATTTTTTCGTTTACCAGGTCGTATACTATGATCATGGCCAGACGAATAGTGATCAGCGCAACATAGGTAAAGAGCAGATCCAGCAGGAGAAACCGGTAAATCGTTGCCAAAGGCAGAAGTTCCAGCAAGTAAAGGACCACCGTAAGGCAGACCGATTTTACGATTATGGCATAACCCAAGGGCAGGAGCCCTTTCATGGTCATATACCGTATGATGTTCTTGTAAGTCTTGAACAGATAGAATGAAAAGGCACTGACAACTGCGGCCAGTACCGCAATGATCAGGAAATTGTGTCTCGAAAATGGTCCGTCCTTGGGAGCGTATATCAGGTAGATGATCACGGAACTTATGGTGGCTATGATGATATCAACAGCCGCTACTACCCAGTATTTTAGATAGTTAAACCTATAAAAGTCAAAATGTTTAAGGATACGTCCTTCAATTTTCCCGAATCCTTTTTCTTCTTGATTATTTTCCATTAAAATGATTTTTGGTTGAGGGAGCGCGGGATGCCCTTTGGTGCGGAACGGTGGGTTGGGGTGCGATGCGACGGATTGTCAGGACTCGCCCACGGTGTTCAAAAGGTAAAGCGCCAGTATAGTATATGGAACTGGATGGCCTGCAGGAGCGGGTCATCGGGATCTATGGGTATGGCTTGCGTGTTGCCGGTATCTTCCCAAGCACTGGCAGAGAGCTTCCCCTCCAGTACGTTTTGGAGGATCTGTTGCATCAGGTTGGCGTAACTGGCAAAAAAACCCATTTGTGCAGCGATGGTCAAAAAGCGGACTTCGGCTGTGATCTGCGGATATCGTGCATAATGCCGGAAGGCTTTTTTAATGGTTTTTTTGTAAGGCTTTTGGTCCACCATACCGGAATACATCATCATGGTCACCAAGCGTTCCAGGGCATCGTCCAGCTTGAGGTCTTTCCAGGCTCCCGACCCTGTCTGGTCTGCCACCCAACGGTCAAGGACCGCCTCGGCCCTTTGAAGGGAATCCTGGTCGGAATCAAAATAGTAGTTGTAGCAGAGAATTTTACAGATATCGGGGGTGTCATCGGGCAGAGGTTGGGTCGCAGGCTGGAGGAACTCCTGGATGGCGTTCCGTGCGACCTGCATGTGCTCCGGGTTAAACTGAAAAGTAATGGCATTCAGCAGGTTAACAATACTACGGGCGCGCGCTGCAGGTTTCATCTCCCGGTCAAGATTACGGGCAAGGATGTCCGTTCCCTGCATAAGAGCGAGGCTGACAAGATCGGGTCTTGCTTCCTGGCCGAACATGTTGATCGTGTCCGGCGAGGTGTAGGACAAGATCAAAAGATGCCTGTATCCAAAGCAGATGTGAGCCACCTGATCCATTGTCGCCGTCTGTAGCGGTAACGAACGGATCTTTTCAAGCAGTACGTTAAAGTATGACTTATACATTGTATTATGACCGGCCGGGGTGCGTTTCTCGTTTCAGCTTTCAGGCTGTATAACTTCCAGGTACGAGGCGGGGATGTATGTGGTAGCCACTGCAGCCACTCCATCCAGCCGCACCACCACTCTCTTGTGGCCTTTCATGCGTATGAGTTCCCCTTCTACACCAGCAAAATCGCCCTTGACTATACGGACCTTGTCTCCGCGCTTGAGGTTGCAGGGCACCAGGGTTGTCTGTTCTTCGGGAAAAGTCAACAGGAACATGAAGTCATTCATTTGCTTTTCCGGGATGGTGACAGGCTGGTATGATCTGGGCTCTTTCAGGTACCTCATGCTGAAGCCGAGCTTGCGGGTGAGGTTCATACTTGTTTTTGGATCTGTATAAATAAACACATATCCGGGAATAACAAGCTCCGAAAGTTTGACTTTTTTACCATTCCTTTCTTTGACTACTTCCCGAAAAGGGACAAAATTTTTGATGTTTATTTTGTCCAATTCCTGTTTAATAACACGTTCTTTACGATACGTTATGGCAACGTACCAGTAATTTGTGGGGTTGTTCATTAGGTTTTTTCAGGCAATGGATCCTATCCAATTCGTGCCCAAAAATACACAAAAACATCAAGGAATCAAAAGAAATACGCTGCTTGGATTTTACGATTTAAATGCAGTGTGAATGTGTGAAGTTGTATTACTAAACGAGGCTTGCTTTACCCTCCTTTTTTAGGGTTAGCAATTGATGTACAAAGACTTAGATAGTTTTAATCTTTGTATGAAAAGAACTGAATTCTTAAACAGATTGCAGTTTTTTTCATCTATTTTCAGCGCCAAAGATAACAATTTCCATATATCCATGCAACAGGATTTCATAATCGGCCGCATTCTCTTTGTGAACGGTCATATTTTCCCGATGAACGATCAAAACACCTGAATGAAGTACCTTCATTCAAGGTTATCTTGTGCGGAATTCTTCTGTTCAGGGCTCTCCTATTCGGCTTCTATGCGGCTTCTGTTCCGGCTTCTGTTCAGGGCTCTCCTATTCGGCTTCTATGCGGCTTCTGTTCAGGGCTCTCCTGTCCGGCTTCTATGCGGCTTCTGTGCAAGGGCTACATCGCGGGCACACATATACCAGCCTTCCTGACACCGTGTATTTGGCACAAAAATTGTCGTTTATAAATAATTTTCAATTAGGACAAAAATGCAAAAAGACACCTTTCCGGTCTTAGATATGAGTTGTGCCGGATGCGCCATGAATATCGAAAAAAAGGTCCAGTCACTGCCTGGAGTCACGCAAGCCTCGGTCAATTTCGCCGCAAACACACTGCTGGTAGAATATGACCCCGAAAAGCTGAGCCCGTACCAGATACAGAACGAGGTGCAGGCCATCGGATACAGGCTGATCGTTCCGGAGGAAAATGTGGAGGAGCGACAGGCTCAGGAAGAACAAAAAAAGTATAAATTACTTAAATTAAAAACGATCGTCGCATGGGCGTTTGCCATCCCGTTGATGTTGGTGGCGATGATCTTTATGGATTGGAAACCAGCACATTGGGTCATGCTCCTGCTGGTTCTCCCCATCATGTTCTTTTCGGGCCGTGATTTTTATATCCGTGCCTGGAAATTGCTCCGGAAAGGCTCGGCCAATATGGATACGCTGATCAGCCTCAGCACTATAGTGGCTTTTATCTTCAGCCTGTTCAACACCCTATTCCCCGGGATTATTCAGGAAAAAGGCATCGATGTGCATGTTTATTACGAGGCGGCTGGGATGATCCTGGCATTCGTGCTCCTGGGAAAACTCCTGGAAGAACGCGCCAAAAACAGCACCAGTTCGGCCATCCGGGGTCTGATGGGCCTCCAGCCCAAAACCGCCCGCATACTAATAAAAGCCGAGGCAGGTAGTGGATCTGTTTCTGCAACTCCTGCCTGCCCCACCGCCAAGGCTGCTGCTGCGGGTTCTGGTTCTGGTTCCGGTTCTGGTTCTGGTTCTGGTTCTGCCTCTGCACCCAGCTTTAGCCATGGTTCCGTTTCAGCTGCTGCGGATTCTGGTTCTGCCTCTGCACCCGGCTTTGGCCCTGGTTCCGTTTCAGCTGCTGCCTCTGCATCAAATCTTACCGTACCGCTGTCCCCTGTCCAGTTGCAGACAGATGGCGCTGAAGTATTTACCGAAAAAGAAGTGCCGGTGGCACAACTGCAGATCGGGAACCTGATCGTAGTGCGCCCCGGAGAACGCATTCCGGTGGACGGCATTGTGAATGAGGGACTTTCATACGTTGATGAAAGTATGATCAGTGGCGAACCGATCTCTGTAGAAAAACAACCCAGCGACAAAGTTCTGGCAGGTACCATCAATCAATGCGGATCCCTTACCATAAAGGCATCCCAGGTAGGCAGCGGCACAGTCCTGGCACATATTGTCCGGATGGTCAGAGAAGCGCAGGGAAGTAAAGCTCCTGTGCAAAAAATTGCGGACAAAATCAGCGCGATTTTTGTCCCTGTTGTGATTAACATATCGCTTCTCACTTTTGTCCTCTGGATGGTTATCGGCGGAGGTTCGTTTTTCACAATAGCCCTGCTGGCTGGCGTTTCAGTTCTGGTAATCGCCTGTCCTTGCGCTCTGGGTCTGGCAACTCCAACAGCTTTGATGGTCGGGATTGGAAAAGGAGCTCAAAATCATATATTGATTAAGGACGCGTTTGCACTCGAAAATATGGGTAAAATCAACTGTGTAGTGCTGGACAAAACAGGTACATTGACTAAAGGAAAACCCGAGGTCGATACAATTATTTGGACAAAAGATCCCTCCGATACAGAATTGTCCGTTTTTCTTGCAGGCGAGATGAAATCTGAGCACCCCCTTGCCCATGCCATTGTAGAGTATCTTAAGCAAAAGAATATCCAACCAGTAAGACTGGACAATTTTGAGAATATCCTGGGCAGGGGAATAGAGTTTTCCCACGCAGGACAAAAATTTCGTGCAGGTAACTTCAATTTTGTCCAGCAAAATATTTCAGATCGGGACAATCCTTTACGGCAATTCGGAGAATCCCACATCAATATCAATTCATCCATGCATTCCATTGAACCACACATCTATCCAACCTCGCATTTCCGGGAATCCAAAGTCGGCGGTAATGAACAGCACGATTATCGCTCCCCGGAATTATTGATTACAATGGCAAGCAATTGGCAATCAGAAGGTAAAGGCGTCCTGTTCTTTGGCAACCAAACACAGATCCTGGCTGTTGCAGCGCTCAAAGATCCAATAAAAGACACTACTCCGGAGGCGCTGAATACCTTGCACAAAATGAACATCGAGGTACACATGCTCACGGGCGATTCCAAAAAGACTTCCGAAAAGGTCGCTTCGGAACTCGGTATTCGGCACGTGATCTCGGGTGTCCTACCCCAGGAAAAGGAAGAATACATCATGCAATTGCAATCAGAAGGGAAATTTGTAGCGATGGTGGGCGACGGGATAAATGATTCACAGGCACTTGCACGGGCCGATGTGAGTATGGCCATGGGTAAGGGTACCGATATTGCCATGGACGTAGCAATGGTCACACTGACTACCTCGGACCTGATGCTGCTGCCCAAAGCCGTTCAATTATCAAAGAAAACCGTACGCATCATCAAACAAAACCTCTTCTGGGCATTTATCTATAATGTCATTGCAATACCCATTGCGGCCGGGATCTTGTTCCCCGTCAACGGACTGCTTCTGAATCCGATGTGGGCCAGTGCCGCCATGGCTTTCAGCTCTGTTTCGGTTGTGCTCAATAGTCTGCGACTGCGGCGCGCATAATTGTGCGTTGCACTCTGTTCATCAGAAAGTAACGACGATTCTGTTCCGGGTTTACGCTCGGAACTGATACCGGATTTGATGAGTGAAATTAGAAGTTGGTAACCGGGTGGCAGGTACGTTCCCATCACATTTCTATCAATCCTGCTTTATACAGGGATTTAATCCATGACTTTGCATCACACAGGGCTTTCTCCTTCTTCAGTTCATATTTCTCCACCAACAAACCAGCCACTGTTTCCGGCGTAAACTCCTTGTCCTCCAACGCTTTCCATAGGACTTCCGCTGTGCTGTTCAAAACAATCACCTTGCTCAGGTCCATCCCCTCGGCATTATGCACCACTACCATCTTCTCCCCGGCAACATCCTGAAGCTTGTATTTGGGATTGAGTTTCATGGTATAAAGATAGCAAAAAATGGGCAACGCAAACGCACAAAAAGTAGCCAGCAAAACGCGGCAAATACTACCTCCACGATAGTCGCCTCGGCACCTCCCGCAGGATCGTCGACAGCATAACCACTTCCCGCAGGATCGTCGACTCGGCCAAGCAAGAGGTTGTGACTCTTGTTCAGAGACTCCTTTTCCTTTGCAGCTGACATTGAAGTTCAACTGCCAGCAGAGAATCTTCATCGCCTTTTTTGGCCGCTTTCAGGTACAACTTCATGGCAGCATCCTCGTCCTGCTCAACCCCGTAACCGTGTTTGTAACAATACGCTACACGGTTCTCGGCATGCATATCGCCTTTCTCGGCCGCCTTCTTATACCAAAAAAACGCCTGATCGTGATCCTGCATTACTCCCTGCCCGTAAAAAAAGCGATCCCCCAGCTCGACCTGTGCCTCGACATGCCCTTGCGATGCGGCTTTGCTGTACCATTGGAAGGCCTTTCGGTAATTTTGTTCTGCGCCGAGGCCTTTGCGGTAGCAGTCCCCCAAATTTTTCTGCGCATGCGCATTTCCCTGCTCGGCCGACTTTCTGAACCACTCAAAGGCCTGATGCGGGTCTTTCTGAACGCAACAGCCCAGCTCAAAATAAAACCCCGACTGTTTCCTGGGCCGCACAAATCCCTGCTCGGCCGACTTCTTGAACCAGAAAACAGCCTGATCTGCATCCTTTTCGATACCTATACCTTCTTCATAACATACGCCGAGGTTGTACTGAGCCTTGGCATTCCCCTGTTTGGCCGCTTTCCTGCACCATTCAAAGGCTTCGTGCATATCTTGTTCTACGCCGTCTCCGCTGGAAAAACAGCACCCGAGATTGTTTTGAGCCCTGGCACAACCTTTTTCAGCTGCTTTGGTGTACCATTCGATGGCCTTTTCACAATCCTGCTTAACACCCAATCCGAACTCATAACAGATCCCTACCTGATTCTGGGCGTGAAGGTTACCCATATCTGCTGCCTTAAGGAAGCACTCAAAGGCTTCGGTAAAAAATGCAGCGGCCCCGTCCTCGTTAGCATCTTTCGCGTCCAATCCTTTGTCGTAATAATAAACACCCCGTAAAAAATACTCTTCGGCAGTTTCGCTTACAGTTTGTCGCGAATATTGTTCTTCCGGTTTCATAATCTTCTACAAGATAATCTTCTGCAAGATATAAATTGTGAACGTTTTTGCAAAATATAAATTTTCTATCCAAGCCCGGCTTGGTGCGCACTCTATCCATGCCCGGCTTGGTGCGCAAGTTCTTTTTTCTGAAACATTCAAACTGCTGAATTCCAAATACATGGAATTGCATTTGCGTTCTTGTTGCGCTCCAAGCCCGGCTCAGCTGCACCGCATCCTCCATCGGAGTGTGGATTCGGGGATCCCAAAAACCCGGCTTAACTGGCGTACCGAAACAGGATAATTGTTTCGGAAATACCGTGCAATGGATACGATCTCGGTATGTGACAATGAAGCAATAGTATTTGGTTTTATATTGTTGATTATCATTTCGCTAAGTTGAAGATCGGTGATCTTTACACAAGTATTTTTGACATAGTTTCTTTTGTCATCAAGCTGCCTGTCCTCTTCTTCTGCCAACTCCTTATCCGTTGGATTGCTTATCATACTCATAAACTTGGCATATGATTGGAAGCAAGCCTCCACCTTTCTGTATTGCAGAAAACTACGTGTAAAAATATGTCCGTTTTTATCGATCAGAAAATGTTCAGGGATCATCTTGTGAGAATGCGACAACTTTGAGTTCGGACCTGCTGGTTTCAACGTCGGCCACTTGATGCGCTGATCTTCAGAGAAATAGTATTTAGCTGAATTGTACGGATCTACATACGGATGCGACTGTAACTTGTGACGTACAGAATTTCTAAGGACATATATCAACTTCGCCACAAGCTTTTCGGGACTATTCAACAAACCTGCGCTATATCCATAACGGCCGACAGAACCGAAAGAATTATGAACAGTATTAAAATATCTCGTATAACTTTGTCTAAAAGCTTGCATAAAATATTGAGGATTATCGCACTCAATTATCAAATGATAATGATTGGACATAAAATCATAAGCCCAAACTTTAATCCCGTAATAAACACTTAAAACTCCCAGAAGATCAATGGCGTGAAGAATATCACCATTTGTCAGAAACACACTCTGCCCACCGTTTCCCTGCACACTTATATGCCAAATCTTACGCTTCATATCCATCCCAACTTTCAAATCTTACGCTTCATATCCATCCCAACTTTCAAATCTTACGCTTCATATCCATCCCAACTTTTAGAGCTATACAAAAATATAAAATTCTTTTCACCCCTCCAAGCCCACCCCTCCAAGCCGAGTCTGGTGCGCTACACCATTTGTGCCTGCACGCTTTCCCAAACCGCGCTTGGTGCGCAACTCTTTTTTGCATAGATATTCAGACATCTGAAAACCAGATATATGGAAACGCGCCTGCTTTCTTGTTGCGCACCAAGCCGGACTCGGAAAGCGCGCCCGGGGCTGCCCCTATATAGCAAGGTCAGTCTCGGCCCCACCGATCAGTTTGGTGCGGGCTCTCATTCTCAGGAGCATAGAGTATCCGATCGTCAGGACTCCGACTCGGCCTATATACATCAGGAAAATCAATATGACCTTGCTCCAAGCCGATAAATCCGCAGTGATCCCGGTGGAAAGGCCCACCGTACCGAGAGCAGATCCTGCCTCGAAGATCAGTTTTATATAACTGGTGTCACGCTCGGTGGCAGCCAAAAGATAGGAACCAACAAGCAAGACAAAAGAATAGAGCAAAACTGTGGTTAGGGCACTGTCCACCCTATAGGACGGGATCCTGTGTTTAAACAAATAGGTATCACGCTGTTGGCTTAGCTTGCTTTTAACGTATGCAAAAACGGCAGATGTTGTTGTAGATTTCAGACCCCCGCCGGTACCCGAAGGCGACGCGCCAAAGTACATAATAAGCGTTATGGTCATCAACGAGATAGGCAGGAAACCTCCGACGTTCACCGTATTATAGCCAACCGTTGTAAGGGCAGACATCGTTTGGAATAGTGAAATCAAAAACCTGTCAAAACAGGAAAAATGCCTGATGCCCGGCTCGAACAGAAACAATTCTGTTGTGCCGAATACGGTCAGGATGAGTGTCACGAATGCAATCACCTTTGTTGTGAAACTGATCTTGTGTTTCCTTATCCTTATTCGTTTCCACAGATCATACATAACAATATATCCCATGGCGCCGGCATAACACAGAACCATTATGACCAGGTTGACTCCTATGTTGGTGTCAAACTGGACCAGATTATCTGAATAAATGCTGAATCCGGCCGTACAGAAAGCCGAGACGCTATGGAATATGGCGCTCCAGAGGGGATTGTCCGCTCCGCTCGACCTAAAAAAAAGATATAAAAGGAGAGCTCCTGCCGCTTCGAAAATAAAAGTAAATCCCACGATATTTGGTACCAGATTTTTTATATCTAAATCTCCCGGTACTGAAAACTCGGCCTGAAGCACACGCTTTTTTATCATCGTAAAATGCTTGGTCAGCTTAAGCATAACAAAGGAACTAACTGTCATATAGCCTAAACCGCCTAACTGGATAAGAAATAGGACAATAATCTGACCGGTTAGATTATAGTTCATGGCCATGTCCACCGTTACAAGTCCTGTGGTAGATACCGCCGATGTAGCTGTAAATAGGTTGTCCAAAAAACCCACAGGTTCTCTCCGCATAAACGGAAGCGTAAGCAAAAGCGCTCCAAAAATGATATAAGACAAGTAACCCACAGATAACCTGAGGTACGGCTGATCTAATTTGATCCCAAAAGTCAGGATGGTCTCAAAATCGTACTTAAAAAAACGCAGACTTTTCTCACGAAATTTTATAAGTCTCTTTTTCATAGCTCATTCCATAAGATCTGTTCTAAAGATCCGACGTCAAATATAGATAAATTTTACATCTGTTATTCACCGCTTTCCCAAACCGCGCTTGGTGCGCAACTCTTTTTTGCATAGACATTTAAACGTCTGAAAACCAGATATATAGAAACGTGCCCGCTTTCTTGTTGCGCACCAAGCCGGGCTCGGGAGCTGGTTTTGTTGCGCACCAAGCCGGGCTCGGAAACCAAAAAAGCCGACAAATAGCCGGCTTTACCGTGATCCGTCTGGGGCTCGAACCCAGGACCCCAACATTAAAAGTGTTGTGCTCTACCTACTGAGCTAACGAATCAGGGGCTGCAAAAGTAGCCATAAATTTATTAACTGCAAAAAACTCTACATTTTTTTTAAATTTGTTTTTCCTTAAATCCTTGAAGACCCTTAAAAATGACCCTACTTGAAGCATGTTGCACAAGCATTGAAAGCGCACAGGAGATGTTACAGGCAGGAGCACACCGAGTCGAGCTTTGTTCGAACCTGGAATGCGGAGGCCTGACCCCCACCTGGCTCTCCCGACTGTGCGACGACCCATCCCTCGGCACACCCTCTCCAGACGGTTCACACCAAGCCTCGCCCTCTTCAGGCGGTCCTCCACACCAAGCCTCGCCCTCTCCAGGCGGTCCGTCTCGTCAAAACGCGTTTGCCCCCCCCTCCGACCGTGAAATCACCGCCGGTTTGAGCACCTCCGATGACCCCTTACAGCTATCGGGCAAAAGCTTTCTGGACCGCGCCCACGTGCTTATCCGGTGCCGCCCCGGAGATTTTTATTATTCACAGGCCGAGGTGGACCAGATGTGCCAAAGCATCCGTCTGTGCCGCGAGGCCGGGGTCCGAGGTGTTGTCATCGGCGCACTAACCCAGGAAGGCCATCCTGACCTGCCTGCCCTCCGGCAAATGATCCGTGCTGCCACCGGTCCCGGGACCCTGAACAGCTCCGAGGTACTGGAAACTGCTACCAATCGGGTATCTGCGGCTTACTATGCCGACCGGCCGGACACAGGGATTGCAACCGGTTACCGGCCTCTAAGGATAGTATTTCACCGGGCATTTGATGAATGCACTGATTCCCTGGGGACACTTGAACAAATCATAAACCTGGGCTTTCACACCTTACTGACCTCAGGACACGCCCCTACGGCAGAAGAAGGTATCTCCCTTTTAAAACAACTTGTAGATAAAGCCGCCGGAAGGATCACAATTATGGCCGGCAAAGGTGTCAACATAAATAATGTGGCAAAAATTGTGGAACAAACCCGGGTGCCTGCCATACACCTTTCCGAGCGCCCGGGAATCTCCGAGATTCTGCGCCACTTGTCAATACTAAAATAAGCATTGTGCTAAATTAGAGTATGTTAGCGTTAAGATATTGGCTGAATGGCGCAGAATCTCGGAGATTCCCGGGCACTGCATACCGGATTGGCATAAATGTTCAGAAAAATTTGGCGGGCTTTTGCATATTCTTCTGCAGTTAGTTTATTGAAATCGATCCGGGGAAGCCCTTCAATGGATTTTTGTGATAATATCAGAGATGGATCTGTGATTTTCTTCAACCGCTTTAAAAAGGCGGCTTTCTCCTGGACAGAATAATGCTCACCTAAAGTAATACTGTGGGCGAAACCTCGAGCAGTATCTTGAGCAGTACCTCGAGCAGAACTGCTGTCAATGCCATGGACAGAGCTGCAGGTAATACCTTGAACAGAGCTGCCGGCAATGCCACTAGAAGTATCTTGAGCAGTACCATGAGGAGTCTCGCTGGCAGTGCTGAAAGCAGAGCTGCCGGCAATGATTTGGACCGTATCACTGGCAGTGCCACCACCGCCGGCAACCTCGCCTTGCAGAAGGTCGTAAGCTATATAATTAGAGGGGAAGCATTTGTATCCCTTGTAGATCCTTTTGTCTATGAGCTCAGAAAGACTGGCTGTAAAGGAATTGAAATCTTCATTGCAGTAGGGTTCCAGGTCGTCACGTGTAAGGGGATCGCCCAAATGGATGTGGACTTTGCCTTTCCATTGAATGATCCCGGTTAGCATACTGTTCAGGTCTTCGCCTTCCTCTTTTTTATAGATTTTTCCATGGGCACCTAATAAAAGTTCCCTTGTTTTCAGGTAATCGCACGGCTCGTATTCATAGGAAATGGAAACAGGGACGATGTTCAACGCAGCGTAATTTTCTACGGGATCGTTACGGTTGCCGCTCATGGCCATCATTTTTACAAGAGCCTTTGAAGTTTTGTCCAGTCCATCTTTTGTCCTGCCGTTGCGCTGGGCTATCCAGCAAGAATCCCCATGACGTACGCAACTTCGCATGAATTCACTTAATAATAATGAATTCTTGAACAACTCCCTCTTATTACCCTGACGTACCACTTTGAACATTTTGTTTGACCGCGCGATGTCTTCTGCCAGCTGGTTGACCAGCAGATTGTCCCCATAGGTGATCATGCTGGTTGGCAGGTTATTGAATACCAGAACCATCTGCAATAAAGATGAATCCAGGATGATGTCCCGGTGATTGGATATGTACAGGTATCCTGTTCCTGGTTTTATCAGGGGGCTGATATGGTATGTAAAACTTTCCAGAGTGGTTTGAATGACACGCTGATTGAAAGCATACATCCACTCCATTTGGAATTGGCAAACGGTCTTTACGGACAATACTTTAGTGATAGCCTGCTCTGGAGTGATTCCGGGAAAAATGATTTCTGCTACCTGTGGAAAATATTTATGAGCTGCGATCCGCTGCATGGCAGCGGGTATCTCCTTGTCTGTATAAGGTCTTAAATGTTCAGGGAAATCTTCTATCACGACTGATCAGTATATACGCAACATTTCAATACAGAATCGTTCTTCCCTCAGATCATAGTCCAAAGGCGGGTTCTGGGGAGAACGGGTAAGCAGGCATAAAAGCGACGAAACATACCCTCCATAGCATTCCACATAACCTGCCAGTAACGTATTCAACCCTGGTTCAGTCTGGAAGGTTCCGAAACACGTCCTGAATAATTGTTCATAAATAAATCCATCGGACAGATATACGCCTACCTCGCCCCCTATCCTGTGCCTGCAGGCAATATCGCTGCAGATGGCATTGGGGATAGAACGCATGTAAGCCTGGTCGTCCACAGACAGTCCCTCCATCACGCGTACCAGGTTGTAATCGGCGCCGAGGCATCCCGAACGGGAATATATGATGACACCTATGTCGGGTTTTTCCCGGCAAACATCAAACCCGTTGTGTTTCATGAGCAATTCTGCAGTAATGAACCCCAGCTTGCTGTAATCATCCATGTTCCTGAAAGAAGGATAATCCACATCCATGCTGGAGAAAACATGATCAAGGTCTTCTTTCACCTTTTGGCCCATTATGTGTTTTTCAAGGTCCGGCAATCGGTCTCCGTCAAGAATAATGGAATGATTGGTTATCCGGCAGTATGATTTTATGAGCATGATCTACTTTTCTTTGGTGAATAAGGCAACAGCGTTCACACCTCCAAACCCGGAAGAAACGTTTAAAAAACTGTGCTTACGAGAGGTTCTGAGCTGTGTGTTGATCAATATCCGGCCATCAACCCCGTGGTTTTTGTACCCCAGGGTGGGCAGAATCTCTCCCTTTTGGAGCGATTTGGCCCCAAGTATGCTGTTCATCAGACTGGTTGAACCCGAACTGTGCCCAAAATTTCCTTCAAAACAATTAACAGGGATCTTCCGCAGGCCTGCTTTTTCTATAGCAATAGATGTCATGTTGTCGTAGGACTTCAACCCCACACTATGCACATTGATAAAAGAAAGGTTCCTCACATTTTCTTCGGCCATCACTTTTTTGATCGCCCGCTGCAAAGCGATCCCTTCCGGGTTTGGATCCCTTCTGCTGCAGGGATCGGTCATAACCACACCGCTCTTAAATTTAATAACAGAGGGCATATTCAGGCATTTTCTGTCTTTGTGGTATCTCTCTTCACTCACATAAATAGCACAAGAGGCCGATTCTCCCGGATTGGTCCCGGTACCGTCCTGATCGTAAGGTCTAACGGTTTTATCGGTAATAAGGCCTACCTCGCTTAAAATAAATATGGTGAACATACTGATCAGTTCAACCCCTATGATTACCGCAAAATCGTAAGGACTGCCTTTGCATAACAAACGGTTGGCCATTATCTGCGCCTGCAGTCCGGACAAAGTTGAATTCATTACCACATAAGGTTTGCCCGGCAATTTAAGCTCATCCATCATACGCTGTGGTACGTGCCATGGATACAATCTGGGATTTATTGTCTGGTCGCTCAATTCCCTGAAAGAGTCAACATCGCCTTTTGTGGTACAAAAGATCAATGCCACACGCCGGCTGGTGAATATCTCGTTATGGTATATGTCGGGCATGGTGTTGGATACCGCAGATTCAAAAACAGCGGACATTGCCTGGCGGTAACGTGACATCATATGAGTCCTGGCTCCGCAATACGGAGCTGCAAGATTCTCCAGGTCCCTGGGACTTATCAAAGATGCCAGGATGGGATGGGAAAGCCCCCTGAATCCTGCAGGGAATTGCTGTATTCCTGTAAGACCGGCTCTGACGGCTTGATAATTCTCTTCTGTGGTTACCCCAAGTGGAGAAATTATCCCGTCACCAATTTGATACATCATATGACTGCAAATGTATGAAATTTTCCAAAATATGATAATTTTGTACAAAATGCCATTTCATGAGGTTTTTTACCCTTCTTGTAATCTTTTGTATCAGTTCTTTTTTATACGCCGAGCCTGCTCAAGGCCTGAGCGGAGATATGACAGGTGGGGCCGAGCTTCTAGAGGGAGTGCAACAGCAATCCATGCCCGGGGCAGCTGAACATCCGGATGGAGTACAGCGGGAATCCGGAGCCGAGGCGGTCACAGGCACGGAAGAACCGCAGCGGGAATCCGGAGCCGAGGCGGTTACAGGCACGGAAGAACAGCAACGGGAATCCGGAGCCGAGGCGGTTACAGGCACGGAAGAACAGCAGCGGGAATCCGGAGCTGAGGCGGTCAAGCTGCCGGATGAAGTGCAGCAACTGGCCCAGGCAACAGGCACGGAAGAACAGCAGCGGCAGCCCCGGCCGACGCTGCACAGGGGACGGAAAAAAGTAGGCTTGGTGTTGAGTGGAGGCGGGGCAAAGGGGGTCGCCCACATCGGCGTACTTAAGGTCCTGGAAGAGGCCGGCATTCCAATCGATTACATTGCTGGCACCAGCATGGGAGCCATTGTGGGCGGGATGTACGCCATCGGGTTCAGCCCGGCTGCCATGGACAGCATCATGCGCACACAAAACTGGCTGGCCCTTTTGAGTGACAAGATCACACGAGACAAACTCTTTTTCACAGAAAAAGAAGTCTCTGACAAAGCACTGATCACCCTGCCTTTTGACCGGAAACGTTTTCATATTTCCACGGGGCTCCTGAGCGGCGGGTCGGTCATGGATATGCTGACCGAGTTCACCAAAGGCTACCATAACATGGAATCATTCAACCAACTGCCCATTCCCTTCGCCTGCATCGCTTACGATCTGATGACCGGAGACGAGGTGGTTATGCGTGAAGGCAGCTTGCCATTGGCCATCCGTGCCAGCATGTCCATCCCCGGGGCATTTACCACCGTGGAACGGGACGGGCGCGTGCTGATAGATGGCGGAGTGATCAATAACTTTCCCGCCAATGTGGTCAAAGAGATGGGGGCCGAGATAATAATTGGAGTAGATGTGAGCATGATCACCGAAAGACGGGAAGAACTGATGCGGGGTAACATCAGTGAACAGGATCGCAACAGCCTGATATTTATTGTAAATCACATGATGGAACGCATCGGAAGGGAGAATTTCGAAAAGAACAGAAATCTGACCGATCTGTACATACATCCCGATACCCACCCCTATACAACCGCGAGCTTCAACACGACGGCAGTGGATTCGCTGCTGGTCCGTGGGGAACGCATAGCCCGGGAGAACTGGGATGCCATCCTGGCCGTTAAGGAACTCATAGGCATAACTCCGGCCATGGATCTGCAGCTGCCGCCCAACAGACAGGCCGGCACCGACATCCCCATAGGAGACAGCATCGAGCTGGGATACATCATTTTTAACGGCATCAATTCGCTGAACGAGAAAAACCTGAGGCGCATGCTTCGTTTTAAGGAGTTCTCGACTATCGATATATATACCCTAAGGGAAGCGGTGGACAGGCTGAAAGGCACGGGAAGTTTTTCTTCTCTTACCTATTCGTTAATAGAAGAAGGCGGCCGGTACAACCTGACGTTCCAGTGCACTGAACGAGCCCGGAGTGCCGTCAGCATAGGCATCCGGTTTGATACCAGAGAGATCGCATCGGGATATATCAACACCATTTTTGCACCACCCGACCTAAAGGGAGGAATACTGGAGGTCACCGGAAGGCTTTCCACCAATCCTTTATTGGACATTGGCCTGTTTTACCAGGACGCCTGGCTGGGGGAATTTGGGTTGTCATACACCTACCGCTACGGCAACATGGAATTATACACCGGACGTGACACCACCAGCCACAACGTGCGTTTTCACAAAAACCGTGTCAACTTTGACGTAGCAAATTTTTATTACAGAAATTTCAACTTTTATCTGGGTGCCCGGTATGAGAATTTCCGGTCGCAGAGACTGATCATGGCCAATGCAGCGGGACTGCAACGGCAAAAACTGAACGAGAACCTGATTAGTTACCGGGGAGGAGTACGTTACGACAGCTATGACAACGCCAATTATCCTTCCAACGGGGTTCAGTTAAAAGTAGAGTATGCCATGTACACCGATGACTTTGCCGGATATAAGAACCAGATACCCTTTTCTGTCTTTTCGGCATCGCTTTATGTAGCGGTTCCGGTAACGGACCGGGTAACGCTGGTCCCGTCATTGTACGGGAGGTTCCTGTACGGGAAGGAATTCTCTTTTCCCATGCAGAACTTTGTGGGCGGAACCATAGGGGCACATTATCTGGATCACCAGCTCCCGTTTTACGGATTCAGACCCACCGAAGTGGTGGATAATAAATTTCTGGCTACTTGTTTCGAAGCGCGATACCGTATAGGGAACAACCATTATGTATGGGTTAAGGGGAACGCGGCAAGGATCAGCCGGTCCACACTGGAACTGATTGAATGGAATAAAGGTATGTATATGCTGGGGGCGGCTGCAGGGTACTCCTATGACAGTCCGCTGGGCCCCATTGACGTACTTGTAGAATACGGATTGCATCCAGGAGCCAAGTTTGGCGTATATATCAATCTGGGAAAATATTTTTGACCGGTTGTACCAGGACCTTGTCTATACGGGCGATATCCATATCCACAATCTCTATAGATAATCCTTCCCATTTGAAAGTCTCTCCGGTAACGGGAACGTGTTCCAGCTTGTCCAGTATCAGGCCACTCAGGGTGTTGTAATCGTACCGGGTAGCCAGGTCTTCCATGTCAAAATGTTCCAAGAAGGCATAAAAGTCGCATTGACCGTCAATCAAAAATGAACCGTCACCCCTGGCTACAATGTCGTGATCTTCCCTGTTCTCGGGTAATTCACCAATAATGGCCTCCATAATGTCAGAGTGGGTGACCATGCCCTGTATGCTTCCGAATTCATCCGAAACCAAAGCATATTTACTATAGGTATGCCTCATTTGTTCCACCGCCGCATATACACTCAGATTTTCCGGAATAAAGAGCGGTTTGTGGATCACCGAACGCAGATCGAACCCTTCTTTGTCAATCGTCCCGAAAAGGTCTTTCATGTACACCACCCCCAGCAATTGGTCCAGGTCCTCGTCGGCTACGGGATAGATCCCGTGCAGATTCCTCTGGACAATGTCTATGTTCATTTCTATGGGATCATTGATATCCAGCCATACCAGATCGCTGCGGTGAGTCATTACCGAATCTATGGTGCGGTCGCCCAGGTTGAACACCCTTTCTACAAGTTCCTGCTCCACTTCTCGGATCTCTCCATCTTCCCTGCCCTCTTCAATCAGGGCTTTTATTTCGTCTTCCGTGACCTTAGCTTCTTTCAGGTCCGAAAGTCCAAAGAGGATCATGATTCCGTGCGTGCTTTTGGTCAGCAGCCATACAAACGGGTAGGTGATCCGGCGAAAGAGCTTCATGGGTCCCAACATGGCTTTGGCTATCTTGTCGGGAGCTATCATACCCAGTCTTTTGGGCACCAGTTCTCCCACAACAAGTGTAAGGTAAGTCACTACTGTTACTATCAGCACGTTCGCTATCCAGTAAGCATGATTCTGCAATGGGTTCCAGCGGGACAGGTAAGCGGCCAGATTGTCAGAAAGTGCTTTTCCTGAAAACAAGCCGGTCAGGATGGCAATGAGCGTGATCCCTATCTGAATGGTCGAAAGGAAACGGTCATCGGCTTCCTGCCTGAATTTTCGGGACGAGACAAAGGCCATTTCGGTCATTGACAGGATCCCATTCAACAGGATTAGCAACAATATGATCATTAATTCCATATCATTTATTTCGTATCATTTTCCAGATAATGTACCCAAATACCAAAACACCCAGTCCCAGAAGCGCCCAGGAAATCTGAGAGGTATATACATGCACCTTCTCCATGAGTTGCTCCTTTGGGACAACGCTGTGCAGGGAATAACCCAGAACAGCCAGTATGGAATTCCAGATGGCGGCCCCTATCGATGTGTAAAGCACAAACCGGCCTATGGGCATTTTGGCCAGACCGGCGGGAATAGATATCAGCTGGCGCACTGCCGGCACCAGACGTCCGATCAGGGTGGAAACGTTCCCGTAACGCACAAAGTAACTCTCGGCCTTGATCATTTTCTGCTCGTTCAGCAAAAGGGCATGCCCCAGTCGCGAATTTACAAATTTATAGACAATGACACGGCCTATCCAAATGGAAAGCCCATAATTGATCAGGGCCCCGAGCAAAGCGCCCGCCGTGGCAGAAAGCACCATCAGATAAAGATTCATTTCACCGGCAGCAGCCAGATAGGCTGCAGGCGGGACAACGATCTCGGAAGGAAAAGGGATGAACGAACTTTCTATAGTCATCAGAAGCGCCACCGTCCAGTAATTGAGGTGATCGAGTGCCCACTGTATAAATGAAAATGATTCCATTAACGGTTTTCCAGAATTTCTTCCATCCGGGCCGAGGCTTTCAGTCCGTGGCCCGTCAGGGACACTACCACCTTGTCGCTTAGTGTCAGGCGCCCTCTGTATTGTTTGAGGGCCGCAACAGCAGCGGCCGAGGTGGGTTCGATGAAAACACCCTGGCGGGCCGAGGCTTTCAACGCCTCCACTATGTCACGGTCGCTGACCGTGATTACCTCGCCTTGAGTTTCCTGCACCGCCTGGATGATCTGTGTGAGCCTTACAGGGCGCCGGATGGCAATGCCCTCGGGAAGGATGGGTGCCTTGGGAAGCTCCGGCGTTTCTTCTCCCTGCAGGTAATGCTTCAACGGGCAGCAATGCTCACTCTGAACGGCCATCAAACGGGGATATTCCCCAATAATACCTGCTTTTCTCATTTCCTGCAATCCCAGCCAGACACCCAGAAACTGTGATCCGCTCCCGACCGGTATAAAAATATAACCCGGCGTTTGCCACAGGGATTGTTCCATGATCTCGTATATGATCGTTTTGGTGCCGTGCAAAAAATACGGATTCCATGTATGGGCCGCATAATAACTGTCTTTGGCCGCTTCTTCGGCCGCCCTGGCACAATCGCTGCGGTTTCCCGGCACCTTGTGAAGTGTGGCTCCGTAAGTCCTCACTTGTACGGTCTTTGCCGAGGAATTCCCTGCAGGCATGAAAATATGTGCCTCGATTCCGGCCAGTGCACTATAAGCGGCAACGGAGCAGGCCGAGTTTCCTGACGAATCTTCCACGATCCTGCGTATACCCAGTTCGCGGCATTTATTGATCATCAAAAAGGCTCCGCGGTCCTTGAAAGAACCGGTGGTCAAAAGAAAATCCATTTTTGCCCTGACCGGGACACCATAGAAGACCATGGGATGCAGCGGCGTAAATTTTTCTCCGAATGTTACCGCACCATCCGGGTCACGCAAAGGCAGGACACTGCTGTAACGCAGAAAGTTCTCAACCCCTTTGAGCTGTGAGGGATTAAATGTATAATCGTATGAAATATCCAGGAAACTGCCGCAACGGCATCGCCAGACAATATCATCTTCTGGGTACTGCGCCCCGCATGAGGGACATATGAGAGTGGCATCCATTGTTCCCTAGAACTTTAATTTTTCTCCTTCGCTGTGAGCCACTATGGCGGCTCCTGTCATATCCCCCCAGATATTGACCGATGTACGGATCATATCCAGTGGTTGTTGCACTACCAGAACCAGCCCTATACCTTCCAGTGGCAGACCGACGGCATTGAGTACAACGGCCAGCATTACCAGACCGGCCAGCGGAATGCCTGCAGATCCTACGGCAGCCATCAGGCTGGTCAGTATGACAATAATCTGCTGGACGATGGTCAGATCAATACCGTAAGCCTGGGCAATAAAGATGGCTGTCACGCACTCAAAGAGGGCAGTCCCGTTCATGTTGACCGTATTACCCAGAGGCAGGCAAAATCCGGCAATTTTTCTTGAAACCCCGGCCTTTTCCTGTATATCCCGCAGGGATATGGGAAGCGATGCGGCAGAAGAAGCCGTTGTAAAACCCGTGAGCAGGGCAGTTCCCATCATTTTCATGAATGTGAACGGATTCTTGCGGGTAAGGAGGGAAAATAACCCCGGAATGATCAATAAACCGTGTAGAAGGCAACCTCCGGCAATGATAGCAGAATAAATACCCAGACTGCCAAACATCACTCCCAGGGCTTTGGAATCGCCTGCCTGGGCTCCCACCATATTGGAAACCACACCAAACAAACCTATGGGAGCAAAGCGAATGACCAGGAACGTGATGCTTATCATTACTTCGTATATCCCGTTGAAAACGTCTGTCAGGAGTTTCTGGGTTTTATCTGTGGATACGTTTATGAAAAAGCCGAATAATATGGCAAAGAAGATTACGGACAGCATCTGGCCTTCGGCCATGGCCTGAACTATGTTGTCTGGAACAATGGCAACAATCTGGTCCACAAAGGAATTGTTCGTGGCAGCAATTTCCGTCACCGTTTCCTGCAATTGAAGGTCGACGTTTTCCCCCGGCTTGAAAAAATTAACCAGTAATAGTCCCAGAACGCAGGCAAGTAACGTGGTAAAGATGTACCAGACGAATGTCTTGCCAGCTATACGACCTAAGTCGGCTGCTTTTCCCACACTGCAGACTCCCATTATAAGGGCGCTGAAAACCAGTGGTATGACCACCATTTTCAGCCCCCTTAGGAAAAGATCTCCAGCCCATTTGGTGTAATTGATATATCCGGGAAACAGGATCCCAAACAAAATCCCCAGCAGTATCCCAATGAGGATCTGCCAGTGCAAAGCAAGTTTAAACTTACGCAATGAACCCAACAATTTCATTTTTCTCAACCATTGCACCGTTTTTGGCCGAAACCACAATTAATTTTCCGGAAGCAAGAGCCGTTACCGGTTCCATTCCATAATAGGTCTGAATGTAACAAAGAATATCGCCGTCCTTGACTTTGGTTCCTACAACAGGTTCTTTGGATTCTCCGGCAGTTGCAACTTCCCAGATAAGCTGTCCTTTTACTGCTGCCTGAACGGGTTGTGCCTTGGGATATTGTTGCAGGACCTTATCAACATCAATCTTTGGCATTTCAATGACAGGTCGTTCAATAACGATGGGTGCTTTGGCCTTTTCGCGTGCAGCTTCGAGCTCTTTTTGGAAGCGCTCTTTGGCTATGCCGCTTTTGTAGTCACGGTACTGACGGTCGTGCATGGCCAGTTCAAAAAGTTCTTCATCATCCTGCCCAAAGTTCCAGTTGTTTTCTTTCATTTCCTTTTTATACTCATCAAGAGCATCGGGGTACTGGCTTTGGGGATTGCCGGTGAAGAATTCTTTTTCCTGTTCTTTGGCCAGGTCGAGGATCTCGGGGGCCAGTTCTCCGGGGAGTTTCCCGGTATAACCCAGGATCATGTCCCAGGCATTCTTGTCTATGGTCTTCCAGCGTTCCTCACCCTTGAGCATGTGCATCAGGTTCATCAGGGCGATGTTCTTTACATACTGGCTGAAAGGAGTTACAAGCGGAGGATATCCCAGTTTGGGCCATACGTATGCTACTTCCTGGAACAACATGGTGACCAGGTCATCGAGTGTCAGTTCCTTTTTGCCTGCTGCGCGCAATGACATATTAATGGCATTGTGGAAGCCTTTCAAATCGGCCATCATGGATCCCATCATCCCGCCGGGCAATCCGCAACCTACCAGAAGCGATGTCATCACCTTGTTTCCCGGATCGATGAACAGTCCTAAAAAGTCATCAATGAAGGACTGTGTCATGGAACGGGCTTCCATATAGGCTTTCATATTGATGTCCTTGACCTTGAAACCGGCTTCTTTCAGCATGGCCTGGACGGTGATCACGTCCGGATGCACCATTCCCCAGCTCAGGGGTTCCATGGCCACGTCCACCACGTCTACGCCGGCCTTGGCCACTTCTAGCATCGAGGCCATGGAGAAACCGGGACCCGAGTGGCCGTGGTACTGCACTTTGATGTGAGGATATTTTGTTTTGATGCCGTGGGTGAGTTTTCCCAGCATGGTGGGACGGCCCACTCCGGCCATATCTTTAAGGGCAATTTCGTCCGTTCCGAATTTTACCAGTTCATCTACTACGGACAGGTAATAGTCAGAGGTATGTACCGGTGAATGCGTAATACTCAGGGCGGCCTGGGATATCATCCCGGCTTCCTTGGCATATTTGACCGAAAGTTCCAGGTTCCGGGGGTCGTTCAAACCACAGAAGGAACGAGCGATGTCCACACCCTGGGCCTTCTTGACCTTGAACATAAGCCTGCGCACATCGGCGGGTACCGGGTACATTCTAATCCCGTTCAATCCCCTTTCCAGCATCTGGCTCTGAATTCCGGCTGCGCGAAGCGGTTTGGTCCATTCGCGGACAGCCACATTGGGGTTTTCACCAAAAAGCAGGTTTACCTGTTCAAAGGCTCCTCCATTGGTTTCTACCCGGTCAAAACATCCCATTTCTACGATCAGCGGGGCAATTTGTTTCAATTGATGCACCATGGGTACGTACTTCCCCGATGACTGCCACATATCCCTGTACAGGAGACAAAATTTGATTTCCTTATTTGACATATCTACTCCATTATATTATTAAACCTGCAAACTTAATTTATTTCCGGCATATTTACATATAAATTCCGGAAAATATCAAATGAAACCCATGTTTAGGAATCATTCCGGCCAGCCCGAAAGCAAGGTTGCTTGATTTATTCAATCGTGATTGTGCCCGGAGTGCCTGTAACCCAGTCTGTCAGGGTGGCACTGAAGCTGGTGGCGGTAGCAGTGAATGTCAGGTCTATCCGGTGAGACTGACCGGAAACCGTAGTGATTGATGGGGTAATGGTTACGATTTGTTCAGGCACATTAGCAGAAGTAACTTTAATGGTTAGGGCTCCCGGGAATACTAAAATGGTCCCGAAAGAAGCAAATTCGGTGGTCAGTGCCTGGGGAGATTTTCCTGTAGACAGGTCCGCCACCACCGGAGTAGTAGCATGTTGAGCCAGGGTTTGACTGGTAACGTTAAGCGTAAGTACCGTGGGTGAAGTGGCCTTAACTGCCGTAATATTTCCCCACGCCGAAATGGCACCTGCATTGGCAGCTTTTATATAGATCTGTACCTGTGCCAGCTTGTGTGCAAAAGTCAGTGCAACAGGGATTGGATTCTGATTTCCCTGTGCAGATGCAGATGGTGCAGAAATAATATCTTCCTGACCGGTAATGGTAAAGGTGGCAACTCCGTTGGACAAGGTAGTGACAACGGAATTTTCATTTACACCGGGATAATACGCTGTAAAATGTGCATATGTGTTTTTACTACCCGGATAATATTGTGTAGGGTAAGCAGTGAAAGTTCCTGTAGTAAAGAATGAAGCCGTTGCTGTAACAGAAGAAGTTGAAGTCCAGACAGGTGTTGATTTTTTTGCAGCTTCAGCCCGTAAAAGCTGTATCCCGTCAATTTGTGTACTGGGGACACCAGATACCGAAATAATTGGTGCTCTGGTATTAATAATTCCGGCACCAAAACCAATGGGCACCTGTACCCCATCTACGGGAGGAGGATTCTTTTCGGGTGCTTCCTTGGTACAACCGAATATTAAAAGGGATACTATGAGGAATACCTTCTTCACACTGTTACGCACCAGTAACTACCAAATGATTATAAAGATCCCGACCCACCTGTTCCTGTAACCCAGTCTGTCAGGGTGGCACTGAAGGTTATGCCGCCAAGTTCCGTAAAGGTCAGGGTAATCAAATGAGCTGATCCGGCAACGGTCGTCGTCAGGCCTGATATACTGACAGTCTGTTCCGGGGAATTGGCCGTAGTTACCTTGATGGTGTTAAGGCTTCCCGGCAGAACCATTACCAGTCCCGCATCTGCAGCAGTCACTGTTGGTAAGGTAATGGGAAAGCTTCCCGATGTGCTCAGATCAGTATTCACTGGAGCGGATGCAGCTGCCAGTGCGTTCGTACTGAGTGCCAGTTCGAGGGCCGTGTCTGCATTGACTTTAATGGACGAAACTGTACCCCATTGAGTAACGGCCGTGGAAGAAGCAGCAATCACTTTAAACTGCAACTGGGTCAGTTTGTGGGCAAAAGCCAGAGCGGCTGTGACAGGTGATGCTTTGTTCCCGGCACTTACCGACGGGGCCACAATAATGTCTTCCTGTCCGGTGATGGTCCAGCTCACTTTGCCAGTCCCCATGGTACCTGAAGGATAAAACGACATGAACCAGGCATTCAGGGCTGGATTGGCATTGTAATACTGTGTTGAAGATATGGAACCCACAGATCCGTTCGTTGCCACGGTGGCTGTGGCGGCAACGGACGCAACAACCGACCAGTCAGGAGATGCGGTAATATCTGCTGCTCTCAGGATCTGAATTCCGGCAATCGGTGACGTGGGTAAACCTCCGGAAGATATTATAGGGGCACGGGTGTTCACTGGAGAAAGGCCTGCATTGAACTGAATTGGAATGGGTAAATCTTTATAGGGCAAGTCCTTAACGCAACCGGCGATGACTATCAAAGCAAGGATTGCAAGAATGATTTTTCTCATAACAGTTTATTTGAAATAAATTTCGTTTACACGCATGCATGTCAACGATATTTTCAATATAAACCGCTATTTCTTCAATGAAAAGGCTATTTTCTTCAACGAAAAGCTTAAGTAGTTCCGTCGGAGTGTTTTGCAGGAAGCTGCGTCCTGAATCAAAAAGCTTACATGTTGGCTATAATATCTGCAAATAAAAGCGCCATTTTATCTGCAGCACCATCTGCAGCTACGATCACATCGTCCCCGTCGTTTTCAAAATCATCGGCAAAATCATGTGCTTCATTGGTAATGACCGATATACCAAAAACGCGCATACCGCAGTGACGGGCTACGATCACCTCGGGAACGGTGGACATGCCGGTGGCATCGGCTCCGATGGTCTTGAAAAAGTTATATTCTGCAGGTGTTTCGAAAGTGGGTCCGGTGCTGCCTATATACGTACCGTGACGCAGGGAAATACCCCGAATTTCGGCCATATCGTCGCAGATCTTGCGCAATTCCTTATCGTAGGTGCGTGTCATATCGGGAAAACGGACCCCAAAGTCGGGGTTGTTCTCCCCTATCAGCGGATTGGGCAACAGGTTGATATGATCGCGGATAACCATCAGGTCCCCCACTTTAAAGCGGGGATTGATGCCTCCTGCCGCGTTCGAGACAAACAACGCCTTTACGCCCAGCAGTTTAAATACCCGTATGGGGAAGGTCACTTGCTCCATTCCGTATCCTTCATAGTAATGGAACCGACCCTGCATGCAGATCACATTTTTTCCACCCAGCCGGCCCCAGATCAGATTGCCTTTATGCCCGGGAGCCGTGGACATCAGAAAATTGGGAATGTCGGGATAGGGGATTACTACCTGGTCGGTAATGGAGTCGGCCAGCTTGCCCAGCCCACTGCCCAATATAATGCCGATGCCCGGCCGTTCAGGGATCCTTGCCAGTATGTAATCAGCTGACTTTTGGTACACAGATGTCTTCATTTTTTTTTCTTCTTTTTATAATCTACAACCCTGTCGGCTACTTCCTGTACTTTTTGGTAGATCTCTTCCTGACCGGGTATTTGTTGGTTTTCCATAATGATCTTCCCATCGCAGATGACGGTGTCTATACATTCCCCATTGGCCGCATAGACCAGGTTTGCCAGGAAATAGTGGTTGGGAACGAAAGATGGTTTGGCCATGTCTACAAGGGCTACATCGGCCAGAAATCCCGGGGCAACTCTCCCTGCATTGATGCGCAAGGCTTTGGCTCCGTTGAGCGATGCCACATCCATCAGTTCCTTAAGGGGAATGGCGCCCGGATCATTCCTCCACACCTTCTGCAGCAGTGCCGCAGCTTTCATGCTATCTATCATATCCAGGTTGTTGGACGAGGCACAGCCGTCTGTGCCCAGGCACACGTTGGCCCCGGCGTCCCGTAGCTCGTTGTATTTAAATTTATAACCCGAAGCGAGTTTAAGATTGGAATTGGGGTTGTGAACTGTATTTACTCCGTTGTCCCCCAGCAGTTTGATATCGTCGCTGCTCAGCCAGAGTGAATGTGCGGCAATAAGATTGGGATTCACCAAACCAAGTTTATTCAGGTATTCGGTCGGACTCATACCAAAATCGCGTTCGGCCTGGTCCATTTCTGACCTTGTCTCGGCCAGGTGCGTATGCACCGGAATGTCGTGGTCTTTAGCGTAAGCGCTTATGTAACGGAAGGACTTTTCACTAACGGTATAAATGGCATGAGGGCTAATGGCAAATGTAGTCAACGGGCTCCATTCTGCACTGGCCTTGTGGGCTTCACACATCATTTTCTTGTTCTGTTCTATGATGCTCTCGTCAAAATTGTCCAGCCATGTAAATGACTGTACGGAACGCATGCCCATTTCTTCTGCTGCGCGTTTTGTTCCGTTCAGGTGCCAGTACATATCGTTGAAAGTGGTAGTACCGGTACGGATCATTTCCACACAAGCCAGTCTGGCACCCCAGTAAACCATTTCTTCGTCCAGTTTGGCTTCATAAGGCCAGATACGTTCCCTCAGCCACTGGTCAAGGGGTACGTCTTCCCCCACGCCCCGGAACAATGTCATTGCCGAATGTGCGTGTGCATTCACGAATCCGGGAATGATTGCTTTCTGCGAACCGTCAATAATGTGGTTATATCCCTGTTTGAGAAAGGTTCCTGCCGGTTCTACACTTTTTATCTTATTCCCTTCTATCAAGACATCTTTCCGTTCCTTGTACAAAAGAACGTTAGAAATAAGAATCGTTTTCATAACGGTATATTTTGGCAAAGGTACTAAATTTTTCTTCTCCAGTTCATATACCCTATGACAGAGGCAACAAGATAAACGCCGTACAATCCGGTGGTAAACCACAAACCGGTATGGGCATAAAGAATGATTGCCAGTATGTTGGCTACTACCAGTAACAACCATTGTTCAATGACACTGCGTGTCAACAGCCAGGTGGCCACCATATTGAGTGTGGTGATGGCGGCATCCACAGCCGGAGCGGGATGATCTGTCAGAAACTTGAGTGCAACCCATACACCGCCAAAAACCACGGCTAGCAATCCGGCAGAGAACCATGCCGTGGAAGAATTCATGTGTACCGGTCTGAGTGGTGGCCGATTTTCCTGTTGTGTTTTTTTACCCCATTTGAACCAGCCGTAAAGGCTCATGCCCAGATAATAAACGTACAAACCCATAGAAGCATACAGTGCTTCGACTCCAAAAACAACAATATAGCACACAGACATGACAATGCCCACGATCCACATGGAGCGGCGGTGTTTTATTTCCAACCATACATAAAGCAGACCTGTGACGGTCCCGAATATTTCCAGGATCAGTTCCCCCATTCCCAGGTAATTTTGATCATGGCATTAAACCCGGCCTGGGGATAGAAGCCTTCGGTAAGCTCAATGGTACCTGTATCGCGGAAAGCCGCCCGGTAAGCCCAGGCACTTGCACAGTATTTTTGGTCGAGCAGGTTATCGGCAAAAAGACTTAGTGTAAATGTTCCTGCCTTGCGGGTGGCAAACGGTTGCGAAAGGATGAATCCCAGGTGTTGGTACGCCGGCAGCATGCGGTCAGGATTAGAGGTGTTGTCATAATATTGCTTTCCTACAAAACGGGCCGTAAAGGCAGCTTCCATGTTTTGTAACAGGGAACGCCCTGCGGCAAAAGGTTTTACGGCTACAAGTGCAGCAGCGGTGAAGGAGGGTGAATATATCAGGTCGGTCAGATTGTAATGTTCGGTAACCTGATCTGCCAAAGGATTCCACATATACGGATGGTCGTAAGTATCCAGATATATGGTCAGATCTTTGATCTTGTTGCGGCTCAGGCAGGCGTTTCCTTCCAGGCGCAATTGCGGGAAAGGTTGCCAGCCGGCTTCCAGTTCCACCCCCCGGCGGTAGGAGACCGGAACGTTTTCTTTGATCTCGTAGCCGGTATCGCTCTTCTTTCCTGTTGGGACCAGCTGGTTGCGGTATTCCATGGCGTAGAAATTCACACCCAGCATAAAGTGACGGGCTGTCAGCCGGTATCCTCCTTCAAAGTCATACATACGTTCGTGTTTCACGTCTTCCGTTTTCCCGGCTTTAATGGATTCTTTAATATCGCTCCTGGACGGTTCCCGGCTACCCGTGTATACAGATGCATAAATCTGGTGATCCTTTTTGATCACGGCAGTTACTCCTGCCTTTGGATTGAAAAAGTTATAAGATGATCTGTGATCCAGCAATGCTCCGTCTTTGTCCGGACCTTCCATCATCATGTTTACATGACGGTACTGCATATCACCGAAGAATTTCAGCATATTGTCCGGATCGGCTCCCAGGGGCACTTCAAACGTTCCCTTCAGGAATGTACTGAAATCATTTTTACTCCCCAAGTTCCGGTAATACTCCTGGGCATCTGCAAAATCGGGCTGTTCCAGCTGGTAAGTCATCAACCCGAAATGATACCCGTTGTAGTATGCATAATTGAGACCAAGAAGAATCTCGGAGCTATGGCGCAGAATCTCCGAGATTCTCCACCGTGCCACAGAGCTTAAAGCCGCGTAAATGTTATCCATAGAGCGACGGACAATGTAATCTCCGGCACTTTTTTCTTTGTAATTCTCGTAATACCCGTCGCCTTTGGTCATGTGCAGGGTGTTGCTTACAGAAAAGCTTCCCGTTATGTTATGGGAATAATTCAACTGAACGTGGTGTTCGGTATAATTATCGGTTTCATTAGGGTAATAGCGAACATTCCCCTGATCGTCGGTATATTCCCCGGCCGGATTGTACCTTCTGTCAGTTTCCAGCATTTCACGGGATATACCTTCCCAGGTGATGCCGGTGCACTGGTCCCCGTAAATGTAATAAGCTTTTATGGAATAGTCCGGATGGATAAAGGATAGTCTTGTAAAGAGCGACTGCAGGTTTCCCTTTCCGTTGCGGATGTATCCGTCCGTCAAATTATGCGCGTAACGGATATCCAGACTCATTCCGTTGGGCAGGAATGATTCTTTGGTCCCGATCCCGGTTCCGGCACCAATGGCCATATTCCAGGTGTTAAAAGAACCGTAAGCCAGCTCCGCTCCGGCATAAGGCCGGGGTCGTGAATACAGGGTATGCATATTTACGGTAGCTCCGAAAGCCCCGCTCCCGTTTACGGAAGTCCCTACCCCGCGTTGTACCTGTACATTTTCCAAAAATCCGCTCAATGAGGGCAGATTGACCCAGAACACTTCCTGGGATTCGGCATTGTTCAGCGTAATTCCGTTTAGATTTACCTGTATACGCGATCCTTCCGAACCACGGATACGCAAATAGGCATAGCCGCTTCCCGTACCATTTTCACCTACTACAACGGCTCCTGGCGTCATCGCCAGGGCAAAGGGCAGGTTTTGTGCAGGTGCGGTACGCACCAGATCTTCTTTGGTAACTTCCCGGTGTGCCACAGGTGAATCCTTGGCTGCCTGGGTAGCCACGATGACAATAGAATCCAAATTTCTTACTTCTTGTGCTGTTGTAATGACAGGGGCCAGCAGCAAACCCGCAATAATGATTTTTTTCATAATTTTTTCCTCCGCCGGTATTATCCGGATCAGGTTCAAAGGGTATTATCTCAGCCCGTTACCGGGCACCCCTGGAACATTATTATTTTAAAGATATTTTATAAACACGGGGCCAGTATTTCCCCGTAATCCATATACTTTTTGTCTGAGGATCGTATGCGATCCCGTTGAGCACATCTGTAGCCGGCCCGCGCAGTGATGCGGGCAGCAACCCTTTAAGGTCTATAACACCGGTCACTTTTCCTGTCCCGGGATCTATGCGTACAATCTGGTCGCTCATGTAAATGTTAGCCCATATTTCTCCTTCTATGTATTCCAGTTCATTCAGGTAATCCACCCTGTTGCCTTCCATGGTCACATTGACAGATCGTTTGTCAAGCAGGGTTTCCGGATCCAGAAAATAAAGGACAGAACTCCCGTCGCTCATGATCAGTTCCTTTCCGTCTGTCGTAAGACCCCAACCTTCCCGGTTGTACCGCCGGGTTCCCAATAACCTGAAAGTTTCTGCATCATAAATGAAACATGTCTTTTCTGTCCATGTGAGCTGGTATATCATGCCGTTCAGGATGCATGCTCCCTCTCCAAAATACCGGCTATCAAGAGCATGTGAGCGCAGGACACGTCCCGTAGCCACCTCTACCTGTGCGATCATGGATTGACCGTATTGTCCGGTACTTTCGTAGAAATGACCATCATAATAGAAGAAACCCTGGGTGTAGGCACTGATATTGTGCGGCAATACGTCCTCTATTTTATAGCCATACCTGGGAATGACCGAGGCCGTACCGGCAAAGAGCGCCGCAAGCAGCAATATCTTTATGTACACTTTCTGTTTCATTTAGTAAGCGATTCCTGGTACAGGAGGGCAGCTGCAATAAAGGAGCGGAACAACGGAGCGGGCTTTTCCGGTGTGCTTTTGAGTTCGGGATGGAATTGCACGCCTATGAAAAATGGATGACCGGGGATCTCTATGATCTCTACAAGCCCTGTTTCGGGATTCCTTCCTGTTGCCCTCATGCCAGCCTTTTCCAGTGTATCTAAATAACAATCATTCAATTCGTAACGGTGCCGGTGCCTTTCCTGTATTATCTGCCTTCCGTATATCCTGAAGGCAAGAGATCCTCGTTCCAGCTTGCACTGGTAGGCTCCAAGCCTCATCGTGCCCCCTTTGCTGGTAAGGCGTTTCTGATCTTCCATCAGGTCGATCACCGGAAACTCGGTCTTAGGCACAATTTCCACACTTTCTGCCTGGGGTATCCCCGCCACGTTGCGGGCAATTTCAATTACTGCCATCTGCATGCCCAGACAGATGCCCAGGAACGGGATACGGTGCTCCCTTGCATACTTACAAGCAAATATTTTGCCATCCGTACCGCGGGACCCGAAACCGGGTGCCACCAGGATGCCTTTCATTCCCGCAAGTTTCTCATCTACATTGTTTTCATTAATATGTTCACTTTGTAGGGGATGCACCTTCACTTTGGTATCGTTGGCTGCTCCGGCATGAATGAACGATTCCAGTATGGATTTGTAGGCGTCCTGTAATTCCACGTATTTTCCCACCAGAGCAATATCTACCTTGCGAGCGGGATGATAAACCCGGTCAATGAACTGCTTCCAGGCATCGAGGTTGGGTTCTACCTTGTTGTCAATTTTAAGCAAGTCCAGCAAAATCCCGTCCAGGTTCTGGCGCTTGAGGTTCAGGGGAACTTCGTAAATGCTTTTCTGGTCAATGGATTCAATTACGGCATGGGGACGGACATTGCAAAACAGGGCTACCTTTTTACGCAAGGCAAGCGGCAATGGTCTTTCTGTGCGGCACACAATGATGTCGGGGTTGACCCCTTCCTGTTGTAATTGCCTTACCGAGTGTTGTGTGGGCTTTGTCTTCAGTTCTTTGGCAGCTGCCAGGTAGGGAACCAGTGTCAGATGTATAACGGCACAGTTCTCTTCCGGGAGTTCCCATTGCAGCTGGCGTACGGCTTCTACAAACGGAAGGGATTCTATGTCGCCTACCGTTCCCCCGATCTCGGTAATGACTATGTCGTATTTACCTGCTTTGCCCAGCAGGAGCATACGGCGCTTGATCTCGTCGGTTATGTGCGGAATGACCTGCACAGTTTTGCCCAGGTAAGCTCCTTCCCGTTCTTTGTCAATGACTGTCTGGTAAATTTTACCTGTGGTCACATTGCTTGCCCTGGTGGTATAAACGCCTAAAAAGCGCTCATAATGACCCAAGTCGAGGTCTGTTTCGGCTCCATCTTCGGTAACGTAACATTCACCGTGTTCATAGGGGTTCAGAGTTCCCGGATCTACGTTTATATAGGGATCAAACTTTTGGATTGTAACCTTTAATCCCCTGGCCTGTAGTAATTTAGCAAGAGACGCTGCTATGGTGCCTTTTCCTAAAGAAGAAGTCACACCTCCGGTTACGAAGACATGTTTTGTTGCCATCAGATAGTTTTTTCAAACCGCTAATGTAAGGACTTTTTTTTAACTTTGCGATTGCGGAGGGCTGTCCCATCGCTCTTTTCCGTTAGGAAAAGGGAGGAAAGTCCGGGCAGGAAAGGGCAGGATCCTGTGGAAATCACAGCTGGTCGTAAGATCAGGGATCGTTTGACAGAAAATAACCGCCCGTGTCTTCGGATCCGGGTAAGGGTGAAAAGGCGGGGTAAGAGCCCACCGTGACGGCCGGTGACGACCGTTGACGCAAGCACCGATCCCCTGCAAGGTCAAGTATACCGGCAATATTAGGGCTGCTCGTCCTATGCCGGGGGGTAGGCTGCTTAGATAAATGATGGGAGTTGGACAGAACCCGGCTTACAGGCCCTCCGTTTTTTTTCAAATTAAAACAAACGGGGATGATCTTCCTCCAGCTTACGGAGTATGGTCCCTATGATGGCTTCGCGGTACATTCTGGAACGAACCTTTATATGGTACTTTTCACAAAAATGGTCTATAACTGCCATTTCCCGGTCATTAAAACTTAAAACCGTTTTGTGGATACGAGGGGGAGTCTTTTTTTTCAAAACAGTTTACTTTGTTTATTCCGCTCCTGCAGAAGTTCCATGTAATAACGTGTTTCGGGCATATCAAAGGTTTTCTGTGACAGTTCCAGCCACTTGCCGGCCAATTCAAAATTTCCCTGCATCTCGCAAGCCAGTGCCAGGTTGAAAGCGGCACAGGCAATTTCTTTTACGTTGGGTCCTTCCAGAAGTTCAAGCCAAATGTCCATGGCTTTATCCCATTCGAAGGCCAAGGCATGATCGTATGCCTTGTTCCAGGCTCTTTTATCATATACGAAAACCACCCTGTCTTGCGTTTCCCACTGGTCCACAAATGATCGTGCAGTACGCTCACCTAGGTAAACGGCTGCTTTCTGCAAGTCCACAAAAGCGTTTTTAGGGATGGGTATTGTTTCCTGATCGTTCTGGATCCAAAACTCCCAGGCAACTGTATCCCTTATGGGAATATACTGAATGAAACGTACCTGTTCTGTATCGTAAACACGTACCACCGATAATAGGGGGACAATCAGGTATAGGTCCTTTGCCTGAAAGCCGCCAATGGTCACGCTGTCTACCATAAAAAGCAGGTCTGTTCCCGTTTCGAGGGCAAGACGGTGTACGTAATCCGGCTGATCCAGGGTTCCGAGCGGCTCGGATCCGCAATAATGGCTGAACAAGGGCACCGATCCTTTAGGCAGTAAGGCCTGAGAGGCGATCCCATCAGCAAAGGCCTGGGCAAATCTGTTCAATAATACCGAATCGGTCATAGATACCGAATCGTATTGGGGAGTAAATACGGCCATGTTCCTTCCCAGAATATTCAGGGGTCTGGTAGCAGGAAGCCTCACATCCACTTCCATGATGTTGATCATTGGGCCGCAGGCGCCGGTTATCAGCAATAAAGCAAGCAAACCTATTGTACGTATGGCTTTCATATGATCATTTTTTTAATGTTTCTATGTGTGCATCCCGCCGCATACCGGTATCACCTGTCCGCTCACATAAGAGGAAAGGTCCGAGGCAAGGAAGAGGCATACGTCGGCAACATCGCCGGGCGTACCGCCCCTGCGCAGCGGTATGGTATCTATCCATGCTTTCCGGACAGCTTCTGATAGCTGGTCAGTCATGTCGCTGATAATAAAACCGGGAGCAACGGCATTGGCGCGAATCCCCCTGGGACCAAGTTCTTTGGCTACCGATTTTGTGAGTGCAATAAGGCCCGCCTTGGAAGCAGAATAATTGGCCTGTCCGGCGTTTCCGGAAAGACCTACAACAGAGCTCATGTTAATGATGCTGCCACCTTTTTGCTTCACCATCAGTGGAGCAGTGGCATGTATGAAATTGAAAGCAGATTTCAGGTTTACATCCAAAACCATATCCCATTGCTGTTCGCTCATACGTAGAATGAGCGTATCGCGGGTAATGCCGGCATTATTAACCAGGATATCAATCCTGCCGAATTCCTGCACCACCTGGGTGACCACCTGGTGGGCATCCTGGAAAGAAGCTGCATTTGATGCATAAGCGACCGCTCTTACTCCGCATGCCTCAATTTGTGCTATGGTTTCATTGGCTTGTTCGTCTACCTTCAGGTCTGTAAAAGCAATATCGGCCCCCTGTCCAGCCATTCTGAGGGCAATGGCTTTACCTATGCCTCGGGCTGCACCCGTAATCAACACTTTCTTGTCTTTGAGTAATTGCATCATAATATAATATTTTATTGTTTATCAATTATTTGAGCATGCAGATCGTATGCATCTGCGTTAACGATCCGGACTTCCGCAAAGGAACCCGGCTTTACTTCCGGCGCATTCTCCAGGATCACGTAACCATCTACTTCGGGCGCCTCGTATTGCGATCTTCCCAGGATCATCACCTTGCCGGAAAACCGGACGGCAGATCCTTCCGGACTTTCTTTAGTGATGGCATAATCTGCCAGAATACTGCAAACACTTCCGATCCTGGATTTATTGCAGGCTAAGGAGATATCCTTTTGCAACTCCATCAGCCTGTTATAACGTTCCTGCTTGATTTTCAACGGAATCCGGTCTTTCAGGTGTAGCGCCCCGTATGTACCTTCCTCACGGGAGTACATGAAGGCACCCATCCTTTCAAACCTGGCCTCCCTAACAAAATCCAGCAATTCACCAAATGCCTGTTCATCTTCCCCAGGGTGTCCTACCATCAAGGTGGTGCGCAGGTAAATACCAGGTACGAATGTACGAAAATCTTCTATCAATTGCAGGGTTTCTGCTTTTGTTGTGTTCCTGCGCATGGCTGTCAGCACCTTGTTGGAAACGTGTTGAAGCGGAATATCAACGTATTGGCATATTTTAGGTTCGTTTGCCATGAGTCTGAGCACATCCAGGGGAAATCCCTGCGGATAAGTATACAACAACCGGATCCTGCCAATATCTTCGATCAGGCACAGGGCTTCCATCAAATGGGCAAGCTCCCGTTTTCCTGTCAGATCCAGTCCGTAGTAACTTGTGTCCTGTGCTACCAGGATCAGTTCCCGAACTCCCTGTCCGGCAAGGAAGCGAGCCTCGGCTATCAGCTCATCTTTGGGTCTGGAGCGGTGATTTCCGCGGATCAGGGGAATGGCGCAGTAAGCACAGCCCCGGTCGCATCCTTCGCTTAGTTTCAGGTAAGCGTAATGAGCCGGGGTGGAAATCAGCCTCTCGGTTGCCAGGCGTGGATTATACTGTACTCCCAGGTGAGCCGTAACAAGGTGGATATCGTCCACGCCAAAGAATGCATCGACCTGGGGCATTTCCTTTTTAAGTTGGTTTTTATATCGTCCGGACAGACAACCCATGACCAGTACCTGCCCTATGCGACCTTCTGCTTTTGCTTGCAGTGCCTCTAAGATGTATTCGATGGATTCTTCCTTTGCGTCGTGGATAAATCCGCAGGTATTGATCACCAGAGCATCCAGCGGATAGTCTTCTTCTGTGGCATCGGGAATAATTTTCCATCCTCCGGCTTCCAGCTGACGCATGAGGTGTTCACTGTCTACCCTGTTTTTGGAGCATCCCAGGGTACAGACCGATAACCTTCCCGGCTTCCTGCGATGGGTCTGCACTATTTCTGCGTTGTGTGCTTGATCACTGGCCTGGGAGCCCTGGCTGCCGCTGGCTTAGTCGCCCTGGCTGTAGATTTTGATGTATTGGCGACGGATCTTGCCGGCTTGGCAGGAACTTTTGCCTCGGCTTTTGTTTCGGCTTTTACATCGGGCTTGATCTCTTCTGCAGGTGATTCCGTTGCATCTTCGGCAGCTTCTTCCGCAGGGACCTCAAAGTCCAACGCATCTGCCGATCTGAGCACATTGTACCAATCCAGTACCTTTTTCATGTGCGAAGGATAAAAGCGGTCCCTGTCATACTCGGGGATGACTTTTTCAAAGAAAGCAGCCATTGCAGCCGGATCCTTTCCAGGAACGGGTGCCTGTTCTTGTTGCAGAAAGTCTTTCATACGGATCAGAACGTCCTGCAGTTTTAACTCGTCATTGGTTTGCGTATATACAGATATGTCTGATAAAAATGTCATGCGGGCACTGGGGCCCATCCATTTTCTTTTTCCGTCGGCCAGAGATTCCACCACAATGCCTCCGTTACTATGTACAAGGTATCGGTACAGCCCGGGTTGTCCTCCTATGGACAGGATTTTTGCTAATTCAGTTTTCATTATGGTTGTTTGTAAGGTTCATCATATATTGGTGCACTTGCAGAACACGCGGCAGCAAAGGCTGTTTATCGTCAGATACGATCACGAAATCCGCATGTGCTTCTCTTTGCGCGTCGGTCCATTGCTTGTTCATCCTGTCCAGTACGGACTGCAAATGGGCATTATCCCTGCCGGCAGCTCTCCACAGACGCAGTTCTCTGTTGGCCGATACGGTAAGTACCCTTGTCGTGTGAAAAGGTGGGTCCATTTCAAGCAGTATGGCGCTTTCAAAGATCACATAAGGAGCTTTGGCAGATGATGCCCATTTCATAAAATCCCTTACCACGTAAGGGTGAACAAGCATGTTGACTTTTTTGAGCAATTGTTGGTTGCTGAAAATAAGCAAAGCCATTTTACGAATATCGGGTTTTTCATCCCTATAAATATCCGGACCAAACAATCCGGTAAGTATTTCTTTAAGATCCGGATCGTCCCGGTATAATTGTTTTGTACGGGCATCGGAATCGTAATAGGGAATGCCCAACGCACTGAAGATCCGTGTGACATAACTTTTACCGCTACCTATACCCCCTGTAATGCCAAGTGTAATCATAACCGGTTAAGTATTAGTAACGGTTTTGGATGATCCCGTCAACGAATTGCGGGGTAAGAAGCACATGGCTTATCATAGCGGGGGCTCCTTCCAGAGACGGTATGATCTTTCCGCAGTCTTTCTTGGTGAATTCGTTGTAATCGACCACTAAAGCAAGGCTCCGGGCATTGATGTTCGCGGCTTCCTCAAAAGGGCAGCGGAATTGAAGGGTAACCACATCGGGCAGTATGATCAATTCCCTGCGGTAAGGTACATTGCGGGTGGTAACCGCAACCTCGAAGCTCAGTTCTACGTAGCGTTTGACCATGACTTCGTAAGTGACCTCTGTCTGTGAAAGGCGTGTATTTACGGGAATTTCCAGCCGGGTAATGCCTTCCACCGTCTGATCCAGGTTACCCAGAGATACTTTGCGGGTTTTGACCTCCTCTATCATTTCCAGGTAAGGTTCCCCAGCATAGACAAGAACACTGTCCGGGTAGATCCTGACAGGCTGAAAGGACATGTATTGTGGCTTGTACGAGATATCCGAAATAAATCGCACAGGGACCTTTCTGTAATGGACCTGCCCGTATTCCAAGTGTATGGTATCGGTCAGGATGGTCTCGAGCTGAAGATCGTTGCCCAGGGCATCATTGACCAGATTGTGAATATTATCGGCCAATAGATAAAACTGATCCTTTCTGTCGGGATATTCGCGCATCAGGGTTTTGTCGGCAAATATCTTTATAGAGGGAACTTTTTTCCGCCATGCATGACGGATGATATAAAAACCCCTGGCGGTTCCCCTTACAAAAAGGGTATTGTCGGCCTGAGACAGATCGGTACGTCCTTCCAGGTTGGTAGCAACTTCGAGAGGAAAACGAAAGTAAGAGGTGTACTCATTTGACAATGTGTACACTACCCACAGGAAGAAGGCTGCGATTATACACAGCAAAAATACCAATCTGGACCGTTTCATAGGCCATACTCTCCCGGCAACCGGTTAATTGCTTTGCTGCAGATCGGACGAATCCTTAACTAAAGTGGATTTGTCCACCCTGATCTTAACATTTGTATCTACTTCCAGCAACACATAATTGTCTTTTACCTCGGCAATAGTCCCGTAAATACCCCCGGCAGTAATAACCTTTTCTCCCTTTTTCAGGCTGTCACGATATTCTTTCAGTTCTTTCTGGCGCTTTTTTTGGGGACGGATCATTAAAAAATACATTACCACAAAAATGGCAACCATCATTATTAAAAATGTCCAGTTACCACCTTTTGCGGCTGTTGCTGTAGTTTGTTCCTGTAAAATTACTAATGCATTCATTGTTTTGTATTCGTTATTAAATATATGAACATTTCTCTACAAGTCCCCTGCCACGTTTAACGATACGGCCTTCCTCAGTCAGAAATTTTATCACCTTGTCCAGGACACCGTTCACGAACGTTTTGGAATTGCCGGTACTGTAATATTTGGATATTTCTACCATTTCATTGAGTGTAACCTTAATGGGTATTTGAGGAAAAGCTACTGCTTCAGCCACTCCCATAATAATAAGAATGGAATCTGTTGCAGCGATCCTTTCCAGGTCCCAGTTCTCGGCAAACTTTTCTATATAGCCCACATACTCTTTGTAATTCTGCAGGGAGTAGGCCAGGAGACCGGTTGCGAAAACCTTGTCATCATTGTTGTTGAACAGCGGAGGATGCTTTAAAGTTCCGGTTTGCGATTTAAGTTCTGCCATTTGTGCCAAAATAACATTACATACGTAAGCTACATCATCTGCCCAGTAAAGGCTCTGGTCTTCCAGCAGATTATAAAGATCCTGGTCTTCGTCTGGTTGGGTACTGAAAAAATCCTGCAGCAACTTCATGTCCCGGTCAAAATCAGGCTCCTGCTGATTATTCATATACTCAATAAAATAAGGTTCTTCCTTTAACTGTTCATACAAATTCCTGATATAGCTTCTTTGCGATGCCCAGTTCAGACCGTGCCGACGAGCCTGTTCAAGCTCCCTGTCGTTTTCGAGGACTGCTATGACCTTGTTGTTGACAAAACGCATATTGGGATTGGATTCTTCCTCTGAAGGATGGTATTTTTGCAGTCCAATATCTATCCTTTCCTGTGCATAGCGGGCCAAAGCTGTAGGCAGAGAAAGTAACAGAAAATACAATTGCCTTGTTTTTTCCAGGCTCACTATGAGTTCTTTTTCTGCCGCCGCCTGATCAAAACTCTGTGAATGAACGCTGCTAAATAAAAGTTTAAAAACCTTGACACGAATAAATCGCCTGCTGAGCATATCTCATAAATCAAAAGAATCTCTGCAAATATACAGTTTTAAAGCAAATATATTTTATATTTGTGCATATATAAATAAATAACACCTATGTATTTTGAAGATTATGACCGTTCCTCCAGGTCTGAACAT
>LUZA01000079.1 GCA_001603455.1 Bacteroidales bacterium Bact_09 | reverse complement strand
CCCTTTCCTGCGGGAAATCTTTTATACAAACCCTGAAGTGTTACAATGGTATTGTTTGTCATATTTTAAAATGTATTATTGTTTAACCATGTGGTCCAAAACCAGCATCAGCCGGATCCCTTTGCCCGGAAGACTGCCCACCGTATTGCTGTTGTCGGGCAATACGGAAACATCTGGGTTTACGTAAGCCATGACATACAGATCCCCAAAACCCAAGGTATGTTTCCAGCGTACAAAATTGTAGGCTCCTTTTCTTTTCCAGTCGTAATAAAAAATGTAACCGATACTGTCCCACAAACCCAGCGGATAATTTAGCGAGAGGGCACTCATGTGGCACCTGTCGCCAAGGTCGAAGGGCTTTTCCGAATGGGAAATTAGCATATGTTCAACCGTTACGTTTAGTCCGTTGCTCACATCAAAAGTATAATCGGCTCCCGCCATGAAAAGTTGCTGGTTGGTTACGATTCCGGCTGCTCCTCTTTTATTGATCCAAACCGTCTCGGCCCAAAATCCTATCGCATAATCCAGGCGAAAATCAAGGCCGTAACGGTTCTCGAAAAGGTCCTGCCATTGCGTTTTTCTGCGATGGAAGGTAAATCCGGCAGATCCGGTGGCCAGTGGCAATTGCAGACGCACCCCAAACTCCGGCACCTGGGCAGACGACAATCCTGTGTCCCACGGACGCTGTTCATCGTTGCCCAACAGCCCCCAGACCCACAAATTGGCATTGTTGCTGAAATAATAACGACCCAGGGCCCCCCAAACACCTTCAGTCAATTGCAGGGGATCCCTCGGGTCCATGGAATCAAACCACATAAGGGGCCGCAGCATAAGGGCAGAGCCAAAATTAATTTTTTGCAAACCTATGCGGAGCTCTGATCGCGGACCGGCAAAACGGACCCATGCCCGGTACAGTCTTACCCGGAAGTCTTTCCCGGCAATTCCCTCTTCCCGGCCATAATGGGCATATATATTACCGGCCACTTCCCCTTCAAAGCGAAATCCCGGCGATCCGGGAGGGTTTCCTATCCGCAGGTCAATCTGCGGGAGGTAGCGCAAGCCGGCAGAAACGGACCGGATCCCGGCACCTGTCCATGTGCTGAGCTGTCCCCGCAGGGCTACTTCTCCTGGCAGCGTATCCGTTTTCCGGGTTTCAAGGGTATCATCGCCTGGCGGTGTCTGTCCGGACACAGATCCTGCCCGGACGGCCTGAGTAAGACTCAAGGCTAACACCAAAAAGGTAATACCCGGGGTTTTCATCATATTCAGTTTTCTTTGCCGGAGGCAATACCGCATGTTAGGATCCGTGTTATTTCCACGATCATTTCATTGACATTGGAATAAAGTGAATTTAAGTGTTCGTCGGTTAGCAGATCTCTCATTTTCATGCTCATGGCTATGAGCATTTCGGGTTTGAAATCTTTCCGGAAAAATCCTTTTTTCTGTGCCTGACGGAATGTTTCTATGATCATCCCGGCTGTTTTCCCGGTGAGCTGCATCATATAATGCTGCAACTCTTCACCCCGGCTGCCGTAAATATCTTCTATGAACTCCCGGCTAATGTTAGCCGTACCTTCCATTTTCATGAGAATGATCCTGTGCAATTTATCTTCTGTGGATAAATCGCTGTCCATGATCCCTTGGAAACGTGTCATGGCTTCTTCTACAGTATGATCCAGTATCTGCTTTGCAAATTTGGTTTTACTTTCAAAATACCGGTAGAACGTCATTTTACTGACCCCGGCATTTTGGCAGATCTCCTCAACACTCACTTTCCGGAATCCATATTTCCAGAAAAGTATCCGTCCCGATTCCAACAATTTGATTTCAGTGTTTTTTTTCCCGAGCTCTTTCATAATTGTTACTATTATTTACCAATGTTACTCATTTAGTAATTTTAAGCAAATATAGTAACAATCCTTGACTATACCAAAGATGTTATGGCACTGGCTATGTTTTTTTCTGAAACAAATTAAAAACCAAGTTCCTTTTCTATAGGGGCAAGGGCCTCAAGCGCCAGCGCGGCAAATTCGTTTAAGGGTATACCAATCTGTTCACACTCCAAAATAGCATCCCGGTTGACAGAAGCGGCAAACAGTTTTTCTTTCATGCGTTTGGTTACCGATTTGGTTTTGACACTCGAAATTTTTTTATCCGGATATACCAGCGCCACGGCAAAGATCAGTCCGGTAATGGTTTCTCCGGCGGCCAGGGCGTGCTGAAACAAGGTAGAGCGTTTTTCTTTGACGGCTTTCTCGTTATGCATGCGTATGGCATCCAGAACATCTGTGGGTAATGCTTCATGTTGCAGCATGGCAGCACCTTCCGGTCCGTGCTTCAGTGAGTCGCCGCCTGTCTTTTCCACATCAATGTCGTGTAACAACCCAGCCATGCCCCAGGCATCTTCATTTTCCCCGAATCTGCGGGCCAATGTCCTCATAACAGCCTCGGAAGCCAGACAATGGGCGATCATTTTGGGATTTCTTACATGATCGCGCAATAATTCCAGGTAATAGTCTCTTGATTTCATTTATTATTCGTCCACCTGTTCAAAAAGCATCTCCCCAAAAGATTCAAGCGTCATTCGCAAACTCGTTTCTGAGGGAAAATCTATTGTAATCTTTCCCAGCATTTCAAAATCGGGAGCAATGGCCAACGCCATCTGATCTCCTTCTTTATTCAGATTGAAACATAAATCCAAGGGATAGTCATCATTGATTTCGCCCCAGGTGAACTTGGAAAACTTCATAATGCCGTACACAGTAAATCCCCTGCCTCCTGTGAACACCCAGTAAGGTGGCATATAAAGGGTATCAAGAGCGAGAGTGGCTGTTTGTGCCTCATCTTCAGGATCCTCGGCCAGATAAACATTGCCCGACAACCTTTCCAACAATTCGGCCTGGGCGGTAGTATAAGCAAACGGTGTTTCCTGGATGGTACAACCGGCCGATAGTAGTAACCCTAATAAGGTAATACAGTAAATGATCATATTTTTCATAACAATATTGAGATTATTACCATTTTTTGAGTAGTTAAAGATACAAAAGTATTTGCAGGTTGAATCTGTTTTTTTTCCTACATTTACTATCACTTAACCAACTCAATGAAAGCATTATGAAAAATTTAATAATTGCATCTGTTTTATTCGTCTTTCCGTTGTGCCTGAACGCACAAACTAATTTCGATTATATTAAAATATCGAGACGGAATGGCGAATACATAACCGTTATGAACGTTACATCTTCAGACATTGAATACGAAAATTCATACGGTTTAAAAAAGACAATACCTGTGAGCGAAGTAGACTTTCTGGAATACGACGGGAAAGTGGTTTATTACAAGTACAACAAAAAATTGCATGATGTCTACGACGAGCAGTTGCAAAGGGTCTCACGTCGTGATCCGGAAAAACTGTTGGAAAAAGGTGCCCGGGTGTATGTGCCTCTGATGTACGGAGAAAGCCGTTGGGATATTATGGGAAGCATCAACACCCGGAAAATGCTGGTTGAGGATCACGATGATTTCTGGAAACTGGTAGATACCGAATATGAAGCCGAGATCATCCTGTATTACGTGGTAAACTACGACGATGACGAGATGCATCATTATTATGTCATCGAGACACGTGACGGGGAAACCATATACAAATCAGACGAAGAGGAAATTGATGGGGGCTGGAGGGCTTCCTGGGATGAAAGCCGGGAACACGTTGAGGATCTGTTGGATAACATGATCGGAGATATTGACTGATCCCATCTTCCCTGCCTAACAGTCTAAACTATATCAACTGTTCGTGCAGCTTCAACAGTCCCGACACTTCTTTTGTTCTGAAACTTCTTCAGTACGGTTAGTATCAATAGGTATTCCAGCTGCTGATATCATTCAGGGATTTGCGTTTCTTTGGACGTACGGGTGCGCCGGGATAGCCGAGCGAAATGATCAGCGGTACGCGTCTTTTCCTGTTAATGTTCAATAATTCCCTGATTTTTTTTTCATTAAACCATCCAATAATGCAGGTGCCCAACCCGAGTGCAGCCGCCTGCAGGCAAAAATGACTGACGGCAATTCCTATGTCGTAATGGCAAAAGACTTTATCTTTAACCTTTCCGCCAATAGATGAAAAAATATTCTCCTGCTCCAGAACCACCACTACCAGTACCGGTGCCTGGAACGTAAATTTGTTCATTCCCAGACTGGCAGAACAGTCTGCAACGAGGTTTTTCAGATCCGGATCGTCCACTACGATGAATTTCCACGGCTGGGAATTGTTTGCCGATGGCGCCAGTCTTGCCGCTTCAAGACACTGGATGATTTTTTCTTTCTCAACCGGCTGACTGGTATAACTCCGGTCGCTCTGACGTTGTTTAATCAATTCTTTAAATTCCATGGTGTAAATGTAGGAATTTTGGCGAGGAAAATGGAACCTTTCCCCCCCCCCCATTCAAAAAATCACCCGCAAAACTTTGCAGGTGATTTTCACTGTAGCGAGGACGAGAATTGAACTCGTGACCTCATGATTATGAATCATGCGCTCTAACCGACTGAGCTACCTCGCCGCTTTGGAGCTGCAAAAGTAAGAATTATTTTTAAACACACAAACGGGAGTTTGATTTCAACCCTCAGGCCAAAGCAGAACGGTAACCTGAACGGCAATTCCTTCTTCCCTACCCACAAAGCCCAGGCGTTCTGTGGTGGTGGCCTTGATGGAAACGGCGTCAGGAGCCATTTCCAGGATCCCGGCTATGACAGCACGCATTTCGGGGATTCTGTGAGAGATCTTTGGTGCCTGCAGGTATACCGTACAATCAACGTTCCCCGGAATGTACCCTGCTTTTCTGATCAATTCATACGTTTTTTTCAACAAGATCTTGCTGTCGATCCCTTTGTATTCATCAGAGGTATCCGGAAAATGTTTCCCGATGTCCCCAAGGGCCAGTGCTCCCAGCATGGCATCACACAGGGCGTGAAGCAGGCAGTCGCCATCGGAATGGGCAATACACCCTTTGGAATGGGCGATCCGTACACCGCCCAGAAAAAAGGGCAGGCCGGGGGCAAGGGCATGCACGTCAAATCCGTTACCTATACGGGGAAGTGGATCGACGCGGGGGACCGCATTCCCGGAAGCGGGCGCCGCATTCCCGTGAGAGGCTTGGGTATTTGTTGCTGCAGTTTTCTTCATTATACAAAAATAATGATTTTTCCATACCTTTGTAAGTTATGACGAGAATTGCCATTTTTGCATCCGGGAACGGATCCAATGCAGAGAACCTGATCTGCAACCTTACGTACGGCCGTGTGGTGCTTCTTTTATGCAACAAGCCCGGGGCATATGTCCTTCAACGGGCACAGCGGTTACACGTTCCCACCGTTCTGTTTTCCAGGGAAGAACTGGAAGATCCCGATCATGAACACAGTGTTCTGAAACTATTGAAAACCCACAAAATAGATTTTATCATACTGGCAGGATTCCTGTGGAAGATCCCCGCAGATCTGATCCGCACCTGGCCTCAAAAAATCGTGAATATACATCCGGCTTTACTTCCAAAATACGGAGGACAGGGCATGTACGGTGACCGCGTACATAAAACCGTAATAGAAAACGGCGAGGAAAAATCAGGCATAACCATCCACATTGTGGACCGGCAATATGATCACGGTCATATCATTTATCAGGAATCCATTCAGATATACAGCTCGGACACACCGGAAACCCTGGCCCTGAGAATACATATTTTGGAGCATCTCCGTTTTCCAAAAGCAGTGGATGATTATCTAAAACAACTTTTTAAAGACCCTGCCGTATGATCAGAGTAGAACATTTATCCAAGAAGTTCGGGGAACTGGTCGTCCTTGCCAATGTGAATGCTCATATTAAAAAAGGCGAGGTGATCTCTGTTATAGGTCCGTCCGGAACGGGGAAAAGCACTTTCCTGCGATGCCTAAACCTGCTGGATCCTCCCACAAGCGGACGGATCTTCATAGAAGGAGAGGAAATCACGGCCCCCGGTGCAAAAGTGAACCGTCTGAGGCAAAAAATGGGAATGGTATTCCAGGATTTCAACCTCTTCATGCACCTGACGGTACTGGACAACATCACACTGGCTCCGGTAAAACTACTGAATATATCAAAGGACCAGGCCCGTGAAAAAGCACGTGAACTGCTCCAAATGGTTGGCCTGGCCGCCAAAGAGAATGCTTATCCGGCAGAACTTTCCGGAGGGCAAAAGCAACGCGTGGCTATTGCCCGTTGCCTTGCCATGGACCCGGATATCATTCTTTTTGACGAACCCACCTCGGCCCTGGACCCGACTATGGTCAGCGAGGTGCTCGGGGTGATCCGCCGTCTGGCCAAAACCGGTATGACCATGGCAATAGTCACCCACGAGATGCAATTTGCAAAGGATGTTTCTTCCAGGGTCTTCTATATGGACCAGGGGGTGATCTATGAAGAAGGTCCTCCTTCCCAGATCTTTGATCATCCGCAGAAAGAAGCCACGCGCACTTTTATCAACCGAATCAGGAACCTGGAATGGCTGATAGAAGATTACCCGCATTACGACATTTACACCTTAACGACGGAAGTGTCACAGTTTTGTGAAAAACACTTCCTTGGGCCCGGACAGCGGGATGCCATCATCCACCTGATAGAAGAGACCATGCAGCTTTGCATGGGAACGGATGGTCATCCCGATACTGTCAGACGCAGGGAGCTCATCCGGGAAACGGGAGGAATCACCCTGTATGTATCGTATGCAGAAAAAACAAACAGGATTATCATCCGTTTTGCAGCCGGTGTCGGGCTGGGAACCATTCTGAACAATGCTCAGGATGAAGACGGCCTGGGCATGATGATTATCAACGGACTGACCGCCGGACAGGCAAAAGAAACATGTGAAGGCAATCGCATAATCCTGGAATTACCCCTTTAATATTTTATCATTATGGCATTCAGAATATCTTTTTTCAGCACACCCAAACACAGGGTTTTCAATTATAAGCCCATTTACTGGGATCCTGAAAAGGAAGAATTCGAAGCTCGGGTCAGAAGAGCCCGGGAAAAAGTCGCCTCTCAGAAAAAAGATGAGGAAAAACCTTATGTACCAGGTAGTTCCATACGAGGCTCTTTCAGCAAACGCCACGAAGTGGAGCGCCGGTATCCCAAACGGCAAAAATTGATACGCGTCATCATCATTCTTACTATTGTAGTTATCATGATCATGGCTCTTTACTTTACTAAGGTTATCAGTTATTTTTACAATATCTTCTGATGATCCACGTGCTTCCTCCCCATATTGCCAGCCAGATTGCTGCCGGTGAAGTTATCCAGCGTCCCGCCTCGGTTATCAAAGAACTGATGGAGAACGCAGTGGACTCGGGGGCGGACAGGATCGATGTCGTCTTGACAGACGGCGGTGCCACCCTGATGCAGGTTACCGATAATGGCTGCGGCATGGGGCCGGACGATGCCTTGCTGGCTTTCGAAAGGCATGCTACATCCAAGATCCGCGAAGTAGAAGATCTGCAGAATGTACATACCTTTGGATTCCGTGGCGAAGCGCTTGCCTCGATTGCCTCCGTATCCCACGTAAAACTCCGCTCCAGGAGGAAAGAAGATGAAATGGGCACCGAGATTTCCATAGCAGGTTCGGCAGTCACCTCGCAAGAAGAGGTCGTTTGTTCCCCCGGCTCGGATTTCAGTGTCAGGAACCTTTTCTATAACGTTCCTGCGCGCCGGCGATTCCTCAAATCAGAGGCAGTTGAGATGAGGCACATCCTGGAAGAGTTCCACCGCGTGGTCCTTTGCCACCCGGAAAGAACCTTCACCCTAACGCATAACGGGAATGCGGTCTATCACCTGCCTGCGTGTGACAACCTGCGTTCCCGGATAACCGGAACGTTGGGCAAAGAACTGAACGCACAGCTGCTGGACCTCAACGTGGATACCTCTATGGTGAGGATCAAGGGTTATGTGGGACGTCCCCGCGACGCCTATAAGAAAGGAGGACACCGGTATTTCTTCGTCAATGGCCGATTCTTCAAAAGCGCCTACCTGCACAAAGCAGTGATCAGGGCTTACGGAAAATTGCTGCCGGAAGACAGGGTCCCTACCTATTTTATATACCTTGGAACAGATCCGGAGATTATTGACGTAAATATCCATCCCACAAAGACAGAGGTCAAATTCCAGGATGAGGAAGTGATCTTCCAGATGCTCCAGGCTGCGATTCGCGAAACGCTCGGCAAATTTGCACTGGGACCCAGTATAGATTTCGAAATTGGCGCCATGCAGCATCACATACCTGTCCCACCTGCTCCCGGAGAACACATTTCCCCTCCGCGGTTATGCTACGATCCGCTTTTCGATCCTTTCCGGGAAACACCCGGAGAAACCTCTCCAATTCTGTTTGAAGAACAACCTTTGCAGACATATGAAAATCAGGTGATTCCCCTAAAGAAAAAATACCTGATCACGCCGGTGGCCTCAGGATTGCTGATCGTTCACAGACAACGTGCCCTGGAACGTATTTATTACGAAGAATTGCTCCCTAAGTTCCGAGAACGCAAACCTGTCCCGGAAAAACTTTATTTTCCCGTGGCATTAAACTTGCAGCCTTCTTTGTCCATCCTTCTGGAACAAAATCGTGATCGGCTGTTTCGCATGGGTTTTGAAACCGATGATAAGCACAATGTTACTGCCGTACCTCCGGAACATCCTACAGACGGACCATCTGTAATCGCTTCTGTTCGGGAAATCCTTACAGAATTGGAGGAAGAGATGCCAGAAGACAAATACGGGGAACGTCTTTCGATCCTGTTGGCAAAAAGGATGGCTGCAGAAGACCAAGAAAACAGCCAGGCCGCATACCGCTCCCTGATAGATCGGCTGTTTGCTTGTAATGAACCTAACAATACGCCGGATGGAAGAAGCTGTATGACCCTCATTTCCCTGGCAGAAATTGATAAATACTTTACCTAGATCATGTACCAGTACAATCGTGGCGGTTTTTTCGCCAATATACCTCTCGTCATAAGGAATATCATCATAATCAATGCGTTTATGCTGATCCTTACAATGATCAACCAGGAATTCATGTTGCAACGCTTTGCCCTGTTCTATCCGGCTTCCCCCTTGTTCAAACCATGGCAGATTGTTACGCACATTTTCATGCACGGAAACTTCGGACATTTGTTGTTCAACATGTACGCACTCTGGATGTTCGGTTCTGTGCTGGAACAGCTCTGGGGTCCCAAAAAATTCCTTTTGTATTATCTGGTAACAGGACTGGGTGCAGCCGCGCTGCACATGGGCGTACAGTGGCTTGAAGCCGCCTCGCTGGTAAATAACATCAACCAGAACGGGATCGAGGCTATGGGCGCCCTGACCCGTTACCGTATGCTCATGAACACACCGACCGTAGGTGCTTCCGGTGCTGTGTACGGCATATTGCTGGCCTACGGGATGTTATTCCCCAACAATGAACTGCGTATCATATTCTTGCCCTTCGTGTTAAAAGCCAAATATTTTGTCATCATATTCGCTGTCATTGAACTCATCCTGGGCCTTGTGGGCGGCGGTAATATTGCCCATTTCGCACACCTTGGCGGAATGATCTTCGGGTTCTTCCTTGTGCGTTACTGGAAGAAAAGGAACCGGCTTTATTACTGATATGCACATGGGCAAAGACAATGATATAATCCGGCATACAGAAATGGCTGCAGAAGTGCTCCGCAAGGGCGGAACAATCCTGTACCCTACCGATACGGTCTGGGGGATCGGTTGCGATGCCTGTAACGAAAAGGCCGTGGAAAAAGTTACTGTACTGAAAAACAGGCCGGCTGTCAAGAATTATATCATTCTGGCAGCAGACCTAAACATGCTGTCCCGCTATGTGGTGCAAATCCCCGATATAGCCCGTGATTTACTGGCCGTAGCCGACAAGCCACTGACGATCATCTACCCGCAGGGGATTAATCTGGCTCTGGGGGTAACTGCCGCTGACGGCAGCATTGCCATCCGCATTCCCTCTCACGCCTTCTGCCGTGCCCTGATCAGAAAACTAAAAAGACCCCTGCTTTCCACCTCAGCCAATATCAGCGGGACTAATTCCCCTGCAAGTTATGCCCTGATTGACAAAAAGCTGTTCAAAATGGTGGACTGGACAGCTCCCCCGTTCCTGGAAGAAGGAGCCACGGGCGCACCTTCATCCATCATCCGGGTAGGATTGCAACGCGAGATTGAGATCATCAGACCATAAAATTTACAGCCTATGCACAAAACACCTATCCAGATCCGCTTTAATGACATTGACATGCTGGGACATGTGAACAATGTCATGTTTGGGCATTATTGCGATGTTGCGCGTACAGATTTTTTTCTCAATAACACATCCTACTGCCCTGATTTTTTCAAAGACGATAAAGTGCTGATCCTTGTTCATACCGAGTATGATTACATGATGCCGTGTTTTCTGACCGATACGCTTTTTGTTCAAACAAGCATAAAAAAGAACGGAGAACGCAGCCTGCACTTTTTACAGGAAGTCGTGGACGATAAAGGAACCGTCAGGGTACGTTCCCGCAGCATAATGTCCACCTTCGATAAATCGACCGGAAAATCCTTCCCGCTGCCCCGGGAGTGGTTTTTATAAATATTATGCATCTTTTCTATTCACCAAATATTACTTTTCCGGAACACACGCTTTCCCCCGAAGAAAGCATCCATTGCAGCCGGGTCCTGAGACTTAAAAGCGCCAATATTGTCTTTCTCACCGACGGGAAAGGCATACTTTGCAAAGGGAAAATAGTGGACCCCGATCCCCGGGGATGCCGGATAATAATAACCGAAAGAACGGAAAATTACTGTGCCCGGCCCTATCACTTGCACATGGCCGTTGCCCCTACCAAAAACATGGAACGCTTTGAATGGTTCGTGGAAAAAGCCACAGAGATAGGCGTGGATATTATCACGCCATTGATTTGCGAACGTTCGGAAAGAAAGCGATGCAACACAGAACGTTCTGAACGGATAGCCATTGCTGCTCTCAAACAATGCAAGCGGGCCCAGATGCCTGTCATTCAAAAAGCACTGACGTTCAGTGATTTTCTTACATCCGGGGCACTGCATGACACTTCGGCAGCCATTGCCTGCTGCCAGGCAGATCATCAGCGTATACCCGTCAGACACTGGATGGAACAGGCGCAGAACAGGATCGTGTTCATGATTGGCCCCGAAGGAGATTTTTCCCCCACAGAGATAACCGCTGCCATACAGGCCGGCTGTACTCCTGTAAATTTAGGGCCATCGGTACTTAGAACAGAAACGGCAGCATTGGGCACAGTTTTCCTTTCTGCTTTCAAATAATTATATTTGTAAAAACATTTTATAAATGCCAAATGCATCTACAAGACAAAGGTATGTGGCATTGGATGTGCTGCGGGGTATGACTGTTGCCGGAATGATCCTGGTGAACAACCCCGGGACCTGGAGTGAAATATATCCCCCGTTGCGTCACGCCGAATGGTTTGGTTGCACTCCTACGGACCTGGTGTTTCCTTTCTTTCTTTTTGTAGTAGGAACGGCTATGGTATTCTCTTTTTCCCGGTTCCTGGACGGAACGGCATCCATGAAAAGCGGATATGCAAAGCTTTACAAACGGGCCATGCTTATTTTCCTTGTAGGCTTGTTGCTTAACGCTTTCCCGTTCTTTCCCGTGAGGCCCGATCCGGAGATGACCTTTTGGGAAAACCTGGCCGGATATTATTCCCGTTTGCGGATCTTTGGTGTACTGCAGCGTATTGCCATGGCTTACGCCCTGGGAGGTACGTTGGCTTTATGGCTGAAAACACCGCGGCGTATTGCCTGGGCGTTTGCATTTACCTTATTGCTGCATTGGGGACTTCTTTATTTTTTGGGCGGAGATGATCCGTATTCCCGCCAAACTAATTTCGCCCGTATGGCAGACCTGTTTCTTGTAGGACCAAAGCACCTGTACCAGGGATACGGATTGCCATTCGATCCCGAAGGTGTGCTGGGATTATTTTCAGGTGCCGGAACCGTACTAATGGGATACCTTGCCGGTGTATGCATTCATAGAAACGAACAAAAAGCAGATGCGGTTGGTGTGCTTTATACGTGGGGTTTGATTAGTCTGGGTGCCGCCATGGTATGGAGCATCTGGCTCCCCATAAGCAAACCTCTCTGGACCGGATCCTATGTGTTGTATGCAGGGGGCTGGACCTTGCTTATGCTCGGATTCTTTGTTTACCTGACAGATATCAAAGGCCGTGAAAAATGGTTCCTGCCTTTCAGGGCCCTGGGGCTAAATCCTTTGTTCGCTTTTGTGCTTTCCGGACTTTTTGCCAAGTTATTCGGGAACATTATCCGCTGGCAAATGGCTGACGGCTCTTCCACATCTCCACTGGGATGGCTATATAATAATGTATTTGCCGTTGTTTTCGGGAATGGTCCGGGAGGATCCCTGGCCTATGCCCTTTTCTATGTGGCCGTGTTCACCTTAATGGCCATGGGCTTATATAAAAAGAAAATCGTCATCAAATTATAAACCACAAAAATCAAATCTCATGACTAAAAAATGGATGCTGATGATCTGCCTGGTTTCCCTTGCCGGAACCGCACTTCAGGCACAACCTCAGCGGGGTATGGTGCGTGAAAAAGCCAATTACGAACTGGCCGCACGGTTTTCCCGTAAAAAAGTAGACAAAATGGTATTCTCCACTTCTGTCAGACCCAACTGGTTCAAAACCTCGGATCTGTTCTGGTATGCATACAAAACTTCCACAGGGGAAGGATGGTATGTAGTGGATCCTGCAAAGGGAACACAACGTGAACTTTTTGACCGGGTAAAGCTTGCCGCCGATCTGACCCGGATCGTTAAGGATCCCTTTGATGCGCAAAACCTGGCACTAAACGATCTGAAGCTCAAGGATGACGACACATTTACTTTCTACGTAAAGAGTACAGAGATGGTAGAGAAGAAGAAAAAAGACGACGAAAAGGACAACAAGAAAAAGGACGGTAAAGAACCGCGCCTGTTCTTTTTCGAATACGCATGGAAGACAGGAACGCTCAAATGGCTTGAAAACGAAGAGAAAAAAGACCCCCTTCCCCGTTGGGCAAGCATTTCCCCAAACAAGAAATATGTTGTCTTTTCCCGGAACTTTGACCTCTATTGGATGGATTGGGAAAACTTTGAGAAAGCACGCAAAGACGAAAAGGATTCCACCATTGTGGAGCATCGTCTTACAACAACCGGCACCCGTGACTTTGCTTTTGGGTCCGGATCGGAAGATTTTTATGCCGATTCAACCGAACTGAACAAACGAACCGGTGTGGGCAGTTTGTTATGGAGTCCTGATTCCCGTCATTTTGCCATCATCCGTTCCGATGAAACCAAGGTAAAAGACCTGTTCGTTATCAATGTACTTGCCAATCCGCGTCCCAAACTGGAACGCTATAAATACGAGATGCCCGGGGAAGAAAATATTCCGCAACATTCGCTGGTCGTTTTCAACATGGAAGACAAAACATGGAAAACCATAGAAACCTCCGCATTCAAGGATCAGTCACTCAGCCTGGCCTATAAACCGGCCGAAAAGCGGACTATGTCCGACGAGATCCGGCACTGGGAATGGCTTGGTGAAAATACCGGATTTTATTTTTACCGCACCAGCAGAGACCTAAAGAAAATAGATCTTTGCCGGGCAGAAATCGGAAAGGACACCGCCTTGACCATTATTGAAGAAAGGCTGAACACCTACGTTGAAACCCGTCCCCTGTATCTTGTCAATAACGGCAAGGAACTGGTTCACTGGTCCGAAAAGAGTGGCTGGGGTCATCTGTACCTGTATGATGACAAAGGAAATGAAAAGAATGCCATTACTTCCGGTCCCTGGCACGTAGAACAGATACTGGGGGTGGACGAAGCCACACGTACCCTTTATTTTACAGCCTGCGGAAGGGAAGAAAGCCTGGATCCTTATTACGAGCATCTTTATTCTGTACGCCTTGACGGAAGCCAGCTAAAGATACTCACCCCCGGCGACTTCCACCATGCAGCCGACATGAGCGACAGCCGTAAGTTTTTTGTAATTAACCGTTCCCGTGCAGACGCTGCTCCTGTATCTGATTTGTTTGACAATACAGGTAAGAAACTTCTGACCCTTCAGGAAACAGATCTGAGCCTGTTGTTCCAAGCCGGCTATAAATTCCCTGAACGTTTCAGTGTAAAAGCCGCCGACGGGATCACCAACCTGCACGGAATCATGTACAAGCCTTTCGACTTTGATCCTACACGAAAATATCCCATCATTACCTATGTCTATCCCGGACCCCAGGTAGAAGGCCCCGGCCAGACCTGGAGCCGCTCCATGGACCGCTTGGACCGCTTGGCCCAAATTGGATTTATTGTCATCACTGTAGGCAACCGGGGAGGCCACCCCAACCGTTCTAAATGGTATCATAATTTTGGATACGGAAATCTCCGCGACTACGGATTGGAAGACCAGAAATACGCCATTGAACAGCTGGCTGCACGTTATTCTTTCATTGATCTGTCAAGGGTCGGCATCCACGGTCATTCAGGAGGCGGCTTTATGTCTACGGCAGCCATATTGCAGTACCCCCATTTTTTTAAAGTGGCTGTTTCCTGTGCCGGAAACCACGAAAACAATATTTACAACCGCTGGTGGAGTGAAAAACATCATGGCATACTGGAAGAAATTACTGCCAAAGGAGATACAACATTTAAATACAGCATAGGTACCAACTCACAATTGGCCAAAAACCTGGAGGGGAGGCTGCTGCTTATACACGGTGACATTGACAACAACGTGCACCCGGGGAACACCCTGAGGGTTGTCAATGCACTGATCCGGGCCAATAAACGTTTTGATATGCTCATCCTGCCGGGACAACGGCACGGATTTGGCGATATGACCGAATATTTTTTCTGGAGAATGGCCGATTACTACGCCCGCTATTTACTCGGAAATTATGAAAATTCAGTAGATATTCCCCAAATGTACAACGACTAAACGGATTTACGGCGTCGCACCAGGTGGTCCGCTCCCAGGAGCAGGCCAACCCCGGCGGCCAGAAAAATCATATACCATACCTGAACGGGCCACCCGGAAATTTCCGAGGTGGCCTTTTCCATGAATCCTTGCCCGGCAGAGGCGCTTATGCCGGAAGCCCGGGAAATCAGAGCGTACTTCATGTTTTCAATGAAACCGGCGACTTCCCCGGTTGTCTGACTGACTACAGTTTCCACCCAACGGAAAGCTTCTGCCAGCTGTCCCCGGAAATATACCGCAGCAAAGACGGCAACCGGCAGAAAGCCGGCGCCTCCGGTCAGCCACCAGATCCGGTGTGTTTTTTTCCGGGCGGCTTCCTGTTTTGCGATCAGTTCTGTTACACGCATTCCCAACAGGGGCATCCCGGCGGCCTCTTCCATGTTCCTGCGTTGTTCTTCTTCAAAGAAATCCCTTAATGCATCCATGTTCATTCTTTTTATATTGTCTTCTTTGCTTTTTTTATCGTGATGGTTTTTGTAGTGGTCACGTTTTATGTTGCGGTTATGTCCTCTTCAGCAGTTACGGCTTCTTTCGCAGTCATGGCTTCCTGCAATTTCTGGCGTATCCTGAAAATGCGCACCTTGGCATTTGACTGGGTCAGCCCGCAGATGGTGGCCACATCGTCCATTTTCAATTCTTTATAATAATACAACTCTATCAGCATCCTGTCCTGCGGAGGAAGGGTTTCCAGCAGGGAACGCAGCTTGTCCTGCTGTGCCACACGCGGGTCGTCTGTTTCTTCCTCTGCCCGGTCTGTGGTGTGGAGCACATCCTGCGCGTAGGCTTCTGAGCGCCGCTCCAGGCTTTGGGTCTTGCGTATGCTGCTTATGGCCGTATTGTAGGCGATCCGGTACAACCAGGTTCTGAACGAAGCGTTGCCTTTATAGGTATGCAGCTGCTGGTACACCTTTAGGAAAACGTCCTGGGTCACTTCCTGGGCATCCTCTGCCGAGCGGCACACGCCCCTTACCAATACAAAAACCATGCTCTGGTATTTGTTTACCAGGGCTGCATAGGCACGTACATCTCCGCCCAGTACCTTTTGTATTGCAGCAACGTCCTGTGTCAAGACCCCTTGTTTTCTTGTTTTCTTGTTTTCTTTGCTTTTTTGACGCAAAAAAAGAAAAAACGTTACATTTTTTGTAACCGGAATGGAAGTTTTACGTCAAAGAAGTGAAAGTAAAAAAATGTTTCACGCTAAATTATTAATAAAATGGATCTTACTGCTGTTTTAATCGTTCCAACCGTATTTTATTTTATTTATGCCGTCTGGACA
>LUZA01000078.1 GCA_001603455.1 Bacteroidales bacterium Bact_09 | reverse complement strand
TTTTTTGCTCCCGGCCGCAGAACCCGGTATACCAATCCCGCAAGATGCTGTTATAACAATATCGGGAAATCTTATCACTCTTGAATCGTTCATTAACCAAGTGGAAAAACAAACAGGTTACCTGTTCGTTTACAGCAAACAAGATGTGAACGTCAATTCCATTCTTCCAATACAAGAAGGAAGAAAGACTGTTGCTGAATTTCTCAAAGACGCCTTCAGCAACAGTAATCTGAATTATGTATTTGAGAACCAGTACATAGTCTTGACCTACAAAGCCCCTGAATACCTAAGCGTTTCGGGGACCGTTATAGATGCCCAGACAAAAAAGCCACTGATCTTTGCATCGCTTTACATCATCAACAAGGGGATCAGCAATGTTACGAACGGGGAAGGATATTTTTCCCTGAAATTTCCCCCGGCTTATGCAAATGATTCCGTTCGCTTCTCTTTCCTGGGTTATCATCCCCAAACATATGCCCTTAAGGATATGATAAATCAGGGAAACAAACTGGTGATCCCGCTCCGTTTTGTTCCCACTACCCTGCCCACCATACTTGTCACACCCATAGACCCTGCAGAATTGGTTGTAACTGCAATAGAAAAGATTCCGGGCAATTACCCCCAGGACCACATGCAGATGACAGGTTTCTACAGGGAAATGATCCGCAAGGGTAATAATTACGTAACACTTACAGAAGCTGTTCTTGACATCAACAAATCTTCCTACAGCAGAATATACGGGGTAGACCAGATTGGCGTATTCAAAGGAAGGGGAAGTGTTGACTGGTCGCGTATAGACACTGTGTTTGTGAAATTCCGCGGAGGTATCAATTCCGCCCTAGAAATTGACATTGCCAAGCATCCTTTTCTGGGAACGAATGTTCCGGAGATAACCCAGATCTATAATTTCAGGATGGAAGAACCGGTCCAGATAGATGGAAAGGTTAACCACGTGGTTAGCTTTGATCAAAAAGAGAATGTAGATGACATTAGGTTCCGCGGCAGGATCTACATAGATATGAAATCTCATGCTATAAGCCGCATCGAATTCAACATGAACGTGGAAAACCGTCCCGATGCCACCAACATATTCATTTCACGCCGGCCTGCCGGCTTTAAGGCTACGGTACTCTATGCCACCTATTTGGTCCAGTACAAGGAGATTAACGGAAAATGGACATTCAATTACTCCCGTACCGAGATCAAATTCGATTCAAAATGGGACAGAAAGCTTTTTAAGAACACCTACACGATCACATCCGAGCTGGCCATTACCGAGCGGAGCGACCGTACCATGAAGATTCCTTCACAACAACGCGTACGTTTAACAGACATCACACTGGACAAAGTCACTGATTTCCAGGACGAAGGATTCTGGGATGAATACAACGTTATAGAGCCCGAGTCAGGTATAGAACAGGTTATCGCCCGTATCACCAGGCAATTGAGACGAAGGGCCAAAGAACGATAGAGACCGCTTTATTTTGTGTATGATGAGAGAAACCCGGACTATAACCTGTTACGAGACAGATGCGGCAAAGAACCTGAAACCATTTGCCTTCATGAACCTTGCGCAGGAAATGGCCAACCGGGATGCCCTTGAAATGGGTTTTGGATACGATCAGCTGATTGAAAAACAGACCATTTGGGTGTTGTCCCGGATGGATGTCAGGTACCTTCGGCCTCCTGCCTGGAGAGAGAACATTGTCATGGAGACCTGGCACAAAGGCGAAGACAGTATTTTCTCGCTCAGGGACTTTCTGATCCGGAACGGAAATGAAACCGAAGACCTTGTTAAGGCGACGAGCTCCTGGCTGATCATTAACATAAAAACCAGACGGATTCAACGTACACAGAATTTTTTTGAAAATACGTCACTTCAGGTCAAAGACATCCGTCATGTCCTGGAAACACCCTGCGGTAAGATCCCCGTTCCCGAAGCGGGCAAGCTCCGTCTTGTGGAACGAAAGATCGTGCGATATGCAGATATAGATTTCAACCTGCATGTGAACAACGCCAAATATATGGAGTGGGCTATGGACTGTCTGGAAACAGAATTGGTGACTTCCCACACGGTAAAGGGGTTCCAGATAAACTTCAATGCCGAAGCAAGGCTTGCAGATACCCTTGATATTCTGGTAGCTGAAACTGGCCCCTTAAGCCGTTATGTGGAAGGCAGAAAGTATAACAAGAGCGTTTTCCAGGTACAGATCTCTTTCGTTCCCTGATATCAGAAAACAGACTTTTTCCCCTTCCGGTTCAATATCTCTGTGTAGAGATACCTTTTAATTTTTTGGGTTGGAGTTTTTTCAAAACCGTTTTCCTGTTCCTGTATGCTTGTTATACGGGACATCTTCCCAACCTTGCTGTTGACATAATTCATGATATCTGAATGTACCATGGCAATCTGATCTCGCAACTCCTGTTTTAGATCCTGCAAATAAACAAGGGCAACCAATTTCCCGTTCCTCTGGATAACCAGCGATTCTGTCACCAGCTCGTGCTGGTTAAGGATGTTTTCAATCTCTTCGGGGTAAACATTTTCTCCCGATGATCCGACTATCATATTGCTCAAACGGCCTCTGATGAACAGACGCCCCGAACTGTCGATCTCCCCCAGGTCTTTTGTTCTGAACCAGCCATCCTCTGTAAATGCCTCACTGTCGGCTTCCGGATTTTTATAATATCCTTCCATGATGCAGGGAGTTTTTACCTGTATTTCCCCTACCCCGTTCTCGGGATTCTTGTCTTCAATGCGAATCTGAATGCCTTCCATTACCCTTCCTGTAGATTCCAGGTAAGTATCCGGATGTACTGCCCCGGCGATAAGAGGTGCCGTTTCGGTAAGCCCGTAGCCTATGGAATACGGGAAACGGGCATCCCGTAAAAATTTCTCGGTTGCCCTGTTGAGTTTTGATCCTCCAATGCCAAAGAAACGCAGCCTGCCACCAAAAGTGTTGTAGAGACGTTTCCCTGCCATCCTGTGCAACCGGCGGCGAATGAAGCGTACCCTATAAAGGGTTTTCATGACTTTGTTCCTGGTAAAACGGGCAAACACCTGTCGGGTATAAATCTTTTCCATGATCAGTGGGACGGTAAGCATGAAAGTCGGACGGATCTTCTTCAGTGCAGGAAGCATATTGGAAGGTGTGGGAGGTACGCCAAGGTAAACAACAGAAGCTCCTTTCATAAAGGGGTACAACATCCCCAGAGAACACTCGTATGTATGGGAAAGTGGCAGAATGGAAAGAAAAACATCCGTGGCAACAACTTCTGTAAGTGAACATACCCTCTGTAACTGGTTGCACAGTGCCCGGTGAGACAACATTACTCCCTTTGGCGAGGAGGTTGTGCCCGAGGTATAGATAATGGCGGCCAGATCTTCGGATTCAGGGATGGGACGTTCCGTTTGTTGAACTGCTGTTCTGGCCTTTTTTCCATCAATGACAGCCAGGTTCACCGCCCTGATCATAAGATCCATCCGTTCTTTGGCCTGGTTTGGGATCTTGGCGAAAAGCTTGTCCGAAACGAACAGCGCCCGTGATTCGGAATGTTCCATTATGGAAGCTATGGCCGCGGAAGAAAAATCAGGTAATATGGGAACAATCACCATACCCAATGTAACAGTGGCAAAATAACATACGTTCCAATTGGGCATACTGCTGCACAACAAGGCGACCTTGTCACCTTTTTCAAGTCCCGCTCTAAGCAAAATTGTCTGTACAGTTTCCACTCTTTGAGAAAACTCTGCATAGGTAACGCTTTCGCCTTCGTATAGTGAAAAAGCCGTCCGGGCGGCATAAGTATTTATACTGTTTGTATATACATCTCTTAAAGTTGGATAAAGCATGGTTGTTTATATAAAATCACAATATAAATGCAATAACAATGCCGGCAAAGGTATAATATTTGTTGTATCCGCCACAAACCATACTGTTATTTTCCTTCCCGACAAGAACGGAATGGCTTACGATTTTTCGCTGATACTTTATTGTATAACCAATTGCAGGCGGCTCCGATGCCTTTTTCAGGATTAGTACGAGAACTCAGGTTATGGCGCGTATAGAAATTTGTCGGCTCTTTGATATAACTGGCAATACTGTGAGCATATCTGTACTACCGGGTAATTTATTCAAAAAAAGTAAGAAAATGTGATCGTCTGCGTGCTGTTTTTAACATTGTATCCCTGAACCACTCCCGGTTTAAACAGGCCTGTCATTCCCCATTTGACTCCGTATTCAAGCTGAAATACAGAGGCACGCAATCCAAGGCTGACACCCAGACCCCATTCGTGACGCCTGAAAATGTCAGAAAAAAGGCGATCCGGATCATTTGTCTGTCCAGCAAGGTAATATCTGTAATAAGTAGTTGCGGAGGCAAAAACACCTACGGGAATTTTATTGAACTCCGGAAAGTATATACGGAAAGAAAAAGGGACGCCCATAGCCATCATGTGAATTCTGTTCATAAATGGGACACCGGCTATTTCTGCATGACGGGCTCCTATGTGTTCCAAAAAAATTCCAGGGCTGAATTCCAGGAAACCATTCCATAGAAACCGGGCATTAACTCCCAAGGCGGCATAAAAAGCAGCCTTACCCTCCAAAGCACCTCTGGTGTGTACAAAATGATTGGTGCCCACAGTTAATGAAGGACCCCAGTGAAATGCATAATCAGGCACATAATGAATCACAGAATATTTTCCCGATTCGGACAGGGATGGATAGCTTCCCAGGACAGACACCAGCTTCTCTGCATACAGGGTTACAGCTGCCAGTCCGTCGTAATCAATCCCATCTGCCTGGTCGCTCGTTTTATGATAAGGGGAACGCCTTCCCGTTGTCATATGAAGTGTGGGGATCTGTGTCCGTGCAAAAGGCCTGGTATCTGTAGCCGATAAGGGTGAAGTCTCATAGGCGATGAACCTGACATGAAGTGTTCTGGTATCCGGGAACCATTTGCGGGCATCTTTCAATGTAGCGGTACCCAGTATTTTCAGTACACCCGAACTTCTGTAATAACCCACCATATCCAGACTGATCATAGCCTTTATCCTGTCCCGGGGATATAATGAATCTTTTAAAAAATGCTCTGATCCCAGCAATCCCTGTTCTTCTCCGTCAAAGGCCACAAAAACAACGGTGCGGGGCAAACCGCCCCGTTCTTTTATCAGCCTTGCCACTTCCAGCAAAGCAGCCACTCCCGAGGCATTGTCATCTGCCCCGTTGTATATGGAATCGGATACTTTGGGCCTTCCGGCTGCCGTTCCAAGATGATCGTAATGTGCCCCAATAATCACATATTCGTCTTTCAGAACGGAATGCGTGCCAGGTATAACACCTGCAATATTACAACCTTCAATTGTAGTAAGAGGTATATCCGGAACTACAGAAGGTATGATCACATCAAAATAATGAAAGTAACTGGTCCCGTTGAATTCTTCCAGTCCTATGTCTGCAAAGCAGGATGCAACATATTCTCCGGCGATCAGATTTCCTTCTGTCCCAATGAGTCTGCCGGCCAGCGAATCCGAAGCCAATAATGACACGTGTTCTCTTAACCTGATCCTGACAGCAGTGTGGGGGTCGGGATCCTGTCCCCTGAGAAACGAAGTTCCGTAAAAAAAGAAAAGGATCACAAACAGAAAAAAGGATTTTTTCATAATGCTTAGATCTGTACAAATATAATTATTTATGATGAAAAGTTCCTGTCCTGACAATTCATAATCTTTTTTTGGATATTTACCACATTTTGTATTATTTTTGTCCCGGAATGAAAAAGACACCTCATATTCTCCGTGTCCGAGTTTGGGCTTAGGTTGCAGTGATCGCTCCTGTAT
>LUZA01000077.1 GCA_001603455.1 Bacteroidales bacterium Bact_09 | reverse complement strand
TGTTATCAATTAAGATAAAATCATTTCCGGCTCCGTGGTATTTACAAAATGGCAGTTTCATGAATTGGTATGAATTTTGAAATATTCTATTCAAAAGTAAACAAAATTAAAAAGAATAAGTTATGAAAAACAAAATCGAACTGGTTATCATCGTAACGGCACTGATTAGCACAGGAACCACATTGTTGGTTAACCATGTGGCCGGAAACAACAAAAATACCGAAAAAGTTTACGTAACATCGGGAGAGCAACCTGTTATTCAAAAGATTTCATTACCGGAAGTGCCATATCCGGATTTTACATACGCAGCCGAAACGGGAGTCAGGGCGGTCGTACACGTAAAGGTAGTCAAACATGGTCAACAGCTCCAAGGCCCCCAGAGTCTGTTTGAATTCTTCTTTGGGTACGGAACCCCTTCTCCGCAGTTACGTCCCCAGGTAGGAGCCGGATCGGGTGTGATCATCTCCCCAGACGGCTATATCATTACAGCTACACATGTTATTGACGAGGCCGATGAAGTTGTTGTCACTCTGGACGACAAACGCCAGTACGAGGGCCGGGTTATTGGCAAAGACCCGGCTACCGATATAGCGTTGCTCAAGATTCAGGCGACCGATCTGCCTCACCTGAACTTCGGCGATTCAGATGCCCTCAGGCTGGGACAATGGGTTATTGCTATTGGTAATCCCTATGAATTGCGGTCAACCATCACGGCCGGCATAGTCAGTGCCAAAGGCCGGAGTCTGCCTTCTTTTGACGGTGAATTCAAGATAGAAGCGTTTATTCAGACCGATGCTGCCGTTAATCCCGGTAATTCGGGAGGTGCGCTTATCAATGCCAAAGGAGAGCTGGTGGGTATCAATACGGCCATTGCCACACGCACAGGATTCTTCTCGGGCTATTCCTTTGCAGTGCCCAGCAGCATTGTGCGGAAAGTGACGGACGATCTTCGTAAATATGGGATTGTGCAGCGGGCACTGCTTGGCATAACGATGCAGGACATTACGGGCGACCTTGCAAAAGAAAAGGATATCAAAGAGATCAGGGGTGTATATATCCATGAGCTGATGGAAGGCGGAGCTGCCCAGAAGGCAGGTGTAAAATCCGGGGACATCCTCCTGGAAGTCGGAGGAATATCGGTGAACTCGGGTACATCGATACAGGAGCAGATCAGCCGATTCAGTCCGGGAGACAAGGTCGACCTGGTATTGCTCAGGGGAAATAAAGAGGTAAAGGTTACAGTTATCTTGCAAAGTCAGTCTGGAAATACTGAGTTGATAAAGGAAAGCGATGGCAATATTACACATTTTCTGGGTGCACAGTTACGCCCTGCCCCCAAAGAAATTAGGGACAAGCTCAGGATTCGTACAGGCATTGAAGTGGTTTCGCTGGGTGAAGGCAAACTCAAAGATGCCGGGATCCGCAAGGGATTCGTCATTACACATGTTAATCAAAAACCAGTATCTACAGTGCAGCAGTTTGCTCTGGCCATACAATCGGCACAACGTGGCACACTGATCGAAGGCAGATATCCTGACGGATCGGTTTATTATTATGCGTTAGGCAATTGATATCGCACATTTTTGTGGCAATTTGAAACATAAGCTGCCCTTTTACGTATAATGAGGACAGCTTATTTATTTTTTTACCAGAACAGAATGAGACAATTAAAGATTACAAAATCTATTACAAACAGGGAAAGTGCTTCCCTGGACAAATACTTACAGGAAATCGGCAGGGAAAATCTGATCTCGGTCGAAGAAGAAGTGGAGTTGGCGCAACGCATCAGGAAAGGCGATCAGGAAGCACTTGAAAAACTGACAAGAGCGAATCTCAGATTCGTTGTTTCGGTGGCGAAACAATACCAGAATCAGGGATTGAGCCTTCCGGACCTGATCAATGAGGGAAACCTGGGACTTATAAAAGCTGCTGAAAAATTTGATGAAACACGTGGTTTTAAATTCATATCATATGCTGTCTGGTGGATCAGGCAATCCATTCTGCAAGCTTTGGCCGAACAAAGCCGTATAGTCAGGTTACCTCTGAACCAGGTTGGGTCATTGAACAAGATCAACAGGGCACTTTCCAAATTTGAACAGGAACACGAACGCATCCCTTCACCGGAGGAATTGTCCGAAATTCTGGATATACCCAGTGAGAAAATATCCGACACACTGCGTGTTTCCGGACGTCACGTATCGGTAGATGCTCCCTTCATAGATGGAGAAGACAACAGCTTGCTGGATGTTTTAGTGAACAACGATTCTCCCAATGCCGACCGCGGGCTGGTGAACGAAAGCCTTAATAAGGAAATAGAACGTGCTTTGTCCACCTTATCTAAACGCGAAAGAGATATTGTCAAGTATTTTTTTGGCATAGGTACGCAGGAAATGACCCTGGAGGAAATTGGAGAGGAATTTGGACTAACCAGGGAACGGGTGCGACAAATAAAGGAAAAGGCCATACGACGGTTACGTCACAGCGCCAGAAGCAAATTACTGAAAGCTTATCTGGGTTAGCCTATGTTTGGGATAATAGGCGACGCGCTGCATATGTTCAGTTCATGGCTAAATCTTCCATTGTTCATTACACTCATTGGGGGGGGGTTGTTCTTTATGGTACGCTCCGGGTTCATACCCCTGCGTTATTACGGAAAAGCCCTGAGGGCTGTCGGTGTTAAAGAAGACAACGCGTCTGGTCAATTGAGCTCTTTTCAGGCCCTTACTTCTGCTATTGCAGCCACTGTAGGGCTTGGAAACATTTCTGGTGTTGCCGTGGCCATCACCATTGGCGGACCCGGAGCTATTTTCTGGATGTGGGTAAGTGCATGCCTGGGTATGGCGACTAAATTTTTTGAAGGCACCCTTTCCGTAATGTATAAAGGAAAAGACAGTGCCGGTGAAATGCAGGGCGGTACCATGTATATGATCACCGAGGGGCTGGGAAAGAAATGGAAACCACTGGCCGTTCTCTTTTCCCTGTTTGGCATGATTGGGACATTCTGCCTGATGCAATCCAATCAGCTTACCGAGGCATTACAGACAGTCTTCTTTACTCCTGCCGGGATAGAGGACACGCTAATCTTGCGGTTTATTGTGGGTTTATGCATTGCCGGGATTGTTTCGGTAGTTGTTCTGGGTGGGATCAGCCGCATTGGAAAGGTGGCCTCCCTGATCGTGCCTTTTATGGTAGGATTCTATTTTTTACTGGTGTTATACATCATATTGACAAACCTGAGCGTGGTTCCAGAAGTGTTCCGCTCCATATTTAACGGGGCTTTCAATCTTAGAGCAGGAACAGGCGGTTTTGCCGGATCTGTCATCGTTATTGGGGCGCGCAGGGCTGCTTTTGTAAATGAAGCCGGGGTGGGAACCGCCTCGATGATGCACGGTGCTTCCCGCAACAGCGAACCCGTCCGGGAAGGACTGGTCGCTATGATAGCTCCTTCCATCGATTCCGGACTTGTATGCACCCTGACAGCTCTGGCTGTACTGATCAATGCACAATATACAGTATCCGATGTGCAGGGGATGCAGATGGTCATGGAATCCTTTGAACGTTCCATCCCAGGATGGGGCAGTTACCTGTTGATGGTCGTCGTGCTTGTTTTTGCCTTTTCTACCATGTTTTCCTATTCGTATTACGGTACCAAGTGTACGAATTTTTTGTTTGGCGCACACAGGGCGCATTACTATAATTATCTTTTCCTTGCGACATTGGTCATGGGGGCGGTCATTCCGCTTACGGCCGTTGTGGATATCATAGACATTGCTTTTGCTTTTATGGCATTTTGCACGGTATTTACAATGATTGTCCTTTCTCCCCGGGCCGGTGCCGCCATTAAGCAATACTTTAGCAAATGAACGCAGAGATCATAATAACAGAGGCACTGGGCAAGGCGGTGGAAAAACTCTATGGAACCGTTCCTGCCTCAGAAGCGCTGCAGGTGCAGGCAACCAGGAAAGAATTCGAGGGCGATTATACGGTGGTTGTCTTTCCCTTGTTGCGTATAAGCAGAAGATCCCCCGAACAGACTGCCTCTGAAATGGGTAAGGTAATTCTTGGAATGGTTCCCGATATTGAATCATACCAGGTCATCAAGGGTTTTCTTAACCTGAAGATGTCGCCAGAATATTGGATGAATCGGTTGCAGGATATATCCGGCAATCCCGATTACGGCATGAAATCTCCTTCCGGGCGGACTGTTATGATAGAATTTTCATCACCCAACACCAACAAACCACTTCATCTTGGCCATATACGCAATAATCTGCTGGGCTGGTCTGTGTCCAGGATCTTGGAAGCAAACGGTCACAGGGTGATCAAAGTAAATCTGGTCAATGACAGGGGAATTCATATATGCAAATCCATGTTGTCATGGCTCAGGTACGGCCAGAATATCACCCCAGAATCTTCAGGAATCAAAGGAGATCACCTGGTAGGTGATTTTTACGTTCGCTTTGACAGACAGTACAGGGAACAGGTTAAAGAACTGGTTAGTGGGGGAATGGATGAAGAACAGGCACAGAAAGAAGCTCCTATAATGCAGGAAGCCCAGTCCATGCTGGTAAAATGGGAACAGGGAAACAGACAGGTCATTGACCTGTGGAAAAAGATGAATGGTTGGGTATATGAGGGATTTGAGCGTACGTATGAGCGGATGGGCATATCTTTTGATAAAATCTATTACGAATCGGATACTTATTTGCTTGGGAAGGAGCTTGTTATGAAAGGTCTGGAAGACGGGGCGTTTTACCGGAACCCTGACGGATCGGTATGGTGCGATCTGACCGCCGAAGGACTGGACCATAAACTCCTGCTTCGTGCAGATGGCACATCTGTTTACATGACACAGGATCTGGGTACTGCAGTGAGCCGTTATCAGGAATACGGGTTCGAGACCCATATATATGTTGTGGGAAATGAACAAAACTATCATTTTCAGGTTCTGAAGCTGATCCTTAAAAAACTCGGATTTTCCTGGGCCGATGATATTATCCACCTGTCATACGGCATGGTGGAACTACCGGAAGGCAGGATGAAATCCCGCGAAGGGACAGTGGTTGATGCCGATGACCTGATGGACAATATGGTCGATACGGCCCGTGAGACCTCCCTGGAATCGGGTAAACTCGGGGACATGACTCCGGAAGGGCAAGAGCGCCTGTTTGAGGTACTTGGGATCGGGGCTTTAAAGTATTTCATACTGAAAGTAGACCCGCGCAGGACTATGTTGTTCGATCCCCGCGAATCCATTGATTTCAACGGGAACACCGGGCCTTTCATTCAATATACGTTTGCCAGGATACGGTCCATACTCCGCAAGGCTGCCCGGCGCGGCTATCATTCACGTTTGTGTCACAGGCCCATGCTGGAAAAAGAATTGAGACTGATAAAACTGATGACGGATTATCCTCGGATTATTGAAGAATCCGGCCAGGCTTTTTCGCCTGCTCAAATAGCCAATTTCAGTTTTGATCTGGCCAGGGAATTCAACCAGTATTACCATGAAGTTACTGTGCTACATGAAGAAGACAGCGAGTTGCGTGATCAACGCCTGCTTCTCCTGGAACAGGTAGGCAGGCTGTTGGAATCCGCTATGGGATTACTCGGCATAATATTACCGGAAAGGATGTAATTAGCAATTCAAAATATTGTCTGTCTCTTATACACATCTGACGCTGCCGA
>LUZA01000076.1 GCA_001603455.1 Bacteroidales bacterium Bact_09 | reverse complement strand
AATTAATATATCTTACAGAGTTGATATTGTTACAAATGAACCCCATGATACAAGAGCTAATCTATAATTTTTACGTATATAGTATATCATTGACAAATCTTTCTATAGATTAACATAGGAGTAATTTTTTTAAGGGGCTCAATTATCAATGTATTCTTAAGTTTACTTTTTTCACAGGATTATTGAAGTTAAAATGCCCACCCAAGGCCAACGCTCAGGCTGTTTGCCAGGGGAGAATCTTTCTGTGCCAGGAGATAAGCGGCGTTCAGAGTTAACCCCTTGAAGTTGAAACCCAAACCGGCGCTAAGATGTGACGGTATACCTTTTTCAGGGTTTCCGTAGTGGCCTCCGATCCGCACGGATAACAGGTTGCTATATGAATATTCCAATCCAATTCCGGCCGTAATGCCCGAATTCACAATAAGGCAACCGGCCTGAACAGCTGCGGTCAACAGGTTTTTATCCTGAAGACCTATCCGGTACGCTGCACCCAGTTTGATTTGTGCAGGCAGGGAGTATGGTTCGTAACCGTAATCGATCTTAGAGCCAAGGTTTGTAGCAGTAAGGCCCAGGGAAAGGTTCCCGGGTTGATACATCAGGCCCAGATCGGCGGCGAAAGCACTGCCCGCTGCCTCGGGACCCATTCTGGATGAAATATAATGCACAGTGGCAGCTGCAGACAATGGTCCTGAAATATTGTATGCATAGCCCAGGTCTACCGAAAGTTCCCGGGGTTTGAACGTTCCGGTGACGCTTCCCTGGGGATTGGAAAGATCGTACGCAGGATATAAAAACAGGCGTGAACCCAGGGAAATAGCACTTCTTTTACCCATCTTAATGAAGCCCGATAGACTCATGAGCTGGTTATCTGTTGTGGCCGGCTGCCACATGGTGTACGAAGCGGCAAACGCACCCCTGAGAGATGAAAGTGCAGTGGCTGCATTGTTATTATATATGGCAAAGGCATTGGCTGGGGCGACAGCTCCGGTACTTCCCATTGACATTGTTCTGGCATCGATTGGCAGTGTCAGGAATTGGGCGGTTTGTCCGTATAAAGATCCGAAGGCCGCCAGCATTGATACAATAAGACAGATATATGAGTGTTTCATGATACTTTACAATTTCACAATGTTCCTGGTGATCGTTTGTCCTTTGAGGTTTATGGTGACTGCATACACTCCTCCGCTATAGGAAGTCATGTCTATTTGGGCCGGATTGAACGGCGATATGCTTACAGTCCCTTGATAAACACGGGTTCCGGAAGAAGAGATTATGGCAATATCTGCCTGTGTTTCCTGGCCGGTCCTTATATTGAGTATGTCTGTCACGGGATTTGGGTAAAGGTCAATCTGCTGGCTTCCGTCCCGGGTAAGTACCAGTATATCAAAACTGCAATTGGCTCCTAATGCATCGGATGCAGTTACAGTCATGGTCGTCATCCCGATTTTTTTCCCGTTGACACTCAGCAAACCGTCACTGATATTTGCCGATGCAAATCCTTCAGGAGCGAATGTATAACTATAATTCAGGGGTTCTTCATCATCATCTGTGAAATAATTTGTCAGTTTAAATGTTTTTCCTGCACCAATTCTGTTTAAATAAACGTTATCGGGAGTTGTCAATATCCTTGGGGGGGTGTTGGGAAGGATCTTGTAGGAAAAAGATTGTTGCGTTGTTCCGCCGTGAGGGTCGCTAACATAGAGAATTCCCGAATAATCACCTGCCTGGGCCAGTTTACCGTTAATGGAAATAGTAACCAGATCATTTTGAAGGCTGAAAGATACGGCTTCAGATCCGGCATTCAGATCAACCGAGAGGGTATGGCCATCGGGATCTGAAATTTTAAAGACAAGCGCCTTAGTCTCATGGGCTTTTAAAGTGACAGAAGTGCCGTTCACCGGTTCAATCACAGGATCGTTGTTCTTTTCGGTTAAGACCATAATGGCATCGGAAGGCTGGGCGTAATTTCTTGCAAAATCATATGCCTGGACAGTAAAAAAATAAGCGGTGTTGAAGTCAAAACCGGTAAGTTGCAACGAGACGATCTCCCCGGGTTCCTTATTACCGGTAAGCACATTTGATGTGTAGAGACTGTCACCAGCAGCAGAAGCAGTTAGGACCCTGTATCCGTAAGCTTTTGTGTCGTCCTCGTCTTTCGGGACTATCCAGCTTAGGGTGATGTTGTTGGATTGGACAGAAGCATATATTTCGGTAACATGTTCAGGAGCTATCCTGCTCAGGGATGCAATGGATGCGAATGCATCTACGACACCGCACCCCATGGAACCTGCATATTGTGGAAAATAGCTGAACAGGGCAGGTGATGCGTTTTCCGTCAGGATTCTTTTTAGTTCATCACATGTGAAGCCCGGTTTTCCTGCCTGTGATACGATCAGGGCTGCTACGCCTGATACCTGTGGGCAAGCCATGGATGTCCCCTGCAAAAAACCATATTGATTATTAATCAGTGTACTGTAGATTTGCCCCATTGAATAGTTGGCATCCCCGCCTGGAGCGCTTATGCTTACCCAGTCACCGTAATTGGAATAATAAGCCTTTTTAAAATCCGGTGCAATAGAGGCAACGGAAAGGACTTTTTCGTACATGGCAGGGTAGGCTGTGGTGGAATTTTCGTTTCCGGCAGCAAAGACTACAAGCCCACCGGCCAGGGGACCTGTCTGGTTGCCGTTTTCGTCATAGCCCGCATATGTAATAAAGTAATCGATGGCTTCTTTGGTGATCTGGGGCAAATAGTCAATATCATCGTAACCCCAGCTATTCTGGCATATGACAGCCCCGTTGTCTGCAGCATACTTGATCGCACCGGCTTCATCTCCTACGCTGTTGTACTCATCCATAATCTGACATATCATAAGTCGTATCCCCGTCCCGTTCCCGTTCCCTCCGGCAATTCCGCAAACTCCCAGAGTATTGTTATTTGTAGCTGCAACAATACCAGCTACATGTGTTCCGTGGTTTTCCGCCCTGATGATTCCTGTGTGGGTGATGAAATTAGCTCCATAGATATCGTCAACAATGCCATTGTTGTCATCGTCTACGCCTTCTACTCCATTCAGCTCTGCCTGGTTAACCCATAAGTTATTCACCAGGTCCGGGTGGGTGATGTCCACACCTGTGTCTACTATGGCTACAATAACCTGGCTGTTGCCGGTTGTATAATATTTCCATACGTCCATAACGTTGATATCTGCTCCGGATACAAAATCGGTGCTTATTGATCCATCGTTATACAGGTGCCATTGCTTTGGTAAATAGGGATCATTGAATGGGAACTTATAGGAAGAGGCTTCCTGAGTTCTCTTCCTGGGAATATACTCCACCCATTGCACTCCTTCAAGCTCTGACAAACCGATAGCTGTTTTGGTCAGGGGCATATCTTCATAAAAGGTGACCGTATACCATAAATGCAAGCCTGCTGTGCGGGTTCGGGCTTCAAACTTTTCTTCAGGAGGAAAAACACGGCGGACAGAACGGATATTAAGGCCGGCAAAAACCTGATCTGCAGATGATGATGACTCATTTAGCAGTTCTGCCATTTGTTCTGTTACTTTTATACGGGCAATGCCAGAGTAGACATTAACAGTATCCTTTAGATGTTTAAGGTTCTGATTGAGTGCTTGAGGGAAGTTTGTCTTTTTCTCACAGCCTGAAAAGAGAACCCCGAACACCAGAAGCCAATAAATTTTTTTCATAGGAAGTTGCTTTTCAATACAAAGATAAGAAAAAGCCCCTTTTTCAAGAGGCTTTTTCAAAATAGAGGGCTATGTAAGGCTAAAGTATGTCGTTCAAATTTGGTCCGCCGGGCAACGAAATATAGGAGAAGTTATCACTATTTTGCCATCCACCTAATCCGTCGATATAAATAGCGGGACGTAAACGCACTACTTTATCCTGGATAAACAAGCTTTTTGCATCATGTCCTGCCAGAGATGCCCCTAATGCAGAAGGATAATAGTGTTTGATCGGATTTTCTGCATTACCTTGATAGAGGAGGCCTGCATACCAGTTTGTATCCCATTTCACATGTTTCTCATCATCAATTACCCAAAATTCAATATATGCACTTTGAGGTCCTCCCAGCCATCCTTCCCACTCAGCTTCAAGAAGCAATTCCTTTGTATAGGGTTGCATTACCCTGTAGCGTTCAAATCCTTCTGCTTTACGGATTTCAACAGTGTTGATGCTATACAAAGCCCAGCTATCAAAAAACTGTCCATTTCCTAGTGAAATCCAATTGTAGGCCAGGTTCACCTTTAAATCTATGGTACCAACCCCTCCTACGGAAACATCTTCTTCGCCAATGGTGAGTTTCAGGGTATAGACCAGACCAATTGCGGCTTCATTTGTCAGGGATATTTGCAGGTCTGCAGCTCCTTCCCCGTCTTCAAATGTTAAGGCAGAAGGTACTGTAAAAACGTTTGCCGAAGGTGTTGCAGCAATGTTGACAGTAGCTGAACCTTCTCTGGTGTTCCTGAAAATCTTTACAGAAAACTCGGGATTGGTAGCAGGAAGTGTAAAGCTTCCAGCTTTGTTAATAAAGCTGTAGGCCGGACCATCAGGTTCATAAACTTTTGTGATTTGCTCTGTGTTGCACGATGCCAGAAGCACGGCAGACAGAGTAACTAC
>LUZA01000075.1 GCA_001603455.1 Bacteroidales bacterium Bact_09 | reverse complement strand
CCTAATAATATAGAAGAAATAAAATACCTTGTTACAGGTGATTTGAACAATATGGTAGATCTTTTAACTACAAGCATAAATATCATTCCAAAATGCAGCGCCGACAGACACATGAAAATTATGATAATAAATTCAATCACTTTACTGTCGTATGCAGCAATATTAATATTCCGGGTGCTGAACCCGCCTGTCGCAATCGTAGCAAAAGAATGGCACACGGCATCAAAGAGGCTCATCCCTGCCATTAACAGGCAGATGGTTTCGAGCAGGGTCAGACCAAAATAGACATAAGCAATCACGCGAACGGTCTCTTTGGTCCGGAAACGGTAAGATTCCTGCGAAAGTGCACTGATCTCTATCCGGGACAATTTCAACCTGATGGAACTTACCTCGGGCAGGATCAACAACATGAATATCACCACTCCCATACCTCCTATCCAATGTGTTGAAGCACGCCAGAAAAGCAACGAATGTGGTATGGCTTCTACGTTGGTCAGAATGGTTCCCCCAGTGGTGGTATAACCGCTTACACTTTCATACCACGCATTGATCAAAGTAAATTCGCCCCCCCAGAGCAGGTAAGGCAACATCCCGAAAAGACAGGACAAGACCCAGGAAATGACCACGATCATGTACCCTTCCCGGGTAGCCACATCACTCGCTTTTTTCACAAATATGTAAGGGAAGGACCCTATTGTTGCCGTTATGATAGCAGAGAGCAGCAGGGGCGAAAAGCCCGTGTCAAAACCATACAGTGCCGACACAAGAACGGCAATGGCCATGAACAGGGCGTTTACCAGAAGAACCAGGCCCATATTCCTTGCTATCACCTGGATTCTCATACCTTGTTATGCTCGTCGCAGAGTTTTGTTATGGAATTGTTCAGCTCGGACAGCTCATCGTCCGAAGGCATTCTTACCTCGTATTTCTTTTTAAACAACAAAGTGTTCTTGACACCTGTACGGATCTGTTTGAGCGGCAGGATCAAATAAATACGAATAAAATAAGACAACAGGAACAACAGCAGAATGCTGCTTGCCACAGCAATTACTCCGGGCATCATGCTCCGGTAAAACCCGTCCTGGATCAGCTTTGTATTCTCGTGGAGCAGTGTCTGTTCCAGTGTAATGAGATCCTGGACATATTTTCTTAAACGCGAATAAGTTGGATAAAGACGTGTGGTGTACCATTCCCTTCTGTTGGCATAATCACTGTCCTTCCACAGAGGAATGGCTTCATTCAATATTTGCATGTAAGCTGCATAGGCAAACAAGATGGAATCGGTCAATACCTTTTCCTGATCATTGGAAAATGTGGTCCTTGCAGAATGGAGATAGCGTTCAAAACGCTGGTCATTATATATGGACTCCATATGCAGAACGGAATCGGTATCAATACCAATCTGGTTGAGCAAAAAAAATACATTCTGGTCCGTTACCTCGAGCAGTTGACTGGAAATATTTATATTCTCAACATTGACTGTAATTATGTCCCCCACAGAACGCCGGATCCTTCCCATCTCAAATATACTGACAAGACTTGCCAGAAACAGGACAAATCCTACTACAAGAAAACCCAGGTTGATTTTATTGCTGATTCCCATAAGTGCACAAAGTTATAAAAAAACTCCATACACGGTCGGCATCGGTATGCGCAGATATCCTGGCGGGTAGTCTTAAAGGTTTACAATCCCGGAACAATGTTCCGGTCTTACCGTTTACAGACGGATCCATTGCCAAAAAAACGGCTGTGGAAGCGCCCCTTGGAGCCTGACGGATCACCGGTCTGAATAGGACATCGGTCAGGGGATCTATCCATTTGTGTAATTTGATTATAGGTGTGTTCACTATGCCTGGATCGGCCATATTCACCCAAATTTTCTCTTCCTTCCAGAGCTCAGCAAGACGTAATGATATCAATGTCAGTGCCAGTTTTGAGCAGGAATACCGTTCAAACCGATTGAATTTTTCCGGAGGATACGGGAAAAAGTCAGGTATTTTCCCAAATCGGAGCATAACCGATACGGTATTTACAACGCGGCTTTCTTCTGTTAAAATTGGTTTGACCAACCAGGTGAACAACATGGGAGCAAGGCAATTAACCGTGTTGTGCATTTCATAGGCTTTTTCACTGACTTCCGCCTTCCATCCCAGCATACCGGCGTTGTTGATCAACACATCAATACGTTTTTCTTTTTCCATAAGCAGTCCGGCTGCTTTTCTTACCGAATCGAAAGATGAGAGATCCATTTCAAGAAGGTCAACACGTTCTCTCCCATATGTACAAATAAGTGATTGGCAAAATCCAGGACCGTTCCCGTGCGGGCGGCATGAAAGAATGACCCTATAACCGGATAGAAGCAACTGCTGACAGATAACCCTGCCCATCCCTCCGTTGGCCCCTGTGATCAAGGCAACAGGATTCTTATTTGAATTCATCAAGCAATCGTTTGGGAATATCATCCAGATGCTGGTGACATACCATGTCCCTGGTATACATCCTGCCTATGCAATAATTGGCATGTGTGCAACCACTGGCATAGCCTTCCCCGCAGCCCTTTTCTTCAGCTTCTTTCATATGGTTTACGAAAGCAGGATCGTTTATCAGAGGTCTTGCCATGGCAACAAATTCAAAGCCATCACTTAACGCACGTTCTATAACCGCACGTGAAAACAGCCCCCCTACGCAAACAAGCGGGATCCTGATCTCTTTACGGAACACACGGGCATCCTCCAGAAAGTAACCTTCTGTAAAGGGGACAGGACGGATCATCCACCGGCCAATCATACGAACGCCTATCTTAACGTAATTCCAGGGCATGTAATAGGTCAGAGTCCTTATGGGTATCGCTCCCCGCATAACATACATAGGGGCACGGCTCACGTAGCCTCCACTCAGTACAAGAGCATGAACACCTGCCTTTTCCAACAATTTGGCTACCTCGACGGATTCTTCTATCTCCATGCCTCCTTTGAATCCGTCCCGCATGTTCATTTTAACCAAGACGGCCATTTTGCGCTGGGTGGCTATTTCCATGACTTCTTGTATTGCCTGCGAGGTAAACCTGAGCCTGTTCACAAAACTGCCCCCGTACTCGTCTTTTCTTCTGTTTAGCCATTCAGACATAAACTGGCTGAGCAGGTAGCCATGCCCGGCATGAATTTCCACGGCATCGAACCCCGATTCATAAGCCAATTCTGTGGCCTTTCCAAAATCCTTTACCAATTCAAGTATCTCTGATTTTTTCAAAGCTCTGACAAATGTCGGGGAATACATATTGAACCCACTGCTGGCAGATACAGGGATACATCCGCAAATGTTCCTGTGGCTCATATTACCACAATGCCCCATTTGTATGGAAGCGGCAGCGCCTTCTTTATGTATTCCGTTTGTCAGTTGCCGCAGCCCGGGTACTATCGCCGGCCTCATCCACAACTGTGTGGGAAAAGACAACCCGCTTCTGGTCACAGCAGCATAAGCCACAGTGGTCATACCAACACCTCCTGCCGCTACGGCAGTATGGTAATTATACAAAGCTTCCGAGGGACCGTTCTCAATGCACATTCCTTCAAAGGCAGCAGACCGTATGGTGCGATTGCGCAAAGTAACGGGACCAATGGCCGAAGGAGAGAATAAGAGGGATTTATGTATCATCTTGAATCAATATATAAACGGGAAAATGCGTTTGCGTGGTTCATGGGCCATTTCACTGGCAAATTCATCTTTATATCTGTTGTAAATGGCATGTGCCCTGGGAACAAGATTGGCAAAGGTCCACAGGAAGAACACAAATCCGCTCAATGACCAGGTAAGGATGGCAAATCCCAGCCACTCTACTATCTCTCCAAAATAATTAGCGCATGTCACATATCTGAACAATCCTCTTTCGGGCAGATAATGGTTCGTGTCACCTTCCTTCCTCAGGCTCCTGATAATCCCGTCGGATCGTATGTTGATGATCAATCCGGTTATGAATAGTGCCGTACCGACCAGGAAACGCGGGTCCCTGAGCCATGATTCACCGTACATGGTCCCGGGAGCCAGAAAAAAAATCCATTGTCCCTGCATGAAAGCATTTGCCAGATTGAACACGATGCCCATAAACATGATCAATACAGGCATCTGGCTTTTACCTTTAATCAGCCATGGAAATATGAACGAGCGTTGCAGGTAATGCGCCTGAAAAATCAGAAAAAAAATAAACGGCACCAAGTCCCATTTCCGGGGTGACATCACCCAGAACCAGCACATGGCAATGAACACCGGCGCTTCCATGATCATCCATGCCCATTTGTTGGATATGGTTATGCCCCAGCTTTTGTCAAACAGGATACCGTATCCGGCCCTGACATGGTATAGGGCAATAAACACAACAATAGCAATAGCTGCCATAACATACAAAACGACATGGAAAGTATGCAGGGAAATATTCATAACAGACAAATGTAATAAAAATTTGTATTTTTGTATATGAACCTGCCGATCCGTTGCCTGGCCATTTTGATGACCGCTCTGACTGTAGTTTCCTGCATCAGGGGTAACAGGGAAAAAGTACGTGAACCTTTGGTGTTCTTTCCTCCGTCCATTCCGGTGCCTGTGACCTCACAAGAGGAAGCCCTTAGGTTCCGGGCACTCCATTACTGGGATACTTTCCCTTTTGACGATTCACTATGCATCCGGCAGGAAGGTTTTGCAGACCAGGCTTACTCGGCTTATGCCGACATATTGCATCAGGCCGGAAAGATCGTTGCCAGTGAAGGTATATCCCGTATGATGGACCTGGCCGGCACCGCAGCTGAGGATCCTTCTGTCAGGAAGCAGGTACTCCTGAAATTTTACAGACTATCAGAATATTATTACTATCATCCCAATTCACCATACAGGGACGATGAGCTGTTCATGGCTGTCCTGGAAAAGATGGTTGCAAGCCCACTGCTGGATACCATGGATAAACAACGTCATGTATATCTTTTGAAGCTTGCCCGTAAAAACAGGGTCGGAAGCCAGGCGGAAGATTTCAGTTTCGTGAGGGCTGTAAGAAATTTCCCCGATACGGATGACCCGTCATCACCACAGACTCTTTACCAGCTCCGTTCAGATTATGTGCTAATCCTGTTCATTAACCTGGATTGTGCCTCCTGCAGACAGGCCATTGACCAGATCACAAGCTCCGGGGTCCTTTCAGGGATGGTGAAAAAGAAACGGCTAACCATTCTGACCATTTATCCTGACAAAGAACTTGAGGGATGGCAAAAATACCTCCCTGAACTTCCGCCTGACTGGATCCATGCATATGACCCTACCGGCTCTATCCGCAACGGTAGTATTTACGATCTGAAGGCAATCCCGTCGCTATATTTGCTGGATAGTTCAAAACGCGTATTGGTAAGAGACGCCTTGTCTATTGAGCAGATAGAGGAAATAACAAGGCAAAAGGCACATTTTTTGTAGCTTTGCGCCTCGTTCATACTGACCTGCCATGAATGTAAGGGCTAAGACACTGATCATATGCATTATATTGTTTTCCGGAGGGAAAGCTGCTGCTCAGGTAGCAGACACCCTGTCCGGGATCAAGCGGGATACCCTTACGGTGCAGTTGCCCGATTCCCTTAGAAGTTTTACTCCCGGCACATTATCCCTTATGCGCCTGATGGACAGCCTGGGATTACCGTTACGCGATACTATACGGATCCCGACACTTGATTCAGCAGGAAAACAGGTCCGGGACAGTCTGGGCTTTTTGTATCAGACAGACAGCACCGGGCTCATCAGGCTGGACAGCCTTGGTTCCTTCATGATCGATTCACTGGCAACATTTACCCCCAGAGAACTTAAACAGATGGCACGGCAAAAAAGAAAGGAACAGAAAGCTGTGGCTGATTCTATACGAAGGAGCACATTCCATCCCCTGGAATCTTACGTCATACCGGATTCTCTGCGGTACAGACGCGTAATTTCCTGGACCAGCGACGATTATTTTAACAAACTTGCCTTTAAACAGATAGATACTAATATAAACAGTAATTTTTACGATTACGCCCATATGAAAAACGATGTGGGTGCTGTATATCTGGGAACAGCCAGCTCTCCTGTACTAACCCATAATTATTTTAAAAGAAAAACAAATGACCGGTTTGATTTTTGGAGTGCCGGGATGTGCGAGGCCTATGACAGGGAAACACTCCCCTTCTATAACGCAAAAAGTCCCTTTACAGTGATGTCCTATTCCGGGACAATCTTTGCAAACAAGGAAACCGAAGAAATGAACGTAAGTTTCCTGCACACCCAGAATCTTTCCCCGGCTGCGAACATTCAGTTTTTTTACCAGCGTAAAGGTACAAAAGGACTGCTCGAGAATGAAGCCACCAACACGCGAACACTGGCTGTGACCGCCAATTATTTGGGAAAAAGGTATATCATGCATGGGGGATATATCAGGAATTCTCTGAAAAAAAACGAGAACGGAGGTATCAGGGATGACAGCTTTATCCTGGACACCTTGGTAGAGGCACGTACCATTCCTGTTTTTTTAACCAACGCTTCATCAGCTCTTTCCGGTAATCAGCTGTTCATTACCCAGAGTTACAGTATTCCACTCAATATTTTTAAGAAGGATTCTCTGGAAAAAGGAGAAGGGACCATGATGATCCTGGGGCACTCAGGTCAATGGAATACCATGTCCAAAAATTACAGGGACGAAATATCGCTTTCAGACTTGCCGGGACGTGAATTCTACAACAATCAGTTCTACCTGAATCCCACAAAAACTGCGGATTCGGTTAGAACCATGATCCTGGACAACCGTTTTTTCCTGCGTTTGCAGCCATGGTCCGGTACCGCCATCATTTCGAAAATAGAAGGCGGAGTGGGTTATGAATTGCTGTCTAATTACTGTTTTATCCCGGATTATTACACGGAAGGGCCTTCCAATCAATGGGAAAATAACATGTACATATATGCCGGTGCCTCCGGTATGCTCAAAAAGTATTTTGAATGGAACGCAAAAGGAAGGCTTGATTTTGCCGGCTATTACGCTGGTGATCTGTCTTTAGACGCAAACGTGCGCTTTTCCTTCTATCCCGTGGCATCGGGCATTCATCTGACCGGAAGGTTCTTTTTGAACAGGCAGACACCATCCTGGTACGTCCGGAATTATTATTCCAATCACTTTAAATGGAATAATAATTTTGACAAGACCACAGAAACAAGAATCGAGGCAAAACTCTCCATTCCCGGCTGGAAGACAGAAGCAACCTTTTCTTACGGTCTGCTTGGAAACAGAATCTATTACGATACCCTCGGCACAGTACAGCAGACAAATCAGCTGATCAATGTCATGACCGCCACATTGTCCAAAAACTTCAGTTTCTGGTATGTCCGGCTCGACCACCGGTTATTGTTCCAGTTATCTTCACATCAGGACATCCTGCCGTTGCCCCTGCTAAGTGCCAATCTCAGGTATTATTTTGAAATACCGGTAGTCAAGGATGTTATGACTGCACAGATAGGTGCCGATTTGACGTTCCATACGGCATATTATATGGAAGCATATAATCCGGCACTGGGAAATTTCCACATTCAGAATGAGAAAAAAATTGGAAATACCCCTTATATTGATGCATTTATCAACGTAAAATGGAAACGGGCGACCATTTATGTGAAATACGTGAATGTTGCCCAGGGATGGCCGGATAGCGGATATTTTGCCGCTCCGCATTACATTCGTCCGCAAAAGGCATTCAAACTTGGCATAACCTGGCCATTCTATGTGAGGCCCGCCAAAACCGCTGCGAGAACGAATCCGTCTCAGGGAGCCGCTCCGCTAAGAGAGCCAGGTAATACGGCCCGATAATGTCAAAGAGAAAGATATTCATTACCCTGGTGGCTGCTTTTCTGATTTCCTTTTTGTTCAAGGAATACCATACGCGTATTTTCCATCCTTCATCCAACATGCGAACGGAAAGGGACCTGAGGCAGTCGCAACGTGACAGCCTGCGCTGCACCATATATATCCCTTCCCATGCAGGATCCCGGGTGGGATACCATTACGAGATTATGAGACGTTTTGCCGCATCGCACGATCTGGCAGTGAAATACGTAGCTGTTACAGATACTGTTCCTGTATGGGATCTATTAAAAAATAATCTGACAGATATCTTGGCGGTGAATATCATACACGATCCCGTCCCAAAAACGCTCTCAGGCAAAGTGTACATAACACCCCAGATTACCCCTTTGGGAGAAGTCTGGATCATGATGAAAGAAAGATGCCACTGGCATCTGAGCCTGGTGCACTGGCTTACCCTTTTCAAACAAAATCCGGGATTTGCCCGTTTCCGGGGCCGATTTCTGCCAGCCTCGCCAGACAAGTGTCCCTATGACTCTCTTTTACGGTCTGTAAGCAGGACCCTGGGTTGGGACTGGAGGGTCCTGAGGGCAGTAATGTACCAGGAATCAAAATACCGGATGAATGCATATTCCGGCAGCAATGCCATAGGATTGATGCAAATCAAAGAATTTACAGCCAGGGATATGAAGGTAAGCAATCTGTTCGACCCCGAAGAAAACATCAAGGGAGCCGTTAGGTATTTTGCCTTTCTGAAGAGGAACATGCACCTGGCACATCTGCCCGAGGAAGAAGAAATTCATTTTGTACTGGCAGCGTATAATGCCGGTATGACACGTATCCAAAGGGATAGGGAAAAGGCGGCTCAGGACGGCCGGGATCCGGACCTTTGGGCCCATGTTGCCGCCTATGCACCGCAACAAACACAGGAATACGTGGAAATAGTATGGAACAGATACATGGGTTGGGTTAACGCATCCGAATAGCTTTGTCGGGACTGATCCTGATAATACTTTTCAGTGGCGGCATCAGGATCATCAGGAGAATACCTACTGCTGCAATATCAATTATCAGAATATGAATCCATGAAATATCCACCGGAACGCTGTCTACAAAATAACTTGACGGGTCCAGCCGGATAAAGTGTGTTGTTTTCTGAATGAACAGGAAAATCAATGCCAGTATGGTTCCCGCAGTCATACCACGGAGTGCAACTGCTACCGCATTATAGAGGAAACTGTTCCTTATGCTGCGATCTTTCATCCCCATGGCTTTGAGCACTCCAATGGTGGAGGTTTTTTCAAACAGCAGTATCAGCAAACCGGACATCATGTTGAAACCGGCTACCAGAACCATCAGGGTAAGGAGCACCGCTACATTGATGTCCATCAGGTCAAGCCAGTCATACAGATGGGAATAAATCTTCCTGATACTGTGCAATACCACGCCGTCGTCTGCATCACCCGAATGGGTAATAATGAAATTTTCAATAACATCCAGTTTGGCCTCCGGCCTATCCCTGTCACTTAAAAAGATCTCCATGCCGCTTACCTGGTCTTCGTGCCAACCGTTTAATCTTTGTGCATGCCGGATATCTCCTATTATCAAATGATTGTCAACATCTTCAAGCTGTGCATCGTAGATCCCTGAAACCACAAAACGCCGCATCCTGACATTCTCACCAATAAAATACATCGTAATCACGTCCCTGATCCCGATGTCCAGCATCGAGGATAAACGGTGTGAGATGAGCACCTGGCTTGAAGAAGCCGTGTCGGGAAAAACAGGAATACTGCCTTCTTTTAGGTGCCTGGAAAAAAAATTCCAGCGGTAATTCTGTCCTACCCCTTTGAATGAAACTGCCTGAAGAGTTTCATCGGTACGTATTATACCATATGACATCACAAATTCCTGAATATGCGCTATTTCAGGTAATTGTTTAAGTTTAGGAAGATATGAGAGATTATTTGATACAGGTATGGGATCCGTTACAAATCCCGCACCCGGAGCTTCCATCAGTATTTCACCGGTAAATCCAATCGCACGATTTTCGATCTCATTTCTGAACCCATTGACTATGGCTACAGACAGTATCATGGTAAAAACACTGACAGCCACGCTGATTGTCGCTATCCTTGTTCCCATGCGGCTTATCCTGCCTGCCGAAGTGGCATCGCCTTTAAGTTTTCTGGCTATATAGACGGCGACATTCATCTTGGTTATAAAAAATTAATCGCTATATTTGCCTACCGTTTGGCAATGCGGGAATAGCTCAGCCGGTAGAGCATCAGCTTCCCAAGCTGAGGGTCGCGAGTTCGAACCTCGTTTCCCGCTCATGACCAAACCTAAAACCTAACCGATACGGGAGGCTGTTTCTATCGAGGCAGTCTCTTTTTATTTTACTCATCTTCCTCATCTATTTCTATGAGCAGGGAATTTTCCCCACCAAACATACCAATGACCCTCCCAAGCCTGGAAACCTGCTCTTGACCGGAATTGTCATCCATGGCTGAAAAACTGTATAATAATGTTTCGGCATATATTCGCGCAAGATCTTCCGGTGCAGCTTCACGGAATGATTCCCTGGGTATCTGGAGATTCAATTCGTTTAAAAACGACTCCAACTCGTCATGAGGAAACAACATACCATATTTATAGACGTTGACATAGAATAGCACATGGCCCGATGCGTCGGTAACGGCAGGCAAAAACCCCCCCTTGAATATGCGCCCCCTGACTTGTATGCCGGCATGGTATGCCAGCAGTAAATAAATGATTCCTACAGCTATGGGGCTGCCTTCTCTTTTTTCCAGGGCCATGTGTATAAATGTGTTTTCAGGCCTTGAAAACATGGGGTCCGTTGTCTTGAAGCCAAGTCTGTAAAAGAAAACGTGGTTGAACAATTTCACCTTTTCCATCACTGTCTGGTCGTCACGCAACTCAACGCAAATTTCACTGACACAGTCTGTAATGATATCAAGAAGTTCCTGCCTGTCAACATCTGCAGTAAGGATGTCCTGGATCAGACACAGACCGGTAATCAGATCATCTTCCGTCTGATTTATCCATTCGGCCAGGTCTTCAAATTTGAGATTTTCCCTCAGGGCAGCAAGCATTTTTCTTATTCCCGGATACTTTTCCTCACCCTCTTCCCTGAAAACACCTTCCAGTTGCTCTATGGCCGGACGACCCATCGTTCTGAGACGTCTGAACAACGTGTCCTGGATGTACTGGTCGGGATCATCCAAAAGGGGTATAATATCCAATATTTCGTTATCGTACACCATAGAAACTATATTCTTTCAATGGCTTCCCTGGCTTTCTCAAGCATAAGGTCCCTGTAATCCACGTTCATATTCTTATTGTTTCTCTGCGCTATGATCATGCAGACCGTCGCTCCTTCGTGTCCCATAAGCCGGGAAAGTCCTGCTATGGCAGAGCCTTCCATTTCAAAATTCGTAATTCTTAAACCATTATAACGGAACGATGCCAGTTTAGCCAGGTAGGCAGGATCGGCAAGGGGAAGCCGGATGACACGCCCCTGAGGCCCGTAAAAACCGGGGGCAGAAAGTGTAATTCCCTGGACAGCATTACCGAAACCTTTTTCTATCTCTTCTGAATTACGGACAAAATAGGGCGTTGCCAGCAAAGGGGACCAGTTCATATGCCTGATGAAGGCCTTTTCCATATCCAGATCACAAACTTCATTTCTTCCCGCATACCAGTTAAGCAATCCGTCTATCCCTGCCGAATAGGCAGAATAGACCAGCGTTCCGGTGGGAATATCAGGCTGAATAGCACCCGATGTGCCCAGCCTTAGAACTTTCAGGGAGCGATGCTCTTTTTTTAAAGTCCGTGTTTTGAAATCAATATTGGCCAGCGCATCCAGCTCATTCATCACGATATCTATGTTGTCGGTCCCTATCCCGGTAGATAACAATGTGATTCTTTTGCCCTTGTAAAAACCCGTAGCAGAGACAAACTCCCTGCTTCGCGAAACATATTCTACACCGGTAAGTAACCCACGCAACAGCGTGACCCGGTCCGGATCCCCCACCAACAGTATATTGTCGGCTAGCTGTCCGGGTTGCAGATGCAGGTGGAACACACTGCCATCGCTGTTAATGACCAATTCTGACGGTTCAATGATTTTCATTTTACAAATTTAGAGGAAAATCGCGGATTTTCCTCTAAATTTGTTGCAACAAACAAATACTTCGGATGATTCAGCGTATTCAGACACTGTACCTAGCCATTGCGCTGGGACTTATGGTTTCAATTTTTTTTGGAATATATGCTACTTATATTCCGTTCGTTATCCTGACAGGAGCCGTATGCGCACTGTTGCTGTTAACAATTTTTCTGTTCAGGGTAAGGAAGATACAGATTCGACTGTGCATTTATATTTCCCTGATCCTGCTGGGACAGCAGATATGGATGGGTGCCGTTTATTTCACTAATTTCATGCATGTTTCCTTTCCCGTTTCAACAGTTTTTCCTCTCATAGCCATCATTCTGATCATTCTTGCGCTCAGGGCTATCGGGAGTGACGAGGCTTTGGTCAGGTCATATGAAAGACTTCGTTCCAAATCCGGAAAAA
>LUZA01000004.1 GCA_001603455.1 Bacteroidales bacterium Bact_09 | reverse complement strand
GGGGATAGTGCTGCCAGCAAGGAAAACATGCCCCAGCCAATAATCTGAAATTTGTGCGGAAGAAGAATTCTTTTTCTTTTCATAATATCCGGGATTAGTAATTTGTCGCACAAATGTAAACTATATTTTACTATTTGACAAGTATATTTTACATAAATATGATTAGTGAATGAAGTGCGAGACTAGGGTACAACGTACACATTGTTCGTTTGGCTGATATTCAAAGAGTTAAGAAAATAGTGCCCCGGGGGTCTGAATTTCACAAATGGCTGATAATGAGGCAAACGAACAATGTGTACGTTGTACCTTTTTTCTGCCACCACAAGAACCGGGAGCCTCTGCATACCATACCACAAAAGCTCCCGGTTCTTTGTGGTGCTGCAATTCAATTGACAGACGTTAGACAGACGCTAAACCTATCGGAAGTCCAAAGATCAATACTCCCGATAAGTTTTTGTGATGAAGAGGCTGCCTTGAGCAAATAGTTGGTACTGGAGGGTAGTAAGTAGCCAAAATAGCACCAACGGCTGTAATTCATACAATATGAACGCATTGCTGATTTTTGCAACAGCACTGCTACTTACCACCCTCCCACAATGCAGTTCACCCTCCCGCAAAGCAGCCATAAAAATGTATGGTGCTGCGGAGCAGCGCCTTTTATACGCGTCAAACGCGTTTGGCGCACCGCCTTGAAGACCAGCAGGCAGCCATCATACTTGCTAACGACGGGGTCGCATCACTTATACTGTATTGCCTCGGCAAGGTGCTGGATCTCTATGGCAGCAGATCCTTCCAAATCTGCTATGGTGCGGGCCAGGCGCAGGATCCGGTGATGCGCCCTGGCCGAAAGATGCAGTCTGGAAACAGCTTCTTTCAGAAAAGTCAGCGTAGCAGGATTCAGGCTGCAATAACGAGGCAGCAGTCCCGCATCCATATGAGCATTGGTATGTACTCCGGGTTGTTCCCTGAAACGTTCCTGCTGGATATTCCTGGCATTTTCCACTCTTTTGCGAATGGATTCGGTAGATTCGACTTCCCGTGAACGCCCCTGTCCGGGTATTAAATCTTCCACTTCTACTGGCTTTACAAAAAGTCTGATATCTATCCGGTCCAGCAGTGGTCCCGAGATCCGGTTCCGGTAGCGTTGCACCTGGTATTCCGTGCAGACACAGGGTCTGGAGGAATGTCCCCGGAATCCGCAGGGACAGGGATTCATCGAGGCTACCAGCATAAACCGGGCAGGATACGACACTTTGTAGCGTACCCGGGACAACTGGATGGTCCCGTCTTCCAGGGGTTGTCGCAGGACTTCCAGCGCACGTCCCTGGAATTCGGGCAGCTCGTCCAAATACAGGACCCCGTTGTGCGCCAAGGATATTTCACCGGGAAGGGCCGAGGAGCCTCCTCCTGTAAGGGAAATGACCGATGCCGTGTGGTGCGGGGCTCGGAAGGGTCGGATGCTCATAAGGCCGATCTCGCCCCGGGGTACCCCGGCTACAGACCAGATGCGGGTGGTTTCCACGGCCTCGGCACGGGATAAAGGCGGAAGGATTCCCGGCAGGCAGCGTGCCATAAAGGTTTTTCCCGCACCGGGCGGTCCGGTCATCAGCACGTTGTGACTCCCGGCCGCGGCTACTTCCAGCGCTCTCCGGGCCTGTGCCTGTCCCCTTACCAGTGAAAAATCGGGATGTTGGGGCTGCGGCCGGCTGTTATGTATCCCGGGAACGTTTTCCAGCACGGGAACCCCTCCGAACCCTTCAGTCAGGTCCAATACCTGTGCCAGGTGGGACACTCCGTAAATATTGATGTCTTCGACCACGGCAGCCTCGAGAGCCGATTCCATGGGAAAAATACAGGCTTTGAATCCGTTGTCCCTGGCATGAAGGGCCATGGACAGTGCCCCCCTGATCGGGCGCAGCGTTCCGTCCAACGCCAGTTCCCCCATACATATGGTTGTGCCGAGCATCGGGGCCCTGATCTGTTCCGAAGCTGCCAGAACGGCAAGAGCGAGGGGAAGGTCGTAAGCCGATCCTTCCTTGCGGATATCTGCAGGGGCCATGTTGATCACGATCCGTTTGCAGGGGATACGCAACCCCACGGAATGTACTGCAGTTGAAATTCGTTGCTGGGATTCCCGTACAGCGCTATCGGGCAATCCTACCAGATGAAAATTGATGCCGGGAGAAACATCTGCCTCTATGGTAACGGTGATCGCTTCTATACCGCACACCGCACTCCCGTATGCCTTTACCAACATACTTCATAAAGTATATACCAAATACGTGTGCGGGTAAAAAAGCAAATATCCGAAATACGGAACTAAAAAAGTCCGTGAAGCCGGGCATCGATTTTGTCGATCACCTTGCTGAAATCTTCCGGATTCTCCTCCACCTGGAGGTTGTCTACTTCCAAAATCAATTTGGGTCCTTCATAACTGCCGATCCAGGATTCATATCTTTCGTTCAGTCCCGTAAGGTAATCCAGACGGATGGAACTTTCATACTCCCTGCCTCTTTTCTGGATGCGTTTTACAAGCGTGGGAACAGATGCCCTTAGGTATATGATCAGATCAGGAGCGGGGATAAGCGATATCATCAGCTCATAAAGCTTGATGTAATTGTCAAAATCGCGGGTCGACATCAGTCCCATGGCGTGAAGATTGGTGGCAAAGATACTGGCATCTTCGTAGATGGTCCGGTCCTGAATGACCGTCCGGCCTGTTTTCTGAATTTCTACAATCCCCGCCAGACGACGGTTCAAAAAGAAGATCTGTAGGTTGAAGGACCAACGCTGCATATCTTCATAGAAATCCGTCAGATAAGGATTGTCCACTACTTCTTCATATTTGGGGATCCATCCGTAATGTCTGGAAAGGAGTCTTGTAAGGGTGGTTTTTCCGCTTCCGATATTCCCGGCAACAGCTATATGCATACACAATGATTTATCTAAAGCAAATATACGAAATTTTGCTCCTTAAAAACAATTAACAGGTAATTAACAAAAATTGTTGTTACGTGGAAATATTTTACATAACTTTGCATATAACCTGATAGATATCTACTATTCATAATCTTATTTACCATGAAGAAAATATTGAATATTCTCCTCCTCGGTGCAGTGTCTCTGATAGCGATATCCTGCGCAACAACGAGGATCCCGGCCGATTATTCCGGAATTGTTTGCGGAGAGCCTGTTTTTGACGTGCAGCAGAACGGAACGGTAAAAGTTTCTTTCTGTGTGGAAGTTCCCGCCGGCTATTTCGAAAAAAGGATCACTTTCTCCATAATGCCTTCCATACTTTACGCTAACGGTGATGTAAGAGAACTGCCTTACTATACTGTACAGGGATATGGCGTTATTGACACCAATTACCCTGTGGTTGACTGGTCTGTTCAGCAGATTCTGTGTTACAGCACGACCATACCATACCATGACGGACTGGCAACGGCCACCCTGCAAACAAAAGCATGGGCTTACAACTGTCTGAGCAAGGAGGAACTATGCCTGCCATTGTGTAACTGGACAGTTGCTGTACCTCTTACTCCGGTTCTTCCGATTTACATGGCTCATATAGCATCCGAATCGGATGCCAGGGCTGCCCTCAGGGGAAAAATTTACTTCCCTGTCAACGGGTACACCGTGACCCGTACCATTGCCACACAACCCGAGATCACCCGCGTTCTGAATTCACTCCGGCAGCTGGCAAGCCGTGAAGATTTCCGGATCACACGCATAGACGTGGAAGGCAACGCTTCTCCCGAAGGCACCTCCCGCATCAACGATCCCCTGGCAAAAAAACGTGCCGATAACACCCGCAATTTCTTTGCCCAGGCTTTGAAAGACCAGGGTTATACCAAAGATATTCCGGCCAGCGCCTGGACTGTGACAAGCACCTCGGGAATGGGATTCTGGAACGAATTCTACACGGCAATGAAAGAATCCAACATCAGCAACAAGGACCAGCTTGCAGAACAGTTCCTGCGCCTGGCCTCAAATCCGGCCGAGGCTGAACGCCAGATCCGTGCCGAGATCGCTTCCAATGCAGAAGTCAAAAATGTCATGCTTCCTTTGCTCCGTTACGGATCCGTTGCCGTTAATTTTGAACCCATACAGCTGACCGCCGATGAAATCCGCGTTATTGCCGATAACCAGCCCGAATACCTGACCCCCAACGATATCATTCAGGCTTCCATGGAAATGGAACCCGACCAGGCCATTACGCTCTATAAAAGGGCACTGGAACGTTACCCGGACGCTGTTGAACTTTACATAAATCTGGCATACAACCAGATACAAAAAAACAATCTGGATGCTGCGCGTCAAACACTTGCAGATGGGATGTTGGTAGCTGATCAACAGGAAGAAAAAGACATGATAGAATTGCAGCGTGCCTGCATAGCCATAAAACAAGCTCAGTACAACGAGGCTGCATCAGCATTGAATGCCATCTCGGATAAAGAAGTTACACGCTATTACCGCGGCGTACTGGCCATTTATCAGAACGAAAATGACAAGGCCATTGACCTGCTCTCCAGAAGCAAAGACATTAACTATGCCATTGCTCTTCTGAATAAGAACAAAGTCAAAGACGCGTTAAACGTGCTTCAGGGTCTGGACCAGAATTGTGCCTACACGCTGTATGTAACAGGTATAGCCTATGGAAGACTTAACGAAAATGCGAAGGCAGAGGAATATAAGGCCAAAGCCTTCCGGCTTGATCCATCTTTAAGATATTTAGACAACTAGACCTATTTACCTAAACTGGATGAAAGCCTCCTCCCGGAAGAGAGGGGGCTTAATCATTTGCATCTTTAGTTTTGAAATGCCAGATACCCTTAGACAAAAAGGACAAAGAAGGCTGCTGATAGAGGAGTTGGCCCGTAAATATGAATTTGATCCCGAAGTCCTCAAAGCAATGGAACGTGTCCCGCGTCATTTATTTGTGGATAAAGGACTGGAACACATGGCTTACAAGGACAAGCCCCTGCCCATTGCTGCCCGTCAGACCATCTCACAGCCTTATACCGTTGCCATGCAAACACACCTGCTGGATTGCCAAAAAAGGGACAAGGTCCTGGAAATCGGAACAGGTTGCGGCTATCAGGCCGCCGTTCTCATGGCGATGGGATTCCATGTTTATTCCATTGAGCGCATAAGAGAGCTTTATATCCTGGCCCAAAAAAACCTGGTTAACAGTGGCTTTGATCCGTCAGGGCTTTTTTACGGGGACGGTTTTTCCGGTCTTTCCCAATTTGCTCCCTTCAAGGGCATTCTGGTGACCTGTGGTGCCCCCGGAATTCCGGTCAGACTCAAGGAACAGTTATCCATTAACGGGAAGATGGTTATCCCCGTAGGTCATAATGAACAGCGTATGTTGCGCATCACCAGAACCGGCCAGGATGATTATAAGACTGAAGATTTTGGGGCTTACCAGTTTGTCCCAATGCTTGGTGGAATCCAAAAATAAAAGCATATGGAGTTCAAAACATTTTTTTTCAATGCACTGCGGACCTGCTGTTACCTGGCTTACGACCAGACAGGCCATTGCATAATTATTGATCCCGGGTGCTTTGGACCAACCGAAGAACAACGCCTTGCCGGTTATATCCGGAATAACAACCTGACCCCCCTGTATATTGTAAATACCCATTGTCATTTTGACCATCTAATGGGGCTGGATTTCATACGTAAAACATACAACATTCCACTCCGCATGCATCCTTTTGAACTCGGCAACCTGGAGCGTGCAGCCAATTACGCACGGCTCTTTGGTTTCAATATAATCCAGCCCCGGAGTGATTATACGGCCCTCAGCGACGGGGAGGTCCTTACCTTTGGCCATTCTGAGCTCAAGGTGATCCACACACCGGGGCACAGTCCCGGCAGTGTCTGTCTTTACGGCAGCCGGGACGCCGTATTGTTTACCGGCGATCTTCTGTTTGCAGGCAGTGTAGGCCGAACCGATCTGCCTGGCGGCGATTACGACCAGCTGATGGAATCCCTTTCCGGGAAGATCGGTGTATTACCCCCGGAAACACGCATTTATCCGGGGCACGGTCCGTCTTCCACCCTGGCCGGCGAATTTGCCGTCAATCCTTATCTGCAACATCTAGTCTGATCACAATGGCAAAAAGTTACATCCGGATAGAAGGTGCCCGTGTCAACAACCTGAAGAACATAAGCCTTGATATCCCCCGCCATTCCTTGTGTATTATTACCGGGTTAAGCGGGAGTGGAAAGTCATCCCTGGCTTTTGACACATTGCATGCCGAAGGACAGCGTCGCTATTTGGAAACGCTTTCCTCTTACGCACGTCAATACCTGGGCACCCTGCAACGTCCCGATGTGGACTATATTTCGGGACTTAGTCCCATCATTGCCATTGAACAAAAAACCACCACCCGCAATCCGCGTTCTACCGTGGGAACAGTTACCGAGATCTACGATTTTCTCAGGCTCCTGTTTGCCAGGGCATCCATCGCCTATTCCCCGGTCACGGGAAAACCCATGATACGTTATACGGCAGAACAGATGGTTTCGCTCATCGCAGAACAGTACGACGGGAAAAAATGTATTCTGCTGGCTCCTGTTGTAAAAGGCAGAAAAGGGCATTACCGCGAATTGCTGGACCAGATCCTGAAAAAAGGCTTTCTTGAAGTGCGTATTGACGGGACCATTACACAGATCACCCACAATATGATGCTGGACCGTTATAAGGCTCATTTCATAGAGATCGTAATTGACAAACTGATCCCTGCAAAAGGATGCGATAATGATAATGCCTTCCTGGCCCGCTTACGCGACTCGGTCAATACTGCCTTATATCATGGGAACGGGTCATTTGCCGTGCTGGACCCCGATACAGGACAAGTCAGTCATTTTAGCAAACACCTGATGTGCCCTGAAAGTGGACTCTCATTTCCGGAACCTGCCCCCCACAGTTTTTCCTTCAACTCTCCACTCGGAGCATGTCCTGTATGCAAGGGACTGGGATTTACTACACGTATCGATCTAAAAAAGATCATTCCGGATGATTCCCTGTCCATAGCACAGGGGGGGCTTGAACCTTTTGGTAAATACCGGGATAATACGCTTTTTCATCACCTGGAAGGCCTGGCAAAAAAATACGGGTTTTCCCTGCATACCCCCATTGCCGAAATACCCGAAGAGGCAATGGATACGCTTCTTTACGGCAGCGAAGACCTGATCTATGTTCATTCACCTGTGGGTGGCACCTATACCATTACATTCCCCGGCCTGATCAACCGGATGGAGCAAATGAATAGTGAATCGGAAGGAAAAATGGCCAGTTGGGAGAGACACCTGGAAGAGATAGAATGTCCTGCCTGTCACGGAAGCCGCCTGAACCAGACGGCTCTTTGTTTCCGCTTCGGAGATAAAAATATTGCCGAACTTTCAGCAATGGACATACAACCGCTGGCTTCCTGGCTGGATGGAATCGAAGAACGGATATCCGACCGTCAGAAAGCCATTGCAACGGATGTCCTGAAGGAAATCAGGGACAGGTTGCAATTCCTGATCGATGTCGGCCTTTCCTATCTGTCCTTGAACAGGGGTACCCGCACGCTCAGTGGCGGAGAGAGCCAGCGTATCCGCCTGGCCACGCAGATAGGCTCTACGCTGGTCAATGTACTCTATATCCTGGATGAACCCAGCATAGGATTGCATCAGTGGGATAACCGCCGGTTGATACACGCCCTGATGAAACTGCGTAATTTGGGGAATTCGGTGATCGTAGTGGAACACGATGAGGAAATCATCCGGAGTGCGGACTGGCTGGTGGACCTGGGCCCCGGGGCAGGCCGCAAGGGAGGTAATTTGCTTTACTCAGGGCCTATGGACAAGTTCCTGCAACAATCCCTCCCGCAAAGCCTGACCTGGCAATACCTTAAAGGAATCCGCAGCATTCCCGTCCCTTCCGTAAGGCGACCAGGCAACGGACATGTTCTGCGCATATGCGGGGCCAGCGGAAACAATCTTAAGCATATCACAGTCGATTTTCCCCTGGGATGTTTTGTCTGTATCACCGGAATAAGCGGTAGCGGAAAATCCACTTTGGTTAACGAAACACTCCTGCCCGTACTAACAAGAAAGTTTTACCGGTCCAAAAGGCATCCACTGCCGCATGAATCGGTCACCGGGATCCAGTATATTGATAAAGTGGTGGAAGTTGACCAGTCGCCCATCGGAAAAACACCACGCAGTAATCCGGCAACTTATACCAATGTCTTTGGTGAGATCCGCAAACTTTTTGCCTCTTCTCCCGATGCCAAAACACGAGGCTTTAAATCTTCCCGTTTTTCATTCAATATCAGGGGAGGACGATGCGAAGCCTGTAAAGGAGCAGGGATCCAGCTCATAGAAATGAACTTTCTGCCCGATGTCCACATAACGTGTCCCGAGTGCCAGGGGAAACGCTATAAAAGCGATACTCTTGCCGTCCGTTACAAAAACAAAAACATTAACCAGGTTCTGGACATGTCGGTTAATGAAGCCGTTGAATTCTTCAGGTATGTTCCCTCTATTATCCAGAAGATTAAAACGCTGCAGGACGTAGGTTTGGGATATATCAAACTGGGGCAACCCTCCACAACCCTGAGCGGGGGAGAATGCCAACGCGTAAAGCTGGCAGCCGAATTATCCCGCACTTCGACCGGCAATACCCTGTACATCTTGGATGAACCAACTACCGGGCTGCACTTTGAGGACGTGAGGGTGCTGCTCAACATTTTGCAGCAGCTTACCGACAAAGGCAACACAGTGCTGATCATTGAGCACCATCCCGACATCATCCGTTCGGCAGATTATATCATAGATCTGGGCCCTGAAGGAGGAAAAGACGGAGGATTTGTTGTGGGTTACGGCACGCCTGAAGCACTGGCAGAGAATTTGCAATCCTATACAGGCAGGCTGCTCAGGGAGTGGTTACATTAAATATTATGACATGAAGACATTACAAGAGATAAACAGGGAATGGAACGGGGCGGATGCCAACAAATACCTTGCCGCATTGGTGGACAATCGGCTTAAGAGCCTTGATTATGTCCTGTATAATCCCCACGATATCCAATTCATTGATTATTCACATCCGGACGGAAGAAGGACATACATCCGATCGTTGTCCTTCGTATTACAGAAAGCCGTGCGGGAGGTATTCCCCTGCGCGCGGCTCAGAATCTCCTATTCGGTGGGGAATTCTCTTTACTGCGACCTGATCTTTCCCGACTACCGGGAGGAAACGGAAGAAGATATGGTCCTTATCCGGGGGGCGATGAAGCATATAGTGGAAAAAAATATTCCTTTCAAGCGAGAAAAGCTTTGCACTGGCGAAGCACAAAAAATATTCGCCGGCGGCGGGTTTCCGCAAAAGGCATTGCTACAGGAAACGCGAGGTCATTTCTTTACCTCTGTCTATTACCTGGAAGACCATGCAGACACCTTTTACGGCCCGCTTGTACCTTCCACCGGCTATCTGAAATTGTTCGACCTGTGCCGGTTCCACAGAGGTTTTTTGCTGCAGTACCCACAACCGGACAACCCCGGAAAATTGGACGGTCCCCCCAAGTTGAACAAATTGGTGGAAGTGTTCGAAGAGTATGTTCACTGGGGCAAAATAATGGGAATCAAAGACATCGGGAGTCTCAATCAAAAAATACAAAAAGGGCAGACCAAAGATCTGATCCTTACCGGAGAAGCTTTCCATGGCAGGCGTTACGCAGATATTGCCGACAGGATTTTTGAATGTCGTGACAAAGTAAAACTGGTGCTTATAGCCGGTCCCTCAAGCAGCGGAAAAACCACTACATCCAAAAGGATCTCCACACAATTGAAGGTGTTGGGTATGAAACCTGTCGTGCTGGAAATGGATAACTATTTTGTTAACCGGGAAGATACCCCACGTGACGATAAGGGGGATTATGATTTTGAGTCCCTCCTTGCCCTGGATGTGCAATTCCTGAATGAACAATTGTTTAAACTGCTCGATGGAAAGGAAGTGGAGATACCTTCTTTCGATTTCCTCACAGGCCAACGCACTTTCAACGGCAAAAGGTTGAAACTGAAGGAAAACGACATCCTGATCATGGAAGGCATCCACGCACTGAATCCGGTTCTGACCCGAGATATACCCGCCAAAAATAAATTCAAGATTTATGCATCGGCACTTACCTCTTTATCCATGGACGAAAACAACCGGATTTCGACCACCGATACCAGGATGATCCGCCGGATGGTGCGTGATGCACAATTCCGTGGCATCACGGCAGAAGAAACCATTCTTCGCTGGCCCAGCATCAGTTACGGAGAAAGGCAGAACATCTTTCCTTTCCAAGAAGAGGCAGATGTAATGTTCAACTCGGCCCTGCCCTATGAACTGGCTGTTCTTAAATCACATGCCGAGCCGCTGCTGCACCGCATTCTTCCTGTTTCGGCCGCTTTCCCCGAAGCGCTCCGTCTATTGAATTTCCTGAGTTATTTTACGCCGGTCCATCCTAGGGATGAACGGTATATTCCTTATGCTTCGGTCATTAGGGAATTTATCGGCACCAGTCAGCCGGATTGACGGGAATCCCGTTGCGAAGCAATTGAAAATAGCTGCTCCCTTCTCCCAGGGGGGAGAGAGTCCCAATCTTTTGCCCTGTGTTCACCTGGTCACCTTCCCTGACCACTACATCTACCATGTGGCAGTATATGGTGCTGAATTCCCCGTGTGTGACCAAAACCCTGATCAGGTAACTGTCCCTGTTATCCATCCAGATACTTGCCACAGTGCCATTGAACACGGCAACTACATCGCCTCCCCTGGGTCCGGAAAGGGTAACGCCCTTGTTATCAAATACAAAGCCCCATTTAGGATCGGTAATCCGCCCAAATCGTTCTATAACAACGGCATCTTTCAAAGGCCAGGGAAGGTTTCCCTTATTGGCTACAAAATCTGCCGATAGCGCCCGGGCTGCCTCTATGGCCCCCGGATCCCTTGCCTCGTCTTTCTTTTCCAGGACGGCCAGGGCTTTTTGAATTTCATTGTCCAGCTTGCGTTGTTCCTCTATACGTTTCTGCAATGCTGCTTTTAATTGCTTTTCGTTCTGCTGTAATTTTCTGATGTTGTTGTTAAGTTTTCGTTGATCATCCTGCATCCTGACTATTTCACGGGCCAGTTGATCACGGGCCTTCACGCGTTCTTGCTGCAGTGAAACAAGACGGATTTCTTCCCGGCGCAAAAGTGCCTCTGTTTCTCGGATCTTTTTTTCCTGCGTACGCATGTAATCGCTGTAATTACGAAAATAGCGCCACCTGCGGTAGGCCTGCAATGCACTTTCACTTGAGAGAACGTGCATAATCCACAGTTTTTTGTCCCGGTGTCTGTATGCCTGCAGGAGCAAAGATTCATAAGCCGTGGTTAGTTCCTGGCGTTCCTGTTTCAGGCGGGCGATCATGAGATTCTTTTTTGTAATGCTGTCGTTGAGTCTGGCAAGCTCTTCTTCCATACCCCTGATCAATTCTTGTCTGCTGGACAACAGGCGCTGTCCCAGCCTGTGCTGATTGAGTTGACCCCTGATATCATCTGCCGTAGTGCTGATCCGTTTTTCCAGGGTGGCGATCTCCTGCTGCAGGCGGCGGTTGCGAGCCTGCAACTCTCCCACATCCTGAGCCTGAAGTATCCCCGTTATCGTAATGAGAAAGAATATGATCAGCAATATCCGCTTCATTTTCTATTGCCCGGTTTTCCTGTTGGTCTCAATTTTACTAAGAATATCTTCACGAGGTTCAATGTCGTAGGCCTGTTGCCAATATACTATGGCCATGAGCGGTTCGTTGAGCGCGTTGAGCACATCTCCATAATGATTCAGTATCTCGGCGCTTTCTTTTCCTCCGTAAGCCAGCGCCTGTCTGAAAATGGTCTTTGCTTCGGCAGAACGCCCCAACAAGTGAAGGATCCAACCGTAAGTGTCCAGATAGGTGGAATTATTCGATTCCTTGTCTATAGTGATCCGGCTCATGGACAACGCTTTTTCCAGCTTTTCTCCCCTGAGTGAAAGGTAATAAGCATAATTGTTCAGCACCGGCAGGTTCTCCCGGTCCAGTCGCAGGACCTCCTCATACATCCGGAAGGATCTTTCCCAGTCTCCTTTTTCATGGTACAGATCTCCCAAAAGGGACATGGTCTGTACCTTGTTCTTCGTATCTCCCTTTTTGAGCAGTTTCAGGATCAGTTCAAAACGTGCAATGGCCTCCTCCAGCTTCCCTGTCTGCCATAATGCCAAGCCATACAAGCTGCTGAAATCCACATCATCGCGGAACACATCCAGAGCCCTGGCACCATATTCACACAACAGAGGCCATTCCTTAAGGTAATAAATGACACCCAGGGTCTGATACCATGCCTGGTAATCGTGTTGATAATGACCTAGATTTTCGGTTATTACCTCTCTGGCCTGTGCAGGTCGCTGTGTCTGGATAAGGTATCCGGCATAGACATAGGCAAGAGCGCTGTCTGCCGGATGCGCACTGCGTGTACTCAAAAAGAGGGTGTCCACCTGTGGCTGGAATGTGGCAACAAACCCCCTGACATCCAGAATTTGTTTCAGGTAATCAGTCTTCATCCGCGCCTCAATGTCGGGATAGGCCAGAAATACATTGATGTTCTCAAAGTACAGATCAAACTGCCTTTTCATCCTGTATGTCTCGGCCAGTCCAAAGACTGCCGGCATAAATGTGGGATCCATTTCCAGTGCACGCTGGTAATAATCATTTGCCTGATCTGTCTGGCCGTTCCCCGCCTCGAGGTCTCCCGATATACTTAGTACCCTGGGCGTGGGATTGTTCCGGGCATGATCGTGCAGCATTTTCACGGCTGCTTCACGGTCGCTCTCCATCAATAGATTAAAACGAAGCAGCAGACTGGATTCACTTACGCCATCCCTGTCCTCCAGGGTATCCAACAGTCCCAGAGCCCTGTCCGTTTTGTGGTTATTCATATACAACCCTATGAGGTCGTATAACAATTCGATTTTGCCAGGATGATCCTTCCAGAGGATTTCATAAAGGGATTCCGCTTCTTCTGTTTTTCCCGAGGCAACGGCCAGTTTCGCTTCCTGAAGACGGTACCAGTAATTACCAGGCTGCAACTTTAGGGCTTTCTGAAGATAAGCAGCCGATTCGTCCCATTCACCTGCATAACCGGCTATTTGGGCAAGGTAATAAAAAGCTGCATCGTTGTCCTTGTTTCCTGAGACTACCCGTTGAAAATAATCCCGCGCCTGATACATATCTCCCAGGTAAAACATTTTCAATCCCTGATGAAATAATATCCTGGATTCTTCGGAGGCAACCTCGGCGCGATAACCACAAGCTGTCACGATGACCAAAGACATGAACAATAAAACACGTTTCCACATGTTATCAAAGTATTGAGGGAGTTGCAAAGTTACCATAATTCGTTCAATTCAATTATTTATTTTACTTTTGTTTAGCCTGTAGAATTTTCTTACATCCATGCAACATTCCGGCCGTAATTTTCATCTAAATAAAGACATTCCGGAAAGGGACCTCATTGTTGCCTGCAGAAAAAAAGAGCCTGCGGCACAACGTGTTATATATGAGCGTCTCTATTCGAAAATGCTGGCGGTTTGTCAACGGTACACAGGCAATCGCGAGACGGCCAAGGACATTGTACAGGACGGATTTGTTGTTTTATTTGAAAAAATAGGGACGTATGCAGGAACAGGTTCATTTGAGGGTTGGGCGCGGAAAATATTTGTGAACATCTCTCTTTCTTATCTACGCAAAAACGATGCCCTGCGATACAGCGAGCAGATAGAGAACTCTGCCGGCAAATCGGTTACCACGGGATTGATCCTGGAAAAAATCTCGGCCAGTGACATACTCCGCTGTATAGAACAAATGCCCTCTGGTTTCCGGACTGTTTTTAACATGTATGCCATTGAAGGATACTCACACAACGAAATAGCAGAAATATTGAACATCAGCGAAAGCACTTCCCGCTCCCAGTATTCAAGGGCAAGGTCCTGGCTGCAACATAAACTGAACGATTTTAAATGAAACGGATATATCTCATAGGATTTGTTTTTTTGACGGGGCTTTTGGTTTCGTGCCAGGATACAATTCCTTTCCGTTACCCTCTGCAGTCCGATTCCCTTGCAACCCGGGAGTATCCGCATGCCTTTTTCATAGTGGAAGGAAAGATTGTGGATTCCCTGACTCAGGAACCTGTCCCCTGTATTTCAGTTTATCTGCGTCTGGAGGAACCCGTATTTACAGACGATGACGGCATTTTCCGGACGCAAACCATCGCCTTCCCCATCTCGCAGGAATTCCGCCTGATATTCAATGCATACGGTGAACACTTCAACCCTTTGTACGAACCGGAAACGCTTTATGTACATTTTATGCTGCCCACCTTCCAGCTTACCCGGGAAGAGATCCTGGAGTATGGTCCCCAGTTTTTTGGAAGTACTTACATGACGGTAAACAAAATTTTAACCCCTTTGGAACATGATTGAAGATCTTTTTGATAAAAAAATACGGGAGAAACTGTCTGGGTTCTCCCTCCCGGGGGAGACAGGGGACTGGGAAGCCCTTACAGCGCGGATGTCACATCGTGTTGTGCTGCGCCGGCGCAAACGGATTATGTTCCTAGGAACGGCTGCAGCGGCATGTCTGTTGTTGCTGTTTGTTTTATTCATGCCTTTTAGAACCCGGCTGGATACTGCACCCGGGACCATATGCCGGATCATTGACCGCCCTGTTTCCATAGATCTTCCTGATATCCGCCCGGATATTGCAAAATTATACACAAAGGCGCATCTGGACCTGTTGCGCAGTGCATCCGTTGTCCCGGTTACTTCCGAGGTTACGGCTGACCGTACCGGAATCCCTTCTGCCACACCGGTTGAACCTGTTCCGCTTCAACCCGGACAGGAAGAAAGGGTTATGCACGGGAACATGCCTGTACAGGAACCTGTAAAAAATAAGGGTCAAACCCAAAATGTTTTGTTCCCGGTTGATCCCCCAAAAAACATACGACTGAACAAAAAATGGATCACTGCAGCCAATTTTTCATACCAGGGAGCCATTAACGGCACATACTTGTTCACGCCTTCTACCTATACTACCAAATGGGAAACACCCCTCAGCCTGGCAGGGAGCGATCTCACGAACCTGGGTATTCCCGATTACATGGCACCTTACTTTGATGAAGATGATGTGAACCATATCTCGGCCCATTTTTCCACCCCCATTTCTGCCGGAATCAATGTCCAGAAAGAATTCAACAAATGGCTATCGGTCGGTGCCTCACTCACTTATACCCTGCTCCGCGGAGAATACCAGGTGCATACGGCCGACAAATCATATATTGTAAATCAAAACACGCATTACATTGGCATTCCTGTCAGCATATATTTCCGGGCAGTGAATACTCCCCACCTGACTGTATATGCCGTGAGCGGAGGTGCGATTGACCGCGCAGTGGCCGACGAATATATTTGCCAGCTCAATGACGTAGTCACCCGTCAGTACGTCCCCGTACAGGGATTCCAATGGTCTTTATTCGGGGGACTCGGAATCGAATACAAATGGTCCGATCTGATGGGCATCTACATTGAACCTACTGTCTCGCATTACTTTGAAAACAACCAGCCCAAGAGCATCCGGACCATACAACCCACCCAATTCAGGATGGAGCTCGGGATCCGTTTCAGAATATAGGTTTCTTTAACAGACGTGCCATTTCCGAAGCAAATACAAAATCGTTCAGGGCTTTGTTGTCTGCATGTAAGATATCATCCTTGCTACCTTCCCATTCTTTTTTACCCTGGTAAAGAAAAACAAGTTTTTCCCCTATAGCCATCACAGAGTTCATGTCATGGGTGTTGATGATGGTCGTCATATTGTATTCGTGGGTAAGTTCGCTGATCAGCCTGTCGATGACAATAGCCGTTTGCGGGTCCAAACCCGAATTGGGCTCATCACAGAACAAATACCGCGGATTCATCACAATAGCCCTGGCTATGCCGACCCTTTTTTGCATACCGCCACTCAGTTCGGACGGATATTTATTGCCGATATCACCCAGGTTCACCCGGTGCAGGCAAAAATCAACCCGTTCATTCTTCTGAGCCATAGACCAGTCTGTGAAGAAATCAAGGGGGAACCGCACGTTTTCCCGGGCTGTGGCAAAATCAAAAAGGGCCGCGCCCTGGAATAACATGCCCATTTGTTTGTGTATCTCTTTGCGTTGTTTTTCCCCCAATCCCGTAAAATCTATTTTGTCGTATAAGATCTTACCCGAGTCAATATTATGAAGGCCGGCAACCGCCTTGAGCAGTACCGTCTTGCCCGATCCGCTGGCACCGATGATCAAGTTCGTCTTCCCATCCAAGAATTCGACCGATATACCGGACAGGACCTGCTGCTGGCCAAAGGACTTGTTAATGTTCTTTACGTAAATCATCAGTTCAGCATCAATTGGGTCAACATCAGGTCCGTAATCAGAATCAGCAGGCAAATGGCCACAATAGAACGTGTGCTGGCGTGTCCTACTTCCATGGAGTTCTCTTTGGGAGAATAACCGTACAGGGCCGATACCGTGACTATGATAAAGCTAAATACAATCATTTTTGTCACAGCATATACAATATAATAGCCATTGAAAGCAAAACGCAAACCGATGGTGTACTGGCTCAGGGTAATCATTCCGGTTGCAGCCACGATCAACCAGCCACCCAGTATCCCGATCATGAAGCTGAAAAGCATGAGTACGGGATTAAACACACAGACAGATACCACTTTGGGCAGGATCAGGTAGTTGGCAGAATTGATGCCCATCATTTCCATGGCGTCAATCTGTTCTGTCAGCCGCATGGTGCCAATATCGGATGAAATATTGGACCCCACCTTGCCAGCAAGTATCAAAGCCACCATAGTGCATGAGAATTCCAGGATCAGGCTCTCACGTACCATATAGCCAACATACATTTTGGGGATAAACGGGTTTTCAATGTTATACGCGGTCTGAATTACCAGAACGGCACCTATGGCAATGGAAATGATCCCGATCAACGGGACAGATGTCAGTCCGAGCTTTTCCATTTCCACCAAGCACTGTTTCCAGAAAATCCGCCATTTTTCGGGCTTTGTAAAGACCCGTTTCATAAGCTGGATATATTCTCCGGTAAGCTCCAGGGTTTTCTTGATCATTTGTCAAAGATAGTAAATAACCTACGCTTTTGTGATACCGGCATCTGTGGTTTTTGTCCTTTAACGCCCGTGCGCATAACCGGATTCAGGTATAACCGGGAACTGTCGGGCAGGGAAATCCTCACCCTTACGTAGGTGTCCTCTGGTCGGAGCAGATAATAAGCAGATTCCCAGCCGTTGCCAAGGTCCGGAACCTTTTTGAGCAGCCTCCCGTTCTGTCCAATAAAACTGATATGACCGGCCTTCCCGGTCAGGGCAACTACCAGGCTGTCCTGCCTGATCAGGCACGTCTTTAACAACGGCATATCATCCAGCCCGGCACGCTTTTCAATGACGCTGGACCGGGCCAGGTTTTTTGTCACTTCTATCCCATAGGCCATTCCGCAGCTAAGTGCCTTGTATATGTCCCGGAGTGTTACCGTATCGGAATCTGTATAAATAAGGGTAAGATCCCGTGCCAGATCGGTCTGTTTGAAAACATTGTGCGCATCGTCTCCTCCCAGGAGCATGACCGGCTTTCCACCGGACAGGGCAACATCCCAGAGTTTTTCGGATATCCAGAAGTCGTTGAGCACTTCAAAAAGGTCATACCCGGTAAGCTGCCTGATGTCCTTTTTGGAATAACCACCCCTCCAGGCAGGATGGTTCAGGACTACCAACTCTGCATGTTGGGCCAGTTTGTTGATCACCTGTTGTTTCTGTGACCTTGTCTGGGGCAGAATGTAATCGTTGTGGTAAACCTTTCTGGCCCCAATGGCACCCTGATGTGTCTTGAGTATATTGAAACCATGCTCGTAAACCGGAATAAACAAGTTGGTGTTGGTTTTTGTAATATGCTGATAATCAGACACTCCGATAATATCATACCCCAGGGAATCGTATTTACACAAAATATCGTCCACTGTGTTTTTCCTGCCATTTGTAAAAATGCCCCAGGCATTGGAATGGGCATGAAAGTTCGCTCTCAGCCAACGACCGCCGGGGACCACGTGTTCATAGGGATTATACCAGTATGGTCCCGAAAAAGGATCTTCGGGAGTCGGTTTATAGAAAGGCATCATGCGGATAAGTAGAAATAAGGCTAAAAACGATCCTGTCCACAACAATTTCCGGATTGTTTTATGTTTTCTACTCATGCTGCAAAGGTAAGGTAAAATCTATACCTTTGTGTGGTGAACAAAACATTGCTTTTTTTTATGGGGAGAAAGGGACAGTGGAAACGACTGTCAGCAACATTCCGGGATGAAGACCGGAACAACCCTCCCCTGTGGGTACATTGTGCCTCATTGGGCGAATTTGAACAGGGCAGGCCAGTCATGGAAGCATACCGGCAAATGTTTCCCGGTAAAAAGATCCTGCTGACTTTTTTTTCTCCTTCCGGACACGAAATTCGTAAAAACACACCCCTGGCAGATTATGTATTTTACCTGCCTCTGGACACCCCCCGTAACGCACGCAGGTTTCTGGACCTGGTACGTCCCGGTGCCGCCCTTTTCGTTAAATATGAATTCTGGTACTTTTACCTAACTACTCTAAAAAAAAGAAACATTCCCGCATACTTGATCTCTGCCCGCTTCAGATCGGACCAGCCATTTTTCAAAATATACGGAGCTCCTTTCCGTCGTATGCTGCATTGTTTCACCCATCTTTTTGTCCAGGACGGCAGTTCGCTCAATCTGCTCTCTTCTCTTGCAGGATCATCTCTTCCCGTCACAGTGGCGGGCGATACGCGTTTTGACCAGGTTGCAGGCAATGCGTCCAGGGATAATACCCCGGACCTATTCAAAGAACTTGTCCGGGAGCCCGTCCTGATCGCAGGCAGTACATGGCCCCGGGACGAAGTTATCCTGGAACGCCTGGCAGGTGAAATTCCGGAGCTACAACTCATCATTGCCCCCCATGAGGTCCACCCGTCGCATTTGTCTTCTATAGCCCGTCTGTTCGCTAAATGGGACCCGGTCTTTTTCTCGGCAGTCAAAGAAGGTCCCCAGCCCAAAGTCCTGATAATAGACACCATTGGCATACTCTCGTCTCTTTACCGGTACGGAACCGTTTGTTATATAGGAGGGGGGTTCAATCCTTCGGGGATACATAATACACTGGAAGCGGCCGTTTACGGCAAACCGCTTGTTTTTGGACCCAACTATAAAAAATTTGGGGAAGCGTGTGATCTGATCCGCCTTGGCGCCGCCACAGGGTTCCGGGACTACAAAACTTGCCTGGAAGCCCTTAGGCCTTGGATCAAAGATCCATCCCTGAGAGAAAAAGCAGGCAGGGCAGGTAGGGATTACGTTTTAAAAAACACAGGAGCAACCCGGCTAATTCTTGAAAAGATGCGCCAATTTGATTAGGCGTTCCGGCTGGGATCAACCCCCGCACGATACTAAAATCGTCCGATAAGATAATCCGGCTCATTCCCTGATGATTTTTTCCTGCCGTTTGATGGATTGCTGGTGAATAGCCTTGTACACTTCTTCTATAAAGGAGTCGTCCAGTCCCTTTTCAGCCGCCAGCCTGCGGATACGGGATGAGACAGCATTCCAATGTTCAATCTGTATGATCTCTACACCGCCGCGTTTTTTTACCTGGCCTATCTGATCAACCAGGGACATCCGTTGTGCCAGGATGTCCACCAGGTCATCATCCAGAACATCTATCCGAGTACGTATGGCATCTATGACAATTCTTTCTTCCAACAACGAATCGTCAGGCACGATCGATCTCCTCCAGGACAATGACTGCATCAGTTTCCTGAAGGCGTCGGGATCTAGCTGCTGCCGGGCATCACACAAGGCCTTACACGGCCTGGGATGTACTTCAAGCATTAGCCCGTCAAAGTTCAGATCAAGCGCCCTTTGTGCCAATTCCGGAATGAACGCCGTATTGCCCGAAAGATGCGAAGGATCACATAACAGGGGTATCCCGGGCATTCGCACCTTAAATTCTATTGGGATCCTCCACAACGGAGCGTTTCGCAGCTTTCCGACATGATAATCGCTGAAACCCCGGTGTATGGCATACACATGCTGACTATACCTTAACATACGCTGTACGGCTCCTATCCACAAATCCAGGTCCGGATTGATGGGATTTTTCACAAAAATATGCAGTGAAGTTCCTTCAAGGGCTTTGGCGATCTCTTCTACCAGGAATGGATTGGCTGTTGTACGGGTACCGAGCCAGACCGCCTGCAGCCCGGCTTTAAGCACCAGCTCAACGTGATGTGCAGAAACCACCTCGGTGCATACGGGGAGCCCCAGTTCTTCCTGAACGGCAGTCAGCCAGGGAAGTCCCATCTCTCCTATACCTTCGAATGTCCCGGGACGTGTCCTGGATTTCCATATACTGGACCGAAAAAAAGATATACCTCCGCCTCCGGCCGGTTGGGGCAATCGGAAGTCCTTAAGCTGTACGGCCGCAGATCGTACCTGTTCCTGCGTTTCGGCACTGCAGGGGCCTGCTATGATAATCGGATGGTTCATTTTATTCAGGGTCCTGGATCCGTTGACGAATTTCTTGTTTTACTGCCTTCCAGCGTGGTATATCTATCTTGGGACCTACAACTTCCACGACTTTGGCCGCAACCATTGAGCCAATATCGCCACACTTATTTAAGGAGAGCCCCAGTGAATGAGCATACAGAAAGCCGGCTGCATAGAGATCCCCCGCACCAGTGGCATCAATGGATACACCGGGCCATGCTATAATATCATATTCCTTGTTGCCGCTTCTGACCATGGATCCCTGTTTTCCCATCTTTACCACAGCTATGTCGCAGATTTGCGATATTTCCCTCAACGCCTCCCGAGGTTCCTTACCGGTAAATGATAAAGCTTCTGTTTCGTTGGCAAAAACTATGTTCACATAATTTTCCACTATATCATGCAAAAAGGAATTGTTGCTTTCCACCACATTATAACTGGCCATATCTATGGAAATGATCATTTCCGCCTCTTTTGCAAGCCTTACCGCCTTTCTTACAAGATGCTGGTTCTGCACCAGGTAGCCTTCTATATGAAAATAATCATATCCTTGGAACATGTCCGGAGCAAGGTCATTGGGCACCAGTTCCAGGGCTGCTCCCAGATAAACGGCAAACGTACGATCTGCATCGGGTTCGGTAACAAAAACCATTGCCCTGCCGGAAGAATGAACTCCTTTCAGCAAACACGATTTGATCCCGTTGCGATGCTGATCGGCATAAAACAGCGACCCCAGTTCATCATCGCCCACTTTGCCAATGAATCCCGAAGGCATGCCCAGCACAGCCGTCCCTGTTATGGTGTTGGCGGCTGAACCTCCGGCCACGTATTGCACTCCTATTGGCTTGAGATTCTGCCAGATCTTTTCGGCAGTCAGCGCATCTACATGCTGCATGCTGCCGGGCGGCAGGTGGAACCGTTCCAGCAAAGAGTCATCGGGTAATAAAGCGAGGATATCCGTAAGGGCATTCCCGATCCCAAGAATAGATTTCATAACGCTATTATTTACGACAAATTTAACTCAATTTTCTGAATGTCCTTTTTTTGTAACTTTGCACGGTTATGAACTGGAAAAAACTCCTGAAAGTGGTATTATTTGCCACACTTGCCCTTGTGTTACTGTACTTTTCTTTCAGGGGCATCCATTGGAGCGATTTCATGGATGGTCTGCGATCGGCAGATTATTTCTGGATCCTGATGTCCATTGTGGTAGGGGCTTTTTCTTTCTACATAAGAGCAGCTCGCTGGCGGATCATCCTCCTGAGCTTGGGAAAACCCGTCAAAAGGATAGACACTTTCAATGGTGTGGGAATAGCCTATCTGACCAATTTTGCGTTACCGCGGGCCGGTGAGGTCGCACGTTGCGGCGTAGTGGCACAACGCGCCGGACTGGGCTTTGATAAAGTACTGGGAACTGTATTGCTGGAAAGGACCTTTGATATGCTTTGCCTTTTGATCATAACCATAGCCGTGGCTTTCCTGCGTCGGAACGTGTTCGGGCATTTCATGATCACCCAAATCTGGGACCCTTTCATTGACCGGCTGGGCGGATCTACCCTGACGGCCGTCATACTGGTGACAGGAATTCCGCTGGTTCTGATAATCGCCGGATATATATTTCGTAAACAACTTGGAAAGCTTAAGGTCATAAGAAAAATCTCCGGATTTTTCACCGGTATTTGGAAAGGATTGGTCCAAAGCCTTAAAATGCCCCGAAAAGGTCATTTCTTCTTTTTGACCATTCTCATGTGGTTTCTTTACGTATGCACCAGTTACTGCACCATTTTGGCCACACCCCTGCGGGGAGAGCTTACCCTGATCGATGCTCTTTTCCTGATGGTTGTCGGGAGCTTTGGCTGGGTCGTACCTGTACAGGGCGGCATCGGTGCTTTCCATTTCATTGTGACACTGGCATTGATGGCTGTTTACGGTCTGACACAGACCAACGGTATGGTTTTTGCCACCATCAGCCACGAATCACAGGCTTGCACCATGCTCCTGACCGGTTTGTTCGCTGTCATCTATATGGGCGTTACTAATAAAAACAATAAAACCAAACAGGCAAAACAATGAAACGATTGTCTATTCTGATACTGCTGATGGCAGCCGCCATCATGCTAACCTCTGCTCAAACGCTTCTGGCACAGTACGACCGCTACGATTACATAACATATACCCGTCACGAAATATTTCTGCAGTATGGCGCACCTACGTTCCAGGAACTGAGCACCCAGATACGACGTGAAACGTCTGTGGCAAAAGATGGGAAGATCTATGTCCCGGACCGTTTTGTCTATACAGGTGTTGCCGCTTTGGGGTATAAGTATTATACATCACCTTACATGAGTTTTGGCGGCTATTTGGGGATCAGTGCCGCCATGATGAAAATGGCCGGCAAAGACACCGGTACGGTTGTTTTCAAGAGTAGTGTTCTAAGCCTTACCGGCCTGTTAACGGCCCATTGGGTTTATTTCCGGACAGGGTTATGGGAAATATCGGCACATGCGGCGGCCGGAGCTACCCGCTGGATAGACGATCAGGAAATGATTTTATCCTCGTCCCAGGATATTTCGCAGGATACGGCCCGGTGGAGGTTCGCTTATCACCTGAGCCCGCTACACGTAAGGTGGGGCAGTACTTTGGGCATATTTGCCGATCTTGGCCTGGGTTACAAGGGAGTCTTCAACGCCGGACTTTCCGTTAAATTTTAAAGATCTTGCGGCTCAACGGCCCCATTCCGGTCACTTTTTCCACCTGAATGCGCGTTCCTTTGGGAATATGCGCAGCAGCGTTATAACCCGAAACGAATATCTTTTCGAATCCCAGACGGTCTGCCTCTGCGATCCTTCGTTCCAGATGGGGTACCGGACGGATCTCCCCGCTCAGCCCCACCTCAGCAGCAAAACACCATCGCGCCGGGATCGCCAGATCAAAGGCCGAGGAAAGAACGGCCGAGGCCACGGCCAGGTCAACAGCAGGATCTGCCACCCTGAGACCGCCGGCCATATTCAGGAACACATCCTTGGCAGAGAGGTGGAATCCCGCCCTTTTTTCCAGAACAGCCAGCAACATATTCATCCTGCGCGTATCAAAGCCGGTCGCCGATCTTTGGGGTGTTCCGTATGCAGCCGTACTTACCAGGGCCTGAGTTTCTATCAGGAACGGACGGGTCCCGTCCAACATGGCAGCCACCGCAATACCGCTCAGGTTTTCATCGTGCATGGGAATGAGCATCTCTGAAGGATTCTCTACTTCCCTGAGCCCTTTTTGCGTCATTTCAAACAGTGCCAGTTCGGCTGTCGATCCGTACCTGTTCTTGATACTCCGCAATATGCGATAAGCGTGGGTGTTGTCCCCTTCAAACTGAAGGACCACATCTACGATGTGTTCCAGCACCTTTGGTCCCGCTATGCTCCCCTCCTTTGTAATGTGCCCGACCAAGATTACCGGAATGTGGGTTTCCTTGGCATATTTGAGCAGCCGGGCCGCACATTCCCTGACCTGGGTAACGCTTCCGGGGGAAGGGTCAAGCCTTTGAGAATAGACGGTCTGAATGGAATCTATTATCAGCAAGGAGGGTTGTATTTCACGGGCCTGGTCCAGGATGTTCTCGAGCATAGTCTCACACAATACCAGGCAATTGTCCTGTGGACTGTCCCCGGTCTGTGATGAAGCAAGCCTCTCGGCCCGCATCTTGATCTGGCGTGCCGATTCTTCTCCGGAAACGTACAATGTTCTTAAATGCGGGGAATGCAGTGGTATCTGCAGACTGAGCGTAGATTTGCCTATACCCGGCTCACCCCCGATGAGCACGACTGAACCTGGTACGAGTCCTCCGCCCAGAATGCGTTCCAATTCCCTGTTGTTGAGGAATATCCGATCCTGAAGCCTGGCGGGAATCTCGCGTATGAGAACAGCCTTTGATGCAGCGGTGGCCTCTCCCGTGCTGTCACGCGCAGTGCTGATGATCTCTTCGGCAAAAGTATTCCATTCTCCACAAGAGGGACATCGCCCCAGCCACTTAGCTGATTCGGCCCCGCAATTTTGGCAAAACCAGGCCTTTTTTATTTTACTCATAATACAAAGATAATTTATTCTATCTTTACTATATGAAAAAACAGATCTTACTTATATTGCTCCTGGCACCTGCTCTGTCATGGGCCCAGGACTTTTCCCTTTATGCTCTGAAAGTAGCAGAAGACTGGAATATCACCGGTTCTGCCCTGGCCGTCATCAAAAATGATTCCATTGTATTTACAGGTGGATTTGGTGAAAAACGCAACGGCAGCGGTCTGCCCGTTGACGGAAATACCGTTTTCCAAATAGGATCGGTCAGCAAATCTTTTACGGCCACACTCATGGCCATGATGGTCGACGATGGATTGGTAAACTGGAATGATCCCATCAAATGGTACCTTCCCGACTTTGCCATGTACGATCCATGGGTAACAGACAACATGCAGGTCCGGGACCTCTTCTTGCACCGGTCCGGTCTGCCCGAACAGGCCGGCACCTATATCCCCTGCCTGGGATATGATCGGGATGATGTCTATACTTTGTTGAAGGACATCCCTCCGACAAACAGTTTCAGGACCACATACGGTTATAACAACGTGTTGTTCATTGTAGCTGAAAAGATCATTGAAGCTGTAACCGGGAAGAGCTGGGAACAAAACCTCCAGGAAAGGATCTTTATTCCTTTGGGAATGAAAAACACTTCTGTCAATGAAGAAGGATTCCTGGCATCTGCCGCCGGAAATACACCCCACGAAACAACCTGTCGTGACGGCAGTATCCAGACTACCCCGATGGCAGGGGAAGAACAGGCCCTTTACTGGCTAACGGTCATAGGACCTGCCGGGGGCATCAATTCAACGGTGACCGATATGATGCAATGGTGCCGTCTTCATTTATCAGACGGGGTTCTTGACGGCGATACGCTCCTTTCCGCCGCCCAGATGGATTATCTGCACAGAGGACAGCTTATCACATCACAGACCGAAAGCAAAACCAACATTTACGCACCGTGCTGGTTCGTAGAACAGAATAACCGTTACCGCGTATGGTTCCACACGGGCACCACATGGGGATTCACAGCCATATGCGCTTTTGTTCCTGAACTGGAACTGGGCATTATGTGGCTCAGTAATTGTGAGCCGCCTTCAGAACCCCGCTACGCCATTATGCGCCACATAATAGATTATTACATGAATCTTCCCCCACAGGATTACAGCGGCCAGGCACTGGAAAAATACCTTGCCAACGCCAGGGAAAGGGAAGAAAAGGAACAACAGGGAAACGCAAACATGATTGTGGAACCGGCTGCTCCTTATAATGAATATACGGGTATTTATGACCATCCGGCCCTGGGACAGGCTGTTATTACTTTAGAAAACGGGGAATTGTATATTACTCTCGGCCCGGAAAATTTTCCTTATCGCAAACACCTGATGACCCACATTAACGGGGGAATTTTCCGTTTTCGTTCTGGGGGAGCGGCCTTTAATTTAAAATTTGTCATGGAGGATCACCTCCTGACTTTTGATCTTGATCTGAAACAAAACGAAAACATGGGGCTTTGGAGGGCCCGGAAATGACACGCAAATTATTTGTATACTTGTTTGCTGCAAACCTTTTGGTAACCGCTTTACAGGCACAGGAAAAAGTACCCGTAATAGGACTTTCGGCTACCTATGAAACAAGTCAGAGCAGTGTGCCCAACACGTACATCATCTCGGTAAGAAAAGCCGGGGGCATCCCTGTTATTCTTCCGGCAACGGATGATCTCAAGGCAATCGCCCGCATGGTAGAATCCATTGACGGACTTATCCTCACGGGCGGCGAAGATGTGGATCCTTTGCGTTGGTATGGAGAAGAACCACTTCCCGCCATGGAAAGTATTGTCCCGATAAGGGATTTCTTTGACATTCACCTGGCCCGCGCCGCCGTGGAACGGGGTATCCCCGTGCTGGGCATATGCCGTGGAGAACAAATACTGAATGTTGCTTTTGGCGGAACACTGTATCAGGATATCCCGTCCCAGGTAAGGTCAGCTACACCTGTTAAACACCGGCAGAACGCTCCAAGGGAATATGGCACACATTCCATAACGGTTAACCGGGGAACCACATTATTCGATATATTGAAGGATATCCTGGAAAAGGACAACACATACCGGGTAAATTCATACCATCACCAGGCCGTAAAAGATGTGGCTCCGGGATTTATCGTTTCAGCCGTTGCCCGGGACGGTATAATAGAAGCCATCGAGATGAAAGGCAATCCCGGCGTGCTGGGCGTGCAATTCCATCCCGAAGGCCCTGTTTCACAGGGGGACAACACCCTGCTTCCCCTATTCCGGCACCTGGTTAAAGCTGCCCGTTGAGAAATGCCTCATAGGCACCCAGATCAAGAAGGCCGTGACCGGAAAGATTGAACAATATCACTTTTTCGTGGCCTTCTTCTTTAGCCTTAAGGGCTTCCCGGATCGTAGCCGCAATGGCATGTGTAGATTCGGGCGCAGGAATAATACCTTCACTCTGGGCAAATAATTTCCCTACTTTAAAACATTCATGCTGGTCAATATCCATGGCACGGATTATATTATCCTTTAGTAATTGACTCATGATGGCACCGGCGCCGTGATACCTTAATCCTCCGGCATGTATTGCCTCCGGTTCATAGTCATACCCCAGGGTGTACATCGGTATCAGCGGTGTTAGCCCTGCAGAATCCCCATAATCGTAACGAAAAGCTCCTTTGGTTAACTTGGGACATCCCGTACTTTCTGCCGCAATCAGGTCAAATTTGGCTTTCCCAGCCAGCTGGTGCCTGAGGAAAGGAAGGCTGATTCCGCCAAAATTGGAACCGCCCCCAAAACAACCTATGATGGTATCGGGATAATCCTGTGCCATTTCAAACTGACGTTCGGCCTCCAGTCCTATGATGGTCTGATGCAACATGACCATGTTCAGGACACTCCCCAGGGTGTACCTTGTATCAGGATCAAGAGCGGCTCTCTCACAGGCCTCGGAAATGGCCATGCCCAGCGATCCGGTGGTGTCTGGTTTTTGAGCCAGAAATTTTCGCCCGGCTTCTGTCGTATTACTCGGAGAAGGAATCACCCTGCCTCCGTAAGTTTGCATGACCACTTTGCGGTAAGGTTTTTGGTCGTAACTCAGCCGTACCATAAAGACTTCCATGTCCAGGCCAAAATGCCTGGCTGCGATACTGATGGCCGAGCCCCATTGACCTGCCCCGGTTTCTGTCGTCAGGCGGCGTACTCCTTCAATTTTATTGTAATAGGCCTGGGGTAAGGCCGAATTCAATTTGTGGGATCCTACAGGGGAAACGCTTTCATTCTTGAAATAGATCCGGGCGGGGGTATCTAATGCCTTCTCCAGGCCGCTGGCACGGACAAGCGGGGTGGGCCTGTATATTTTATACAGCGTGCGTACTTCTTCAGGTATTTCAATCCATCGTTTCCTGGAAAATTCCTGTTCAATGAGTCCTTTGGCAAAGAGAGGTTCCAGATCCGACGGCCGGACCGGCTTATGCGTCGCAGGATGCAACATCGGCTGCAGGGATGGCAGATCGGCCAGCACATTGTACCATTCTTTGGGAATTTCCCGGTCGGGAAGTAAAAACTTTTTAGTCGTTTTCATGCATTTTGATTAAATAAGTTTTAAAAAAAAAGCCCCCTTGCGTAGCAAGAGGGCACTTACGGTTAATAAATCGGGTATTTATACTATGCCACAGATGCAACGCAGAAAGGAACTTCTCCCTGCCACCACCATCTGTTGATCATAGCGATTTTTTTCATTACGGTACAAATATAAAAAATATTTTTTATTGTATCCACATGGCTTTAATAAATCTTTTTTTTTCATTCAGGTCTTTGTGCACCTGAATGTCTCTATACCCTTCTTTCCGTATCAGCAAACGAATCTCCCGGCCATAAGCCTGATTGATCTCTGCCAGGAACTTCCCCCCGGACTTCAGATAATGGCGGCCCAGGATGGCCAGTTGCCTGTAATGATAAAGTGGATCGTGATCGGGGACGAAAAGTGCCTGATGTGGTTCAAAGCATAATACTTCGCGGGACATCTCCTGTTTTTCCTTTTCGGTAACATAAGGAGGATTGGCGATCAGAAGTCCGAGAGAATGTTTTTCCAGTCCGGCAGACATGGCGTTTTTTTCTACCTGGGACAAATCTGAAAGATCGGCACGGAAAAAACGTACGTCAACCCCGTTCAGGGCTGCATTCTCGGCAGCCAGGTCCAAAGCATCCCGACTGATATCAAAAGCATAAACCGGGGTCCCGGGTCTTTTCTTTTTCAGGGCTATGGCCAGGCAGCCACTGCCGGTGCAGGCATCCAGTACGATGCCCGGAATGTTTTTTGCCCTGTGCCACATTTCTTCCGTTTCGGGTCGGGGTATCAATACGCGTTGATCTACCCTTATGCGGCAATCCCCAAAAGGTACCCAGCCCAGTATATACTGCAGGGGTTTTCCCAGGGCGGCCTGATCAACGGCCTGTAGCAGAGTTTCTTCTGCATGGGAAGAAATAACGTAATCTTCACGGGTATGGTACCAGTAATTGGGGACACCGGCCAGTTGGGCCAGAAGTGCACTTATCAGGAAACGTAGTTCCGGGCGTTCCCGCGAAGACCCCAGCCGTAACCGGGCATATTCCTTAAATTCTTTGATGTTCATCTATGACAGAACGGATTAGTTCATCCAGAAATTCCTGCAACGTCATTCCTGCCGCTTCGATTTCCTGAGGGACCAGGCTCCGCGTTGTCATGCCGGGAACAGTGTTGACTTCCAGAAAGTACAAATCGGAACCGCGAACGATGTAATCCACCCGTATGACCCCTCTGCATAAAAGGGTATCATAAATCAACTCTGTGGTCTGTTGCACCCGGCTGGTCATTTCGGGGGAAATACGGGCCGGGGTGATCTCGGTGGAAGCTCCTTTATATTTGGCATTGTAATCGAAGAAACTACACTGGCTGTGGGGCACAATTTCGGTAACGGGCAGCACGTATTCTCTGACAGCTGTTTTCATGTACCCATTGGTAACCTCTGTCCCGTCTATGAATTCTTCTATCAACACAACCCTGTCTTCTTTCAGGGCATTTTCTACGGCAGGCAGCAACTCTGCAGTATCGCACACCTTAGATACCCCAAAACTGGAACCGCCGGCAACAGGTTTGACAAACCAGGGCATGGGGCCCAGAATCCCGGCAGCTTGCTCAATCCATGAGTCAGACGGTGTGTTTGCTGTGATTCTGAAATCCCGGGGCATTCGCACACCTGCCCTGCGTAAAAAACACTTACAGGCGTATTTATCGAATGCCAACAGGGCAACCCTAGCCGGGCATCCCGTATGGGGAATGCCCATCATTTCGAGATAGGAAATAAAAAGACCATCTTCTCCGGGTGTACCGTGGATCATCAACAGAGCTACGTCAAAAAAGACCCGTTCCCCTTCCCATATAACCGTAAACCCGTTTTTGTCTACCTCTACCGGCTGAATTTCCTGCCCGTTCACAGCCACCAGTTTCCATTTTGTCTGATAGATATCAATTTCAAACACATTCCGGTTACCGCCGGATAAATGTCCGGCTATATGCTTTCCGCTCATGACGGAAATCTCACGTTCGGAGGAATTGCCTCCGTATATCAGGGCTACGTTCATGGTCAATTGAAAAAGTTGTTTATCCGGCGTTGCTGTTGGTCAATATCCTGGTCAGAACCATCACAGTTCAGGGAAATATCAAATCCCGGAGGCGCAGTGAATTGGTCTTCCTCGGAAAATCCCAACGATGGATCGTTCATAACTTTTTTCATAAATATACCCCAAATGGGTAGTGCCATATTGGACCCGCCTCCCAGGGCAAGCGATTCAAAATGCACCTGGCGGTCTTCTGCCCCCACCCATACGCCAGCCGTCAGTCTGGGGGTTATGCCCATGAACCATCCGTCTGCCTGATCGTTGGTAGTCCCTGTCTTGCCTGCCACTGTTCCCCGCGGCAGGTACAGGGCACGTATCCTGATGGCCGTACCTTCATTGACTACCCCTTGCAACAAGTTTACCATCAGATATGCAGTATGTTCCCCTATGGCTTCCCGTTTGCGTGGACTGAAAGATCCCAGCAGGTTGCCGCTGTTATCCTCAATACGGGTAACCAGGAATGGTTCTACATAGACTCCTTTATTGGCAAAAGTGTTGTAAGCGGCGACCATCTCGTACAGGCGCAGGTCCGCCGGTCCCAGACAAAGCGATACTACAGGGTCCAGGTGACTCTTAATTCCCAGTTTATGGCACATGGTCACCATCGCTTCGGGTCCGAACTGTTTCATAAGGTATGCCGAAATGTTGTTGCTGCTTTTGGTCAGTCCCCACTTGAGGGTGACCTTTTTCCCGATCCATTCGGGTTTGTCAACGCTTTCAGGAGTCCAGGTCGTATCTCCCACAATAAAGGTCTGTGGCACATTGACCACCACATCGCAGGGCGTCCAGCCTTCCTGCATGGCCAGTGAATACAGGAACGGTTTGATGGTAGAGCCCACCTGCCGTCTTCCCTGACTGGCATTGTCGTATTTAAAATACCTGTAATTTGGCCCCCCAACGTAGGCTTTTATGTGACCCGTTCCCGGTTCCATTGCCATGATTGCCCCACGCAGGAACGATTTGTAATGCAGTATGGAATCCCTTGGGGTAAGCATGGTATCTGTAGCATACGTCCCGTCTTTTCCGTTCCAGGAAAACACCCGCATGGATGTTTTTGTTCTGAAAGCCTTGTCAATTTCCTGGTCACCGGCTCCGTCGCTCTTCATATTACGATAACGGTCACTCCAACGGATAGCCTGTCTCATTACAAGATCCAGCACTTCTGCCGGAACATCGTTCGAAAATGGTTTGTTGCGCTTATACCTCAGCTCCCGGTTAAAAGTGGGTTGGAGGTATGTTCCCAGATGTTCCTCGATGGCCTGGTTGGCATAAAGTTGCATCCGGGCATTGATGGTGGTATAGATCTTCAGTCCGTCCCGATCCAGATCGTAAGCAGATCCGTCAGGTTTCAGATTCTTGTTCAGCCATCCGTACAGGGGGTCGTTTTCCCACAGATCAAGATCTTCCAGATAATGTTCCTCGTAGGTATAGTTCTTTCTTTCTGGCTCTTTGGCGCTCATCACCCGCCTGAGCATATCCCGGAAATATGGAGCCAGCCCGGCATTGTGATCCTGGGTAGTATAATTCAGCATGATCGGCAGCGACATCAGGGAGTCTGCTTCCTGCCGGTCAATGAATTTGTATTTACTCATTTGCGATATCACATGATTCCTCCTGCGCAGGGAAGATGCATAATTCAATACGGGATTGTACCGGGTGGGCTTGTTCACTATTCCTACCAAGGTAGCCGCTTCTTCTATGGTCAGCTGTGAAGGATGCTTGTCAAAAAAGGTCGAGGCGGCTGTCCGGATACCGTATGCATTGCTTCCATAGAATACCGAGTTCAGGTACATGGTTAGCAATTCTTCTTTTGTATAGTTGCGCTCCAGTTTTACGGCAGTGATCCATTCTTTCATTTTTATTACCAACATTTTGACGGCAGCACCACCCGGAAATCTGTGAACGGTCGTATCCCTGGGATATAACGTCTTGGCTACCTGCTGGCTAAGCGTACTGCCCCCTCCCGAGCTACTCTGCCCCAACAAGATGGATTTGACCGCAACCCGGGCCAGGGCACGAAAATCAATGCCCGAATGACGGTAAAAGCGAATGTCTTCCGTTGCTAAAACGGCGTTTATCAAAGATTTTGAAAGATCTTCATATTGTACATAGGAACGGTTTTCCACGTGAAAGGTCGCAATGACCACACCGTCTTCAGATATTAGTTCAGTGGCCAGGTTGTTCTTGGGGTTCTCCAGTACCCGGAAAGAGGGTATATTGGTAAAGGCACCTACCAGGAACAACATAAGGATGAGTCCTGCCACAGGAATCAAAACTATAATCCACAGCCACTTGCAAAATATTGTTTTTGTCTTTTCCTTCATAAGATAGATGTGTTGCCTTGCAAAATTACGTATAAATATTTGGAATATACCTTACTTTATGTCTTACTTTGCACCATCTGATAAAGAATGCGTATGAAGAAAAACCTGGTTATTGTGGAGTCGCCGGCAAAGGCCAAGACCATTGCCAAGGTGCTGGGAGAAGAATACTTGGTTACATCAAGTTTTGGTCACATAAGAGACCTTTCAAAGAAAAAACTTGGGATCGACCTGGATCAGGGTTTTACTCCTCTGTATGTCATTCCTCCCGATAAAAAAGAGTTGATCAAAAAACTTACCAAAGCCGCTGCCGATGCGTCGATCGTATGGCTTGCCTCGGATGAAGACAGGGAAGGAGAGGCCATTGCCTGGCATTTGAAGGAAACATTGAATATCCCCGATGAAAAGACACGGCGCATAGCCTTTCACGAGATCACCAAGGATGCTATCCTGCAAGCTATTGCCAATCCCCGGGACATAGATATGAACCTGGTGATGGCCCAGCAGGCAAGACGCGTTCTGGACCGACTGGTTGGCTATGAAGTTTCACCTATTCTTTGGAAAAAGGTAAAACCGCGCCTTTCTGCCGGACGAGTCCAGTCTGTGGCCCTGCGACTTGTTGTGGAACGGGAACGGGACATTTTAAAATTTGTTTCATCCTCTTCATTCCGTATAGAGGGACATTTCAGCTGTCCGGCCAGGAATACCGACCCTTTCAGGGCAGAGCTCGATACACGATTCCGCACCGCAGATCAGGCGGAGGATTTTCTCAAATCCTTGGTCGGTGCGCATTATACGGTCACAGATATTGAAAAAAAGAAAGGGCGGAAAAGCCCGGCTCCTCCATTTACCACGTCCACCCTGCAACAGGAAGCTTCCCGTAAACTGGGTTTCTCGGTCAGCCAGACTATGAGTGTGGCACAACGTCTTTATGAATCGGGACGTATTACATACATGCGTACCGACTCCACGCAGTTGTCCAAAATAGCGCTTGCCTCGGCAAAAAAAATGATTACCGGCTCTTTCGGTTCCGAATACAGCAAAACAAGACAATATGCTACCCGCACCAAAGGAGCGCAGGAAGCACATGAAGCTATCCGTCCCACTTTTATGGAACAGAATAGTATAGAAGGTACCGCACTCGAAAAGAAATTGTACGATCTGATCTGGAAAAGGACCCTGGCTTCGCAAATGTCAGATGCCCAGGTAGATAAGACACGAATAGTTATTACAGACGGACGGAACTCCGGATCTTTTACGGCCACGGGGGAAGTCGTGACCTTTGATGGTTTTTTGAAAGTTTACCGCGAATCGTCAGACGATGATCAGGAGAAAAACAACGGAAAACAATCCGCTACGTTGCCTTACCTTGAGAAGGGCGACAGCATGGATGCTTCTCAGATCAAGGCTGTAGAACGCTTCGCCCAATCTCCGTTCCGTTACACAGAGGCCAGCCTGGTCAAAAAACTGGAAGAACTGGGTATTGGGCGTCCATCTACTTACGCGCCTACCATCTCTACCATTATACAAAGACAATATGTGGTCAAAGGAGACCGCCCAGCCAAGAAGAGAAAATATACAGAGATCCTGCTGGAAGGAGACAAAGTGACCAGAAAGGAATGCAAGGAAAATTATGGGGAGGAAAGAGGAAAGCTTTTTCCCGAAGATATTGGGATTCTGGTTAACGATTTTTTGATGGAACATTTTCCATCCATTGTGGATTATAATTTCACGGCCAGGGCAGAGGAGGATTTTGACCTTATCGCAACAGGGAAGCTCGTCTGGAACAAAATGCTTGAAGATTTTTACAAACCTTTCCGGGAAACCCTGGACCAGGCGCTCAAGACTTCCCGCCCCGGTAACGGGGAAAGGTTCCTGGGAAACGACCCTGTTACAGGCAAACCCGTTACTGTAAGACTGGGAAAATTTGGGGCCATGGCCCAGATGGGAAACAGCGATGATCCCGAAAAACGCTATGCCGGATTGCAGAAAGGACAGTTGCTCGAATCAATTACCCTGGAAGAAGCCTTGCAGCTGTTCCGTCTTCCACGTGAACTTGGTCAGTACAAAGATCTGCCGGTTATTGTTTCTACAGGCCGGTTCGGACCGTATGTCAAATGGCAGGGAAAATATGTATCCCTGTCAAAAACAGACGATCCCTACACGATCACATCGGAGCGGAGCATAGAGCTGATAGAACAGGCAGTGGCACAGGATGCCAAAAAGCATATCCTGGAGTTTCCCGGTCAGGACATCCGGGTTCTCAAAGGCCGCTATGGTCCCTATATCAATCACAACAAGAAGAACTACAGGATACCAAAGGGGACAGATCCCGAAAGCCTGACCCTGGAGGATTGCAGGAATCTCATTCAAAAGAAAGACAATGAGTGAAAAACGTTTTCCCCTGGAACATCTTCATGCAGACGCACTCTGCGAAGACATGCCCCCCTGTACAGCCATCGTGATATTCACCGGCAAGGGAGGAGAAATCCTCAATGAATTGAAAAAGCTTTATCCGCAAAGCCATTCTCGCATATATTATATTGAAGATACATTAGAGACTCGTATGCCCGTGGTTTTGTCTGTTGCTGAAAAAATGCGCATTCCCTGCATAGTCATGTACGGGAACGATACCCCGCAGATGACCGCCTTTCTGCAAGGCGAAGTACGTGTAAGCCTGGTGTCGAGGGGCACGGAGAATCCCGATCCCGTTACCGAGCTCCTGGAAAGATCTGTCCCCCGCTATTTTACCTGGCTGGGATACCAGCGGTATCTGACCGATCCGGGAATCCTGGAAACGCTCTCTGATAAGTATATAGAAACGCTTCGCTTGGGTGAATTCAGGGATAATCCCGGCACCGCCGAACCCCTGCTCAGGGAAGCATCTCTGCACTTAATAGACATGCGGTGCGTCCGTCATGCAGACGTCCCCGACGGGAACGATACCACACCCAACGGACTGTATGCAGAAGAGATCTGTACGCTGGCAAGGTATATGGGACTTTCCCGTCATTTTCGCCTGGCCGTGGTATACGGTTACCCCGGCAAATGCAAGGGTGGATCCCAGATAGCCCGCCTAAACGCTCAGATCATCTGGCATCTGACGGAAGGACTGGCTATTTCAACTGACGAGCATCCGCAGGAAGATCCTGCCTCCTTCTACAGAAAGGCTGTCCAAATGGGAGAAGACGGTCAGGAACTCGTTTTTCTGCAATCCAGAAAAAGTGGAAGATGGTGGATGGAAGTTCCAAATAGTAAGCAGCCGGACAAACCCTCGTACATTTCTTGCTCTACAGGGGAATACGTAATGGCATGCAAGGGCGAAATACCTATGAAATGGCTGTTTTACTATCAGAAGTCTAATAATTTTTCATAACTTTACAGACCAAACGAAAAATTATTATGTCCAAGTATCAGATCGATGCTACAGACCAGAAAATTTTAGCGTTTCTGGTCAAGAATGCGCGTATGCCTTTCCTTGAGATTGCCCGTGAATGTGGCGTTTCAGGGGCTGCTATACATCAGCGGGTTAAAAAAATGGAAGCCCTTGGGGTCATTACCGGGTCCCGGTTGCTTGTCAAACCCCAGACCCTTGGTCTGAACGTGTGTGCTTTTGTAGGTATCCAACTCGCACAGGCAAACCAATATCCCACCGTGATAGAGGCACTCAAGAGTATATCAGAAGTGGTTGAATGTCATTTTGTTACAGGAAAATATGCTTTGTGGCTGAAACTTTATTGTCGGGATCACGACCATTTGATGGAAGTCCTTATAGATATCATCCGGAATATTCCCTCGGTCATCCAGACCGAAACGCTCATTTCTCTGGATCAGGCAATAGAACGTCAGGTTTGGGTAAAACAATGACAAACAATCTGCGGAACATACCTATACGTAACGCCCTCATATCTGTGTATCACAAAGAGGGACTCGGCCCCGTCATTGGTTTTCTGGTCAGGGCAGGGGTTCGGATTTACTCTACGGGGGGAAGTCTTGAATATATCAAGAGCCTGGGTGCAGAGCCCATTCCGGTAGAAGACCTGACCGGATATCCTTCCATCCTGGGCGGGCGGGTTAAAACATTACATCCCACGGTTTTCGGCGGTATTCTGGGCAAAAGGGATGACCCCCGGGACAGAGCCGACATGGAACACTGGGAGATTGGCCCCCTAGACCTTGTTATTGTGGATCTTTATCCTTTTACGGAAACTGTCGCATCCGGAGCATCACATGCAGATATCATAGAAAAGATAGATATTGGGGGTATATCCCTGATTCGTGCCGCAGCCAAAAATTATCGGGATGTTATGGTTGTCCCCGATAAGTCCCTGTATACAGAATTACTGGACCTGTTGCAGTCCCAGGACTGTCACACCACACTGAGTGACAGGATATATTTTGCCACACAGGCTTTCAAAATCAGTTCCCATTACGATACGGCCATCTTCCAGTATTTCAACAGGGACATGAACCTTCCTGCCTTCAGCTACAGTTCGTTTGAAACCCCGGTCTCTTTACGGTACGGAGAGAACCCCCATCAGAGTGCCCTGTATTTTGGACAGGCCGGCAACCTTCCAACGCAACTACACGGTAAAGAAATCTCTTATAACAATCTGCTTGACATAGAAGCAGCCCTTAAGCTTATACGGGATTTTGAAGAACCGGCTATTGCCATTCTCAAACACAACAATGCCTGTGGTTGCGCCTGTTGCAAAGATCTGACTATCGCCTGGGAACGAGCTCTGACAGCAGATCCTTTAAGTGCCTTTGGCGGGATCATCGTGGTAAACCGTCCCATCACCAAAATACTTGCCCGACAAATGGACAAGCTCTTTTTCGAGATAATTCTGGCTCCGTCCTTTGAACAGGATGCACTGGAAGTGCTCCAAAGTAAAAAAAACAGGATCATCCTGGTTTACGATCAACAGCAGCAACTACCCGAAAAGGAATTCCGTTCGCTGCTGGACGGGGTTATTGTTCAGGATCGGGATACCCTGGTGGAAAGTGCATCTTCCTTTACTCAGGTCACGCACCGCGCCCCTTCCAAAACCCAACTGGAAGACCTGGTGTTCGCCAACAAATTGGTCAAGCACACAAAGTCAAATGCCATCGTGCTGGCCGCCAACGGAATGCTCCTTGCCAGTGGCATGGGGCAGACCTCAAGGGTCGACGCACTTAAGCACGCCATAGAAAAAGCCCGTAATAGGGGTCTATCCCTCAAAGATGCCGTCATGGCCTCAGATGCTTTCTTTCCTTTCCCGGATTGTGTTGAACTGGCGCACAAAGCAGGTATAGTGGCCGTGATCCAGCCGGGAGGATCCATTAAGGACCGGTTAAGTATAGATTATTGTAACGCTAACAATATGGCTATGGTCTTTACAGGCATACGCCATTTCAAACATTAGAATTAAGCATATGGCTTTTTCATTTTTAACACAAAAATTGGCCATTGACCTGGGTACTGCCAATACCATAATCATCCACAACGATAAGATCGTGGTAGATGAGCCATCCATTGTCGCCATAGATCAAAATACGGGGAAACCCCTTGCTATAGGGAAAACCGCCAGAATGATGCAGGGAAAGACCCACGAGAACATCAAGACCATACGTCCGTTGCGTGACGGGGTGATAGCCGATTTCAACGCGGCAGAACAAATGGTCCGTGGGATGATTAAAATGATCAATCCACAAAATAAGTTTTTCATGCCCAGTCTGCGGATGGTGGTATGTATCCCTTCGGGCAGCACCGAGGTCGAGATCCGGGCCGTGCGTGACTCATCTGAACACGCAGGAGGTCGTGACGTATATATGATCTATGAACCAATGGCCGCTGCGCTGGGAATTGGTATCGACGTAACCGCCCCTGAAGGCAACATGGTGGTAGATATAGGAGGAGGTACGACCGAGATCGCCGTTATTGCACTCGGGGGAATCGTTTGCAACCAGAGCATCCGCGTAGCAGGTGATGTGTTTACAACTGAAATACAGCAGTACATGCGTCATCAGCACAATATCAAGATAGGGGAACGGACCGCCGAAGATATCAAGATCTGTGTTGGTTCTGCCCTCTCTGACCTGGATAACCCACCGGAACCCATGCTGGTACGTGGACCCAACCTGATGACGGCGCTTCCCGTGGAAGTGTCCGTAACATCCCAGGAGATAGCTCATTGCCTTGATAAATCCCTGGTAAAGATAGAAACAGCCGTACTGTCTGTTCTGGAACAGACACCGCCCGAATTGTACTCAGATATCGTGCAGCGGGGTATATTCCTGACTGGTGGCGGTGCTTTGTTGCGTGGTGTGGATAAAAGACTCCAGGATAAGATCAATATTTCGTTCCATATATCTGAAGGCCCTTTGCATTCTGTAGCAAGGGGAACCGGGATTGCGTTGAAGAATATTGGGAAATTTCCTTTTTTATTAAGATAAAAACTAAAATCGTGCATGTCCAGACTTCCCCCGTTGCTAAAGAAACTTTTAGTCCTGCTGTTGTTTCTTATTCTGCAGGCGGGGGCCATCGTGCTACTTGTCAATAACAGCTACTTTCAACAAAATGCCATCTTGGGGACAGTTCGTTCCTGGCAGACACGCTGGTGGGAAAGACGGTCCTCCTGGACTGCCTTTACCAGACTCAGAGTAACCAACGATGAACTGGCCTTGGAAAACACACGGTTACGGAGGGAACTGGCAAGGCTTTCTGATATGGAAGACATCCTGTCAGCCGCAGAGCAAGGGAAGCTGGCTGTTTCCGATTCATTTTCTTTCATTCCAGCCCGGGTGATCCGCAATTCAGTCAGCAGACAGCACAACCACATCGTTATAGACAAGGGTTTTGCAGACGGAATTCGTCCCGACATGGGCGTAATCAGCGCCCGGGGAATCGTAGGGGTCGTAGCCCAGGTTACAGACCATTATGCGATGGTCATATCGTTGCTCAACACAGAGCAACGGTTCACAGCAGAACTCCTGAAAACAGGAACTTTTGGCACCTTACGCTGGGACGGGGTGCATTACAGGAGGATCTTTCTTTCCGAGATCCCACAACATATTGACATTAGCATGGGGGACACGGTGGTAAGCAGTCATTTTTCCCTGATATTTCCGCCGGGCATACCTATTGGTTCGGTCAGGTTGGGGAGCCTGAAAAAAGGGACTTTTCTGGAACTCGAAGTGGAATTGTTCTCTGATTTCAAAACCCTGCGTTATGTCAACGTAGTATCCCACAGCGGCATAAAAGAACTACGGCAGCTAACAGGTATGGAAAAGGAGGATGATCTATGAACGATGTCCTTAAATACATCCTGCGTTTTGTGGTCATCATGGCTGCCCAGCTTTTGTTGTTTGAAGGGCTAAATTTGGGAACATACCTCTACCCCATGCCGTATATCCTCTTCCTGATCCTCTTCCCCTGCAGCTATCCTACGGCATGGCTGATGCTTTGGGCGTTCGCCTTCGGACTGGGACTCGATACCCTGAGCACCGGCATTATGGGATTGCACACGTCGTCCTTTGTCCTGGTGGCGGCATTACGCAACAGCCTGATAAAAACAATAACGGTCAAAGGAGATCTGGACAATTTATCGGCTCCCGGATTCGTTCAATTTGGCTCTGTCCGTTTTGGATTCTTTGTCCTACTCTGCGTTACGGTTCATCACCTGGTTTATTTTACCCTGGAAAGTCTAAGTCTTTTCCTGTTCTGGCAAACATTGGCCCGTTTTCTATGCAGTATGCTGCTCAATGTCTTTCTGATCCTTTTATTCAAGAAAACATTTTATGAAAGGGGGAGGTAACTATTATGGATCACAGGATAAGACAAAAGAACATCATCATTGCCTTTTTTATTGTTTGCCTGCTGATTCTGGTGCTTCGTCTTTTTTTTCTCCAGCTCATAAACAAGGAATACAAGATCACTGCCGCCAATAATGTACTGCGTTACGAGATCATCTATCCGTCACGGGGACTGATTCTGGACCGTAACGGCCAGATCATGGCCGGTAATCATTCTGCATACGACATCATGATTACGCCCCGGGAACTGGACGCCTTTGACACAACGGCTTTTTGTTCCATTTTTAATTTATCCCCCGAACGCCTGGAGCACATGTTATCCGAGATACATGCCCGGCGCAAGGCCATCGGATATCAGTCAGTCATCTTCCTGCGTCAGGTAACCAATGAACAATACACCCGCTTTCTGGAGAAATCTTACAAGTTCCCGGGATTTTCTGTACAGACACGCAGTGTGCGCAACTATCCTTCTGCCATATGCGGTAACCTGCTGGGTTATATCATAGAGGCAGATCCTGCATTCCTTGAAAAGAACCCGGAATACCGCCCTGGTGACTACACAGGCAGAACAGGACTGGAAGAATATTATGAAAAGTGGCTGAGAGGAGAAAAAGGGTATTCCATATACCTGAGAGATGTCCACAACCGAATCAAGTCCTCCTATGAAGACGGAGAGTACGACAAAGCTGCAATCCCCGGCAAGGATATGGTTACCACAATTGACCTATCTCTGCAAACCTTGGGGGAAGAACTCATGCGTAACAAAGTGGGATCTGTCATCGCTCTTGACCCTTCCACTGGAGAAGTGCTCACCTTGATCACCTCTACGGGTCTTACCACCGAATACCTTACTCATTTTGGGGCTTATTATTCGCAAGTCATATCTGATCCGCTGAAACCCTTGTTCAACCGTGCCATCATGTCTGCCTATCCGCCCGGCTCGGTATTCAAATTGGTGAACGGCCTGATTGGCTTGCAGGAAGGCGTTGTAAAACCCGAGACGAGGTATTCCTGCAACATGGGATACAGAGTAGGTTCCCTGACCGTAGGATGCCATCGCCATCCATCGCCCATCAATCTGATGCAATCGGTCATGATGTCTTGTAATGCCTATTATTGCAATGTGTTCAGAAGCATACTGGACAATCCGGCATACCGGAATATTGGTCAGGCCATGGACCACTGGCAGGAATACGTAAAAAGCTTTGGCTTTGGTACACGTCTAGGTATAGATCTTCCGGGAGAACTGACCGGATCTCTCCCCGGGACTGCCCTGTATGACCGGATCTATGGCAAAAACCGCTGGCAGTCACTGACTGTTATATCCCTTTCCATAGGGCAGGGAGAAATTGGTGCCACACCCCTGCAACTGGCCAACCTGGCTGCCATTATGGCAAACAGGGGACATTTCTACACGCCACACCTGGTCAGGGAGATCCCTGCCGAACCTTCTTTCAGACCCACTGTGGAGCGTCATCAGGTAATGGTAGATCCGGAACACTTTCCCATTATAGTAGAAGGTATGTACCAGGCGGTCAATGCGCCGGCCGGTTCGGGCGCAACAGCACGGCTGGCCGCCATCCCGGGTCTGGATCTGTGTGGCAAAACGGGAACAGCACAGAATCCGCATGGGAAAGACAACTCGGTTTTCATCTGTTTTGCTCCCAGGGACAACCCCAGGATCGCTGTGGCAGTTTATATTGAGCAAGGCGGATTCGGCGCTTCTCAGGCTGCACCGGTGGCTTCGCTTATAGTTGAAAAATACCTTACCGGACAGATCCATCCCTCACGGCAGTGGCTATATGAAAGAACGCTTGAACAAGACCTGATAACACGTCATCTGCAATGAGAAGGAGAGACTATACATTTTTCAAAAAGCTCGACTGGTGGAGTGTGGCTTCATATGTGATTCTGGTCCTTATTGGATGGCTCAGTATTTTTTCCGCGGTGTACGATCCCGAACACGGACAGATCTTTGATACAACACAACGTTATGGAATGCAGATGATCTGGATTTTCGGAGCCTGGTTCCTGGCCGTTGTTATCTTGCTGATACCAGCGCGTATCTATGCCTTATTCTCAAATCTGATCTACTTTATCGGATTATTGTTCCTGATCATGGTCCTTGCACTGGGTGTGGAGCGGGGAGGTTCCAGTTCCTGGCTCGTTCTGGGTCCTGTACATTTTCAACCCGCAGAAATGACAAAGGTCTTTGTGGCTATAGGACTAGCCGGTATTATGAGCCGGCCGCATTTCCACCTGAAAACATGGCGGGGCCTGCTCCAGGTTGCCGCCATGATCCTGATACCTGCAGGATTGATCTTGTTGGAAAAAGAAGCGGGACTTGCCCTTGTCCTGTCTGCTTTCATCATCGTATTGTACCGTGAAGGTCTGCCTGGCTGGATTCCCGTAACGGGCATTGTGGCTATCATCTTGTTCCTGGTGTCTATCATCTGGAATCCGCTGTATGTTCTATGGCTTTGTGCCAGTATATGTTTTATCATAGGATTTTTGCTTGCAGGAAGAAAAACACCCGTTCTGATCACCCTCGTTTCCTTTGCGGGGGCCTATTTCCTGATTCCCCTGCTTCTGGGTTTGTTATCCTTCGATCTCTTCGCCCGTCTCAAACCCCACCAATGGTTCCTACTGCTGACCGCACCCCTTGTGATCATTCTGCTGATCATAGCCTTCCGCAGACGGATCATGTACTTGAAAACCCTCCTGCTGGGTTTTATCAGCAGTATTATCCTGATCTTTTCTGTCGGTTACGTGTTCAACAACATCCTTAAGCCACACCAGCGGGCACGTATAGAAACATTGCTGGGAATCGACAATGACGTCTACGGATCGGGATACAACGTTTACCAGTCCAAGGTAGCTATAGGATCAGGCGGGTTCGTCGGAAAAGGATTTCTGCAGGGAACACAGACTAAATACAATTTTGTCCCGGAACAAAGCACCGATTTTATCTTTTGCTCCATTGGCGAGGAATGGGGTTTTTTAGGGGCATTCCTGGTGATTATTTTATATATGTTCCTGCTTCTACGCATTATCCAGATGGCCGAAAGACAGCGGCATCCGTTTGGGCGCATATACGGATACGGGGTGGCCTCCTGCTTTTTTTTCCATGTCTTTATAAATATCGGAATGACCATAGGTGTAACACCTGTCATAGGCATTCCGCTGCCTTTTATAAGCTACGGCGGGTCTTCCCTATGGACTTTTACATTACTTTTGTTCATTCTTTTAAAAATGGACGCTTCTAACGAATAACCAAACTACATATCATATATGGCACTATCATTTACAGAAAGACACATTGGTCCACGTCCTGAACAGGTTCAGGACATGTTGCAGCTTCTTGGGCTGGACTCCATGAATTCACTCATAGACAAAACAGTTCCGGCCGGGATCCGGATGAAGGAGCCTTTGGCTCTGCCTAAAGGAATGAGCGAATATGAATTCATCATGCACCTGAAAGATCTGGCTTCCAAAAACCTGAATTTCCGCTCTTTTATCGGATTGGGATATTATGGAACGGCATCGCTGCCTGTCATTTTGAGGAACATTTTTGAGAATCCGGGATGGTATACTTCTTATACACCTTACCAGGCAGAGATTTCGCAGGGACGTCTGGAAGCCCTGTTCAATTTTCAAACCATGGTATGCAGCCTGACGGGATTTAACATGGCAAACTGTTCCCTGCTGGACGAGGCCACTGCCGCAGCAGAAGCCATGCGCATGATGCTGAACCTGCGGTCCCGGGTATTTATCAACGAAAACCGCAACGTACTCCTGGCAGACAAGAATATCTTCCCGCAGACGCTGGCCGTTATGGAAACCAGGGCACAGGGACTGGGCGTTGAGATCATTACCGCAGACCTGGACTCCGATCCACAAAAAATAATACTGGAACACGCTTCACGCCTTTTCGGGATTATGGTACAATACCCCGGTGCCGACGGACTATTGTGCGATTACAGTGCCCTGTGCAGCCTTGCACATGAAAAAGGGCTGATGGTAACGGCCATCTGTGATTTATTGTCACTGGCCGTACTGCGCGAACCTGCTACCTGGGGAGCCGATATCGCGGTAGGAAGTGCACAGCGTTTTGGATTGCCTGTGGGATTCGGGGGACCCACTGCGGGATATATGGCTTGTTCAGATAAATACAAACGCACCCTGCCAGGACGTATTGTAGGTCTTTCCGTGGATCGACTGGGCAATCCGGCTTACCGTCTGGCATTGCAAACACGCGAACAGCACATCAAGCGAGAACGGGCCACATCCAATATTTGCACGGCTACCGCCCTGATGGCTACCATGGCCGGCATGTTTGCCGTTTATCACGGGAACAAAGGTATCCGTCAGATTGCACAAAACGGAAGGTATTATGCCCATATGGCAGCCGCTGCTTTTGTAAAGAACGGATTTACCCTGAAACATAAAAACTTCTTTGACACCATTGAGCTGACCGGCATAGATTCTGCACGTATCAGGGCGAATGCAGAAGCCCTGAAGATTAATTTTTTCTATCCCGATTCACAAAGCGTCAGAATGTCCTTTGATGAACTAACCAATGCCCGTGAATTGGAAAATGTGCTTAAGGTATTCAATATAAAGCCTGATATCGGACCCGAAACAGTGGTGATCCCTGACTTTATGGAAAGGATGACCCCCGTGCTGGAAGAGCCCGTCTTCAACAGCTATCATTCAGAAACGGAAATGATGCGCTATATCAAGACCCTGGAAACAAGGGACATCTCACTGGCCCATTCCATGATTCCCCTGGGGTCCTGTACCATGAAACTGAATGCGGCAGCTGAAATGATGCCGTTAAGCTGGATGGAATTCCATTCCATCCATCCTTTTGCCCCTGCCTGGCAGGTTGAAGGCTACCTGCAAATGATCAGGGAGCTGGAACACGATCTGTCGGTGATCACAGGATTGGATGCCTGTTCACTTCAACCCAATTCCGGAGCAGCGGGGGAATATGCTGGACTTATGGTCATCAGAGCCTGGCAAAAAGAAAATGGACAGGGACACCGGAACATTGCCCTGATTCCTTCTTCTGCTCACGGAACAAATCCAGCGAGCGCAACCATGGCCGGTCTGGAAATCGTGATCGTGGACTGTGACCGCCAAGGGAACATTGACGTTGCTCAATTGCGTGAAAAGGCCAGTGAACACCGCGATCATCTGTCTTGTATGATGATCACCTATCCTTCAACGCATGGCGTGTTCGAAACGGCCATATGCGAGATATGCGACATCATACACCAGAATGGAGGGCTTGTCTATATTGACGGGGCCAATATGAACGCCCAGGTTGGTTTAACCAATCCCGGCATTGTGGGGGCCGACGTCTGTCATCTGAACCTGCACAAGACCTTTGCCATGCCCCATGGCGGTGGTGGTCCGGGTGTAGGACCCATCTGTTGCACCAAAGAACTGGCACCTTACCTGCCAAGCCATCCCTTGGTAACATGCGGAGGAGGAAGACCGGTGGCCGCTACGCCTTACGGATTTCCTTTGTTACTGCCTATTACTTACGGTTACATTAAAATGCTGGGCAGTGACGGTTTGCGACGGGTATCGGAATACGCTATCCTTAATGCCAATTACTTATCCAGGAAACTGGCGCCTAAATTTGCCACACTCTATACAGGTGAGCACGGGTACGTGGCCCATGAATGTATCATAGATCTGCGCCATTTTACCAAAACATACGGAGTAGACGCCAACGATTTTGCCAAACGTCTGATGGACTATGGATTTCATGCACCCACCCTTTCTTTCCCGGTACATGAAACACTGATGATAGAACCTACTGAAAGTGAATCAAAGGAAGAGCTGGACCGTTTTGCACAGGCCATGATCGCCATCCTGGAAGAATGTGAAGCCCTTGCCCGTGGGGATGCATGGTGCGGAACTCCGGAAGATAACCTCCTGAAAAACGCTCCGCACACAGCCGTCGAAGTTTGTTCCGATAACTGGACACACGCCTATCCGCGTGAAAAAGCAGCATACCCGCTCCCCTGGATCATCCTCCACAAATTCTGGCCTATAGTTACCCGCGTAGATAACGGGTACGGAGACAGAAATCTTATTTGCTGCAGCATTATCAACTAAAATTGTATCTAATATAAAAACGAACAGTTATGATCATTCCTTTTATTACACCCGGACAATGGTATCTGATATTTCAGGAGAACGGATTTTGGGCCGCCATGGAAGCCTGGGGCATATCTTGGTGGGCTATTGTGATCCCCCTGGTTTTCCTTCTGGCCATCATTGGCGTTGCCCTCTTTGTTCCTTTCCCCGGAGCAAGCAAATAATGATCAAAAAACGGGATCAGAGACGGGCCGTCCGGTTCGATTCCCTTCTCTGATCCTTTTCTTTTATAGATTCTCTTTTATCGTATTTCCGTTTACCACGGGCCAGTGCGATATTGAGTTTAGCATACCCGTTATCGGCAATGAATAGTTTGGTTACCACTATGGTGAACCCTTTTTCCCGGGTAGCCCGGTAGAGTTTGTTCAGTTCATGCCGTGTTAGGAGTAACTTCCGGTCACGGCGGGGGTCATGTTTGTTAAAGGACCCCCACCAGTAATCGGAAATATTCATATTCTTGACATACAGTTCTTTTCCTACAAAATAACAATACGAATCCACCAGCGAGGCTTTTCCCGCCCGGATGGATTTGATCTCTGTTCCGGTAAGGACAATGCCAGCCGTATACGTGTCTATAAATTCATATTCATAGGACGCGCGCTTATTTTTAATCACGACCTGAGACTTTGCTTTGGGCATAATATTGCGTTATGGAATCAATAGGTTCCTCGGGTGGTACTTAGCGGTGGTTGTTTATCCTGTTTCTTTTCCTGCAGATTTGTATGCATAGCCGGTTTGCCCCGCATAATACTGTAAAGTAACAGAATGGCGCCTGCAAAGATAAAAGGAATGCTTAAAATCTGTCCCATGTTTAGTGCCATGTTCTCTTCAAAAGCCACCTGAGGCTCTTTGATATATTCAATGAAGAACCGGGCGGCAAACAATACCAGCAGGAAGATCCCGAAAAGCGTTCCCTCCTTGAGCTTCGGAAGTCTTTTACGATATAGAAACAGCAGTAGAATAAAGAGTAACAAGTATGAAAGACCTTCGTACAATTGTGTGGGGTGCTTGGCCACGAGTTCTCCTCTACGCAGAAATACAAAACCCCAGGGTAAGCTGGTTTCATTACCGTAAATCTCTGAATTCATGAGGTTTCCCATACGTATAAAAAAACCTGCCAGGGCAACAGTGATTCCCAGCCGGTCCATGATCCAGAGAAAACTGAACTGATTTTTTCTGCCATAATGGTGTGCAAACCACCACATGGCCAACAGCAGGGCAATCGCCCCGCCGTGCGAGGCAAGACCTCCTTCCCATACGTAGAGTATTTCTATGGGATTGGCCAGGTAATAATCTGGCTGGTAAAAAAGGCAATGGCCCAGACGTGCCCCCACCAGCGTCCCTATGATCAGCGTATAGAGCAGGGGATCCAGCAATTTGAGCGGGACTTCTTCCCGTTTAAAGAAATATTTAAAAATTTGATACCCTATCGCAAAAGCTATGACAAAAAACAAACTGTAATAACGGATCTCTATCTTTCCCAACGAGAAAATAACAGGATCCACATCCCAGTAAACGGCCAAAAGATTCATTACTTTTTTATTTATACAATTTACAATTCAAGTCTTGAGAACACGCTCAATGGCAATTTTTTGCCCTTGTCGTCTTTGAGGTACAATTCTCCAAACGTATAATTCCCATTTCCGGGGAAACATTCCTTGGCCAGTGAATCGGCAAGCAAGGCCGAATAACCGTTTGAATACAAATTCAGGACCATAAAAGCATTTTCCTTTGCCAGAATGTGCGAACACTCCCGTAAAAGGGTATAAAGGCTATCGTCCAGCTTCCACCTTTCTCCCTCCGGCCCGTGCCCGTATGCAGGCGGGTCCAGGATCAATCCCTGGTATGTATTTCCTCGCCGGACTTCCCTTTTGACAAATTTGAAAGCATCTTCCAAAATCCAGCGAATCCCCGACATGCCACTCAATTCCATATTCTCCCGACTCCAGGAAATCACCTGCCGCACTGCATCCAAATGAACCACTTCTGCCCCTGCAGCACGGGCAGCCAGCGATGCCGCCCCCGTATAGGCAAACAAATTCAGGACCCTGGGTACAAACTGCGGCTCTCTCCCCCGTATTTTTTGCACACCATGATAAACAAAATCCCAGTTGGGCGCCTGTTCGGGAAAAACCCCCACGTGCTTGAATGATGTCAGGCTCAAGCGTAATCTGAAAAGCTTTTTATATTGGATGACCCAATGGTCAGGCATCTTTTTCAGCTTTTCCCAGGTACCGCTGTCTTCCTTTCCTGCCCTGCCAAATCCGGTACCCTGAATAAAATGGACGTGGGCACGATCTATCCACTGCCGATTGGGAACCGAACTTGCCCACAACGCCTTTGGTTCGGGTCGTATAACAAAATACGGTCCGAACCTTTCCAGCTTCTCTCCGTTTCCGCAATCCACCAGCTGGTAATCAGGCCAGGACACAGGGCATAATAGTTGCATAAGGTAAAGATATATAAAAAAAGTATCTTTGCTCCATTCAAATACCGGAAGAAATGCAAAACATCAGCACTTACGATTTTAAGGGAAAACGCGCTATTGTGCGTGTAGATTTCAATGTGCCTTTGAGCGCAGACTTTCAGGTGACCGACAACACCCGTATCCGGGCTGCCATTCCCACCCTGAAAAAAGTATTGGAACAAGGCGGATCTCTCATCCTGATGTCCCATCTGGGACGTCCCAAGAAAGCCGAGGACACGTTTTCCCTGCGGCATATCATTGCAGAAATTGAAAAACAACTGGGAACCCCTGTCCTTTTCGCTCCCGACTGTATGGGGAAAAAAGCTGCCCAAATGGCAGCAGCCCTGAAAGCCGGACAAGTCCTGCTGCTTGAAAACCTCCGTTTTTATGCCGAAGAGGAAGGCAAGCCGCGCGGACTGGCTGAAGATGCTTCTGAAAAGGAAAAGAAGGCTGCCAAGGCTGCTGTGAAGGAAAGTCAGAAGAAATTCACTGCCACCCTGGCTTCTTACGCAGATTGTTACATCAACGATGCCTTTGGAACAGCTCACCGGGCCCATGCTTCAACAACGCTTATTGCAGCTCATTTTCCCAACGATAAAATGTACGGCTGCCTGATGGAAGGAGAGATCAAAGCCATAGACAAATTACTGGTGTCCCCCGAACATCCCGTGACCGCCATCCTGGGAGGGGCCAAAGTATCGGGCAAGATTGCCATCATAGAACATTTGCTGGATAAAGTGGACAATATGATCATAGGGGGCGGCATGAGTTTCACCTTTATCAAAGCCCGCGGAGGCCGCATAGGGGACTCACTATGCGAAGAAGACCAGATGCCGCTGGCTCTGGGAATCCTGCGAAAAGCCAGAGATAAAGGCGTAAAAATCTATATATCCGAAGATGTGGTGGCTGCCGATGCCTTTGACAACGGTGCCAACACAAAAATTTGTCCGGTTGACCGGATCCCGGACGGCTGGAGGGGAATGGACGTGGGGCCCCGGGCCCTGGAAACATGGCAAAAAGTGATCATGGATTCTAAGACCATTCTCTGGAATGGCCCTGCCGGAGTTTTTGAAATGCCGGCTTTTGCAAACGGGACGCTGCATCTTGTGGAATTTGTTGCACAGGCTACGGCTAAAGGCTCCTTCTCTTTGGTAGGAGGCGGTGATTCGGTGGCTGCTATCACCCAGATGGGGTATGCAGACAAAGTCAGTTACGTATCGACCGGAGGCGGTGCCATGCTGGAATACCTGGAAGGTAAAGTGCTGCCCGGCATCCAGGCTATCCGTGAATGAGGTGGAACCTCAAACCGTCATAATCTCTTTTTCCTTCGCTACAAGAACCTCTTCCACTTTTTTGGAAAAGCCGTCTACTTCTTTTTGGATAAAACCTTCGGTGTCTTTTACGATATCCTCTGCCAGGCCGTCTTTCTGATACCTTTTAAGGAATTCCACCCCGTCCCGGCGTGCGTTACGGATACTGATGCGGGCATTTTCTCCCTCGGCCCTGGCTTTCTTTACCAGTTCGCGGCGACGTTCTTCCGTAAGCGGAGGAACAATGATGCGGATAATCTCCCCATTGTTTTGCGGTGTAAAACCCAGGTTAGCTGCCATGATTGCCTTTTCTATCAACGGAATCAGATTCTTCTCCCAGGGCTGAATAATCATGGTACGGGCATCCGGTACCGAAATACTGGATACCTGCGTCAGTGGTGTGGGTGTCCCGTAGTAATCCACATGAATTCCCGAAAAAATAGCCGGATTGGCTTTCCCTACACGATAAGTGGCCAATTCATTCTCAAGGTATTCTACGGCTTTCTGCATCTTTCCTTTAACCTGTTCCAACACTTTTTTTGCATCACTAATTTCCATAACGTATATTATTTTACGATTGTTCCTGTTTTCTGTCCGCGGACCAATTTGTCCAAATTGCCTTTGACGTTCATGTTAAATACCACTATGGGCATGTTATTCTCCCAGCAAAGGGTAAAGGCCGTCAGATCCATGACCTTCAGATTTTTCTGTAAAACCTGGTTGAAAGTCAACGATTCAAATCTTACGGCATGGGGGTCCTTTTCCGGATCGGCGCTATACACACCATCCACGCGGGTACCCTTTAGGACTGCATCCACGCCCAGTTCTACCGCCCTGAGGGCCGCAGCAGAATCGGTCGTGAAAAACGGATTTCCCGTTCCTCCGGACAGCAGGACTATGGTCCCTTTCTCCATTTCGCGCAATGCTTCGTCACGCCGGTAATACCGGGCTATAGCCGGCATGGGGGTCGCCGTAAATACCTGGGCTTTCATTTCCTGTAAACGGAGCGCCCCGGCAAGGGCAATGCTGTTGATGGTCGTGGCAAGCATTCCCATCTGGTCCCCGTGCACGCGGTCAAAGCCTTTTCCTATTCCCTGCAGGCCCCTGAAAATATTCCCGCCACCCACAACGATGGCTATGCGAACCCCGGCTACGGCCAAGGGTTTGATCTCCAGAGCATAACGTTCAAGCACCTTGGGATCAAGTCCTTGTCCGTTCCCGCCTCCGAGACTTTCTCCGCTCAATTTCAGTAATATGGAAGAATACTTCATAGATTTGTCCTTCATATCTTACAAAGATAAATAAAAATCCGTGTATCTTTGTCTTACATACTCCTATACATGATGTCATCATCCATTGCAAAAAAAGCGATCATGAGCGTGACGGGACTCTTTCTGATCCTGTTCCTGACCCTTCATGTGTCGGCCAACCTGACCATACTGGCTGGTCCGGAAGTTTATGGAACCGTTACGGAATTTATGGGGACCAATCCTTTTGTACAGATCATGGTCCCTGTCCTTGCCATTGGATTTATCGTGCATATAGGCTACTCTTTTATCCTTACCCTGCGCAACCGCAAAACACGTCCGGTCCCTTACGCTGCAGGAAATAAGTCCAGAGGCCTTGGACCGAATCACTGGGCATCGCGCAACATGCTGGTGCTGGGCTTTATTATCCTGGGATTCCTGGTCTTACATCTTTCGCAATTCTGGACAAAAATGCAATGGCAGCAGATTACCGGCGGAGAAGCCCAGGACGGATACACGCTGGTTACAGGGTACCTGGGGACACCATGGGTGGGCATCTGCTATATTCTCTGGTTTACCGCGCTCTGGTTCCATCTGACTCACGGGTTCTGGTCTGCCTTTCAGACCCTTGGACTGAATAACCAACGTCTCCTGCCCATTCTCAGAAAGGTCTCATTTGTTTATGCCACCCTGCTTTTTGCAGGATTTACGCTTATTGTGCTCTGGTGCATGTTCTTCTGATGAAAGCCTATTTTTCCTGTGATTGTTGAAAAAAAAGTTCCAAATGACGGGCGATCCGTTGCATATCCCGGCGCATTCCCTCAATGATCAGGGGATTATCGTTGTATTTGATCGTGATCTTATCTTCAAAAACGCGGAAAATCCGCATTGTTATGCGTTTGGCCTTAAAAACCATCTTCCCGTCCTGGTCCGAAACCAGTATAAACCCCGACTCACCAACAATGCAGATTACCGTTTCTTTATCTTCTGCCATGGGCCGGTTGGTGTAGATCTCTTTTTTTGAGAACCCAATGAAAGGATACACAACCGAAAAGGCCACGATCAGTATGATCAGGTTTTTTTGTTGTTCGGGCTGTATCAGTTCCCAGAAAGTTGTGCTGGGATGGTCGCTGGTAAAATAGACAATGGCCAGCATGGCCATTATCAAAATCGTATAAAATATGATGTATTTAAGCACGCGGCGCAAATAAACTCCAATATTAAACCCTTTCATCTGTATAATAATTTGTTGCTAACAAATGTAGGCTTTTTTTTATTACTTTTGTGTTAATAAAATC
>LUZA01000074.1 GCA_001603455.1 Bacteroidales bacterium Bact_09 | reverse complement strand
CCATTATAGATACCGGGAAAGACACTACTTTTCTGAAAGAAAACACGTTCATGCTTCAGGATAATTTGGCATGCGGTTCGGCATCGCTTCCGTTTGTTGACCGCGTACGTATTGTGAACAATCATTATTTCTACAGGACTTTCATTCTTCCTGACGGTGACGTATGCGGATCTTCCAACGGCGACGTGGTAGCAAATATGTACAGAAATCCGATATCTTTTGTTAAGGATTCCATCAACGATTTCCATACCATACAATGGAATAAAACATGGGAAAACAGTATTTGTTCCAATTGTTTATTTCACAGTATTTGTCCATTACTTTCCAATCAAAAACCATGCATAGAGTCATTATTGTCCTGATTTTCTTTTTCATGACTTCTGGTCTTTATGGGCAGGTTACTGTCACAGGCCATATAACAGCCGAAATTATAGAGGGGTTTTTTGTATCACCCAAAATGTCCAAAGGTTTTGACGTGAATAAATATTCAGGTGATATTGATCTGGGTGAAGTCACATTGTCATCGGATGATAATGTGGCGTGTATAGTCATTCTGGAACCGGGGGAACTTATACATACAGAAGGTGACAGGATCACCATGACAACAACTGTTGCCGAAACAGATAACAAAATGAGATTTTCGGCTTGCACCAAAAATCTCACTAAACATAAAACGGGGCTGTATGAAGGTTCTTATTCCGTTATGCTCCTGTATGAATAAAATCCCACTTTACTTGACATTTTTCATCATATCTTTTAGATCTTCCTGCGTAATCTTCCCGTTCAGGTAGATTACGTTGAATTCTTCTTCTTCCTGTGCGCAAATGTAAAGATCCGAGATTACATTATCTTTTTTTTGCATATACATGATAACCTTGTCTGAACCATCTTCCACTTCCATCAGGATCTCGAATTCTCCCGCTTTGATCAGATCATTGAAGTCTTTCTTCATTTCCTGAACATAAACGGGATTGCTGGTAGACAGTATATACAGACCGGTCAGGTTCTTGATCACACGGGCAATATTGACTTCATTTGTGAGATTAAGTTGCGCATCATCGCCCATCATGGAGAACATAGAGGGAGAAATGTACACTTTTGTCATGCCTTCATAGCCTGAATATTTTTTGTAAAAACGGCTCTGGCCAAATGCTGAAAGAGTCAGCAACAATGTTACGGTAATTAATAATATCTTTTTCATTGCTCTTTGATTTCTAAATATTTATTGATTGTTTTTATGGAACGTATGCTCTCTTGTGTTTCCGATACTTTGGCTACTCCTTTGTTCATCAGGGAGGAAACATATTCCAGTACTTTTTCCGTTTCCTGGTATGCATCATCCACATTGGTAAAAGTGTCGGCCAGTTGTACTCTATTTTCCTTAACAGGCAAGAAAATGGCAAGTGTGATGACTATGGTAACAGATGCGGCAACGGCAACGATCCTCCAATGGGGGTGTTTTTGTACGAGCTTGATCCTGCGGGGCTTTTCCTGCTCTTGATCATTTGCAGTTTCTGCTGCTGCCAACCGGTCTATGGTAGCAGATATCTTTGCTTCCAATCCGGAGGGAACTTCTATCCCTTCATAATGTTTGTCCATGATCTTTTTTATCTTATCTGTTTTCATAGCGGTTCATTTTTTCGTATTGTTCCCTCAATTTTTTTTGTGCTCTTGTCAATTGTACCCTTATGTTTACAGGGCTTAATCCTGTTATCTTTCCGATCTCGTCGAGTGAAAATTCATTGAAATGTCTTAATCTGAAAATTTCTTTTTGTCTTTGAGGCAGCTGTTCCACAAGGCGTATAACCATTTTCAGTTCATCTTTCTGATCTATCTGTTCCACTGCATCTGTCCATTCGTATTTCAGGGCTTCTGTCACTCCGGTATTCGATGTTCTGTAGGCAGGGGAACGCATTTTATCAATGCACATGTTTCGGGTCATTGTTGTGGCATACGCCTGGAAGTTGTTGACCTCATGGAACTTATCTTTCATATTCCAAAGTCTCACGTAAACATCCTGAACAATATCTTCTGCGTCTGCCTGGTTGTTGAGCAACCTGTATGCGGTGCGGTACAAATGCCCGTGATAGGGCAGGAATGTTTCCTTGAATGTTTTTGCATCAAACATTTTTTTGTCCAATTGCCAGTTCCTGTATATGTTCGGCCGATACTGTTTTGTTGGCAAATTTAGCACTATCCGTAGAATTGTTATCCCTTGTGAAAGCTACTACCAGGAGTGCAATAGTAATGCCTACTACTATCAACATGGGGTATATTCCTTTTTTCATGATCTGAATTGTTTCATTTCGTTTTAAATGTCTTTTGTGTTCTGGGATACCAGTTCTTCCATATACGACATGTCTATATGGCCGTTTATCTGGATAAGATAGGGGTCTTCTCCCACGCTAATGACTATGAACCGTTTGATCATATCTTTCCTGATCTCAGCCAGAATACGGACCTCATCTGATTCATCTGTCACTTCTACCAGCAGTTCCAATCCGTTTTCGTGTATGTTCCCGGCTTGTTTTCTGAATGCGTTCTTTACATTTTCATCACAGTTTTCCAGAGAAAGGACTGTGACGGATCTGATCCCCTTGATAAAGGGGGCGTCTTCCTCACTGGCGAATGCCTGGGCCAATTTCATGGCCAGACTACCTACATGAATGTGTTCTACACGGGGTTGCATGGAAAATTGCAAAATGATATCCTGAATATCCCGTTGGGCATAAGACACCAAAATGTTACCGGCAACCAGCATAATTGTTAAAAATATCTTTTTCATATTAAAAATTTGTATGGTTTTTCATTGGCAGTTTCACTAGTAAGACGTAATACCCGGATAATTGTTACAGCTCTCAACAGAATCTTTAACTTTGCATTATGAAAGTTCTTGTTTTAGGGTCCGGTGGAAGGGAACATGCCCTTGCCTGGAAATTAGTCCAATCTCCCCTTGTGGATGAGCTCTATGCGGGACCGGGTAATCCGGGAACCGCATCCCTCATTTTAACAAACGGGAAACATGTACAGAATATTGCATTATTCCCCAATGATTTTCAATCGGTAAAAAAAATGCTGCTGCAATACCATATAGATATGCTGGTAGTAGGGCCTGAAGAACCTTTGGTTCTGGGAATAAAGGATTTTTGCCGTGAGCAGGAAGAACTCAGGCATATTCTGGTGATCGGCCCTGACAGCAAGGGCGCCAGACTGGAAGGCAGTAAGGATTACGCTAAAGGATTCATGACTGCCTGGGGCATACCTACAGCACGTTACCGCACTTTTACAGCAGAACAATACAGGCAGGCCTGTATTTTTCTGGATTCTCTCAATCCGCCTTACGTGCTGAAAGCCGATGGACTGGCTGCAGGAAAAGGCGTTGTGGTGGAACCCAATCCCCAAAAAGCCCGCCATTGCCTTAAAGAGATGATGGAAGGCCGTTTTGGTCCGGCAGGGAAAAAAGTCGTGATAGAAGAATTTTTACAGGGCACCGAGGTCTCTGTTTTTATCCTGACCGATGGGATACATTATAAAATTTTACCCGAGGCCAAGGATTACAAGAGAATAGGGGAGCATGATCTGGGCCCGAACACCGGCGGGATGGGGGCTGTGTCTCCAGTTTGCTTTGCCGATGCAGCTTTTATGAAGAAAGTGGAGGAACGCATTATAAAGCCTACCCTGGAAGGATTATCACGGGAAGGATGTGATTATCGCGGGTTCATATTTTTCGGTCTTATGAATTGTAAAGGTGAACCTTATGTAATCGAATATAATGTAAGAATGGGCGATCCCGAAACGGAATCTGTCGTAATGCGGCTTGCAGGGGATCTGGCAAGTGCGTGCATGTCTCTGAAAAACAGGACACTTGGGGAAGAAACTTTAGTGGCAAAAAACAACCATTGTGTTACTGTAGTAGGGGTTTCGGGAGGATATCCCGATACATATTCCAAAGGATATGTGATCAAAGGTCTGGAAAAAGTCCGGGATGCCACTGTTTTTCATATGGGGACAACCTCGGCTCAGGAGACAATGACTGCAGGTGGGCGCGTACTGGCAGTTTCAGCGTCCGGATCTACACTTAAAGCAGCACGCGAAAAGGCTTACAGGCAGTTGTCATACATATCTTACCGCAATATGTATTACAGAAAAGACATCGGAGAGGATTTGATAAACATGATAAACAAGTAAAAAATGATCCAATATATCAGACGAAGCGTATCCGGGGCGGCTTTCCTTTCCCTGTTTATTATGGTCGTATTACGTACTATTTATCATTATACGGTTCAATCCGGTTACCCCTGGCACATGCATTTGTTTTCCCTGTTCCTGATATTAGGGGCGGGATTGATTTTATCTCTGCTCAATGACCGTTACAACCTGCTGCCCCAAAGGACCCAGTGGATCATCGTCTGTTACGTGTGGCTCGTAACATGTTGTCCACAAACCTATGATAATGTGCGGGCACCGGCTGCTGCACTATTTGCCGCAGCGGCCACTTATATGCTGGTTTACTCTGCGTATGTATCGATGACCCGTTCAGGACCCTTTTTGTGCGCTTTTTTTATTACTTGTGCCGGGTTGTTGTACTTCCCCGCTTATTTTCTATTGATACCTTTTACCATCGGGTTTATTCGTCTTGCCAAAGTATCGGTAAAAGATACACTGGCCTTTACAGGTGGAATTGTAGTTCCGCTGTTCCTGGTCTCGGCCCTGTTCTGGTTCCTGGACAAGGATGTGGAACAATACTGGAAGCAGACATGGGAGCATTTCGGAGGGTGGGATCCTGCTGTGACTTTTTCATCATTCACCATAGCACAGATTGTAATGACAGCGGTGCTGACTTTACTTGTCCTGCTATCGTTGTTTATCAGACTGGTGCGCAGGGATACTACCACAACGGTGAATATTTCGCGTTTTTACGGATCTATATTCTGGTATATGTTTTTTTCCGCTGCTGTGGTTATCCTGTATCCCACGTATGCCCCGGATTATATTCCCACCCTGATGATCCCGGTGTCGATACTCATCACGTCGTTGTTTTCAGAAAGACGATTATTCGGCTCAAAGATTTGGCTGACCTTACTGATACTGTCCACTCTGGGACATTGGTTCGCCTTCATATTTTCCTAGAGGTACCCAGCGGAATCGAACCGCTGTACTCGGTTTTGCAGACCGATGCCTAACCACTCGGCCAGGGTACCAGCTCCTAACTAAAAGGACTGCAAAGTTAGTAAATATTTTTGAAAAGCCCGGCAAGTTCTTCCAGATACTTCCTATCCATTTGGTCGAATGTGTTAAGTTTATCTGAATCTATGTCCAGTAAGGCCCTTACAGTTTCCTGCCTGTCAAACAGGGGTACCACGATCTCGGAACGGGACCGGGAACTGCAGGCGATGTGCCCGGAAAATTTTTCAACATCCGGAACGATTATGGTTTTTCGGTTTTTCCACGATGTTCCGCATACACCCCGCCCGTAAGAGATCCGTGTACAGGCAATAGGACCCTGAAAAGGGCCCAGCACCAGCTCCCGGGAAGCGTTGTCCACCCTGTAAAAACCAACCCACCAGAATTTAAAAACGTCCTTGATCAACGCACTTACATTGGCCATATTGGCCACTATATCGGGTTCATCCTGCATAAGCGCAGTCGCTCCTGCTAGAACTTCCTCATACATGCGCTGCCTGGGAGATTTCTTTTCTTCACTATGTTCCATCAGTTCACGGTATATACAGTAACACACATAGGCATCTGTTGCCGCATAACGGGCCTGGGCGTCTGAGAGGGGAAAGGCTTCCCAGTTGGTTATCTGTTGTGATTTGCTCACTTTTTTACCTAAAACAATAGCCGATAATTTTTTAACGCTTTTTTCAATAATACCGTATTCCTGCGCCAATTCCTGCAAATCTACGAATCCGGCCGGATCGAAAGAAGCATAACGCTGGAGTCCAAGGATATCATCCCTGACGGCAGCTCCGGCCTTGATAATGTCTGGATTGCTCAGTATGGAGAGCAATTCCCCGGGAAGTCCCGTTTTTTTCAAATGGATCAGGTAAGAGCGGGTGTCTGTGGACAACTGCAGCAGGGCAGGCATGTGCATCTTCCCGGATGAAAATCTCGGTTTTGTTTCGGTATCAAATCCCAGAATTTTTTGCTGGGACAGGTATTCGGCAGCTTTCTGAACTTGGTGTTTTGTAGTTACAAGATTTATCTGTCCCCTGAGTTCCACACGGGGTAATGATTCAAGAACGCTGTTATCAATTGTTGATACATACATTGAGCAATGGGTATTTTGTAAGATCAGGTTTTTCAGGTGCATATATCCTTATGCAGGAAGGTGTAGTGCGGAAAGCAGCCAGCCGGTTCTGTCGCAGACATCTGTAAAGCTGTATGGCGGCCTCTTTATGTGGTTCAATCAAGACCACCTCGGGGTCAATGATGTGTCGGTAAACGTAACGGTTATCTTTGCGAAAATTTCTCAGAGATGTTACCGATTCAAGGATGATGTCTTTGTAGTTTAGCAGTGTATTGTCCCCTAAGATGATGTACTTCAAACGCGGGTGGCTGCCGTTGAGTAACTGTTCCACCAGGGAGGTCACGGCATAGCGCACGGCATTATCCATGGATTTTACTTCCATAGAAGAAGGGTAATAACGGGATCCCCTGTAGTTCATGCCTCCGTTGCTGTAATTAAAATGATAAGCCCTTATCAGGTCCCGCCGGATCCTGTATTGGGGATGGATCAGAGAAGGCATGGTATCGGCAGAAAAGACCTGGGAGGCGACAGCCACATCTTCTGTCAGGCAATCATAGGCCTTCAGTAAAAAGGTTTCGGCAGGGGCTATGATACCTATGGTAACCTGGTTGTTCCTGTCACCATGATAATTCCGGACATATTCCAATGCCTTGTTAATTCCAGCCTGCAATACATTAAAAGTACACACTTCTGGTTTGCAGAACTTCACCAGGTCCTGTAAGTCCTTCCATACCTCCACGGTAGCCAGGTCGCTGGCAACGACCAAAGCCTTGACCGGGGGACGGTCGTCATTCCACCGGAATAACCCGGCTATATTGCGGATCATGTCCACACGGGCAGAATCAGCGGCCGGCGGGGCACACACAAACTCGAAATGTTCTCCGGCAAAATCCTTTATCCCGTCCGTACCCGGCATCCCGGTAATGTTGTCATGTTCATCCAGCCCGAGTAAGGTCTCGGCCAGCTGCAGATCCTCCATTGACGTGCCAAAGATCCCGATAGGCAACATTTCCCTGTTCCCGGGGTAACCCGTCGGATCTATGTAGTCCTGCGAAGCGGTATCGCCCAGGATCTCCTCTATAACAGGCAGCCGGTGGGGGATGTTTTCCCTGCTGTTACCGCAGCTGCCTGACAGAAGCCCTCCGCCAAGGAGAAATAACATCCAGACCTTTTTTAAGGGATCACTTATCCTTGTCATACGCAAATTTTCCGTAGGGACTCTCTATGGTTACCTTTCTGCCGTGCCATGGTTCTACTCTTCCAATGATCTTTGCCTCAAGTCCAAAGGTGCCGGCAATAGAGATCAGGTCGGGAGTCGCTTTCCGGGGAACGTACAATTCCATCCGGTGTCCCATATTAAAAACAGTATACATTTCTTTCCATGATGTGCCGCTGATCGCTTGTATTTCTGAAAAAAGCGGAGGAACCGGGAACATATTGTCCTTGATCACATGCATCCGGTCAATGAAGTGCAGCACTTTGGTTTGACCGCCTCCGGTACAATGCACCATACCGTGTACAAAACGGCGGTGCGAACGGAGGATCTCTTTTATGACCGGTGCATAAGTGCGGGTAGGGGACAACACCAGTTTGCCGTAAGTCATTCCGGTGACAGGTTCAATGTCGGTCAATTTCTTATTTCCGGAATAAGCAACCTGTGACGGGATCCCGTCATCGTAGCTCTCGGGAAAAGAACGGGCAACTATGCGGCTGAATACATCATGCCTTGCACTGGTGAGCCCGTTGCTGCCCATGCCGCTGTTGTATGTTTCTTCATAGCTGGTCTGTCCAAAAGACGATAGTCCCACAATCACATCTCCGGGTTCTATCCTGGAATTGTCTATGACCAGCTTACGACGGATCCGGGCGCAGACAGTACTGTCAACGATTACAGTACGTACCAGGTCCCCCACATCGGCAGTTTCGCCTCCGGTAAGTTCCAGGCGGATCCCCAGTTCCTGCATTTTTTCACAGAAGCGCTGGCTTCCCTGAATAAGATCCCCGATAACTTCTCCGGGCACCAGCCGTTTATTCCGCCCAATGGTGGAACTCAGAAGGATATCCGAGGTGATGCCCACACACAGCAAATCGTCCAGGTTCATGACGATGGCATCTTGGGCAATTCCCTCCCATACGCTCCGGTCTCCCGTTTCTTTCCAGTAACAATAGGCCAGAGAGGATTTGGTGCCTGCCCCGTCGGCATGCATGACAAGGCAGTAATCCGGATCTCCCGTCAGAATATCCGGTATAATTTTGCAAAATGCCCGAGGAAACAGTCCCCGGGTGGTCCCTTCCAGAGCATCGTGCACTTCACTTTTAGATGAGGAAACACCTCGCTGGCTGTATTTTGCGGCTTCCAGATCGTTCATATCATCGGGGGAACAACAATTCCCTGTATTTTGGCGTTGGCCATAATTCATCTTCAACGATCATTTCCAGATGATCGGCATAATTGCGGATACGTTCCATCAAGGGCATAACACTGGCAGAATAAGCCGCTGCTTTTTCCGGCAATGCATCCAGCTTGTTGGCTTTTTTTCTCTCTTCAATCAAAAGATGGACCAGATCCCTTACGTTTTCCGTTTTCAGGTCAAAGACATTTTGACCGAAAAATGAGGAAACAGGTTTCGTTTCAACGCAGAAACGTTCCATCCTGTGGGATGGAAAATCTGTCAATGCTTTATGTCTAAACGTTGACATCCGATATATATTTGGATTAATCAACAAAAGTAAAAAAATATCAGGGATATCCCGATAAAAAGGGAATGTTCTCGATTTATCACAATAGATTGTCTTTTGTTTAAAGAATCCTTTATATTTGCAAATTAATTTTACAAATCAAAAGTCACTATGTTAGGTATATCTGAATTGTCAAGGAAAATGCCGGCTTCTCCCATTAGAAAGCTGGTCCCTTATGCCGAGGCGGCAAAAAAACGCGGAATTAAAGTGTATCATTTGAATATTGGCCAACCCGATATAGCTTCACCGAAAGAGGCGCTTGATGCCATACGTAATATCGACCTTAAGTTGGTCTCGTATCCGCATTCGGCAGGTATTGAATCATACCGCAGGGGATTGGCGAAGTATTATCAGGGAGTGAACATAAATCTTTCCTACGAGGAGATCATAGTTACAATAGGTGGATCCGAAGCCTTACAGGTTGCTCTTAAAGTCTGCTGCAATCCTGGCGACGAAGTTATTGTTTTTGAACCCTTTTACACAAATTACAACACTTTTGCCATGCTGGCAGGAGTGAAATTCGTTCCCGTAACCACTACCATTGAAAGTGGTTTTGCCCTGCCTTCCATGTCAGAGGTGGAAAAATATATCACCCCCAGGACGAAAGCCATACTTATAAACAGTCCCGGTAATCCTACCGGAACACTATACACAAAAGAAGACATCCTGCAATTGGGTGAGATTGTAAAAAAACATCAGCTTTTCCTGCTTTCTGACGAAGTGTACAGGGAGTTCTGCTATTCAGATAAACCTCATTTTTCCTGTATGCATATCCCCGGAGCCGAACAGAATGTGGTCCTGATAGACTCGGTATCCAAACGTTACAGCCTTTGTGGTGTCCGCATCGGATGTCTTGCTTCCCACAATAAGGAAGTGATGAGTGCCGTTCTCCGTTTTGCCCAGGCACGTTTGTGTGCACCCGCTGTGGGACAGATGGCAGCCGAAGGTGCACTTGATACTCCTCAGGAATATTTCGATGCCGTAAAACAAGAATATATCGATAGAAGGAACCTGATGATAGATCGGTTGAATAAGATCGAAGGCGTTTATTCCCCTATGCCTATGGGCGCTTTTTACACAACGGCCCGCCTGCCGATTGACGATTCTGATACATTTGCCAAATGGCTCCTGGAAAGCTTCAGCTACAAAGGCCAGACCGTCATGGTGGCTCCCGCTGCAGGGTTTTATGCCACTCCCGGCAAAGGAACCAATGAAGTGCGCATTGCCTATGTTCTTAAAAAGGAAGATATTGCCAACGCCATGGACTGTCTGGAAGAAGCCCTGAAACAATATCCCGGCCGCCGCTAAAGCAACAGCACCTGCGGAGCCTGTTCTACCCAATAATTGACACATTGGAACATGAAACCCCTGCACGTTCAGGGGTTTTTTTGATACCCATGACGCGTGCATCGTGTCCACCCAAAATGTAAACATAATGAAAACACTCTACACCGTTTTATTGCTCATACTTTCCAACGTCTTTATGACCTTTGCCTGGTACGGACATCTGAAATTTGCCACCATGAAATGGTTCCAGTCATTGCCCCTGATTGCCATTATCCTGATCAGCTGGGGTATAGCATTTGCCGAATACTGTTTCCAAGTTCCGGCCAACCGTATAGGCTATATCGGAAACGGCGGACCATTGTCGCTCATTCAGCTGAAAGTCATCCAGGAAGTGATCTCACTCAGTGTGTTCACCGTATTTACGCTGGCCGTTTTCAGAACAGAACAATTCAGATGGAATCACATTCTGGCGTTTTTCCTGCTTATAGCAGCGGTGTATTTGGTGTTTAAGGGAGAATAAAAAAACCGCATTGTTGAAATGCGGTCTATTGAAATATAGTGACGAATTTTATTCGTCCTTGTTCAGATCGTCAAAATTAACATTGGTAAAATCGGTGGGCCTGGCTTCAGTTACGGGAATCCGTTCCTTAATGAATTTGACGACTTCTTCCAGTCCTTCAGTAAATTTTTCAAAATCTTCCTTGTATAGAAAAATTTTATGTTTTTCGTATGAAAACCGCCCGTCTTTATCTACACGACGTTTACTTTCCGTGATAGTTAAATAGTAATCGTTTCCTTTTGTTGTTTTTACATCAAAAAAATACGTTCTTTTGCCGGCACGTATGGGTTTGGAAAAAACATCTTCTCCACTATGTTCAGACCTGGAGGAACGGTCATAATCTTCAAAATACATAGGTGTTATTTATT
>LUZA01000073.1 GCA_001603455.1 Bacteroidales bacterium Bact_09 | reverse complement strand
TAATTTGTTAAAAATCAATGAGCTGGAAAATTATATATTTTGTTTCTAATATGAGCGCATCTGTTATTTATGGTGTTGCAGCATCCCTTTTGATAGCTAAAGTAAGGGTAAAAGCTGTGCTTCATTTTTCACCGTCCACTCCTTTAAAAGGACTTATATTTTCCCTGATGGCATTGGGAGCGATCTATTTTACAAGAACAACTCTTTCTTATGCCGGATACGATATTTTACACCATTTTTTGAAAGAGGATTATTATCTGCGTATCGCAACTACCTCCCTGCCGTTGTACTGTATTTCCTTCACCTCCATTCAATCTGTATATCACAGAAAAATGCTGATCAGAAGGGTGCTTGTATCTTTTGTCATTCTTTTTCCTTTGATTGTAGTGGGGGCTGTTTTACTGAATCAACAATTTACTATAGGCATGGTCCTGTCCCATTTTTTAAATACATTTTGTCTGATTTGCATACTGTCCGGGATCATGCTGTTCTTTGTCCTTAATAAGAAACTTAAACTTCATAAGGAACTTCATCCAAAAGAGGTAAGGTCATTCAGGTATCTGATGGGTTTTCATCCTGTTATTTCCTTATTGGTATATCTGTCCGTGAGTTTTGGAATTAGTTTACCTGCCCGTTTGTTTTTTGCGGGCATTATGCCTGTCCACATGTTATTCATCAATGCCATTGTCATGAAAGATACAGCCTTGGTTTACGGGGCTAAATGGGTAGAAGAAACACGGATTCCGGATAGTGCCGCATGGGTGGCTCTGGAGGAAGCGCATAGGAACGTGAACCAGATATACCTTGATATTTATAACCGGATAAGGGAATTTATGGTCAAGGAAGAGGGTTACAGGTCTTCCAGTATAACAAGGGGAGAAGTGGCGGCAAGGATAGGGACCAATATTACATACGTGTCCAGGGCGTTGAACGAATTTGCAGGGGTGAACTTTAAACAGTTCATCAATGCCTACAGGGTAAAACATGCCCAGGAATATTTTAGACAACATCCCGATGCACGTCTCATAGAATTGTGCAACGAATCGGGGTTCAGGTCTCTTACGGCCTTGAATCTGGCTTTCAGGATAAATATAGGCATGACTCCGGGGGAGTGGTGCAGAATGCAGTTACGCGAGGATCAAACAGACGGGACTATATGAAAGCAAGGAAAAGATTTTTCAGAAGACTATCCAGATATACCAAAGGATGGCTGTTGACAGATCCTTTGCTGTTTGCTAAAAAAGATGCCGCTTATCCTGACAATCCAGAGGACATTATCATGAAAATGAACAAACTGATGGTCAAAAAAGAGTATTTCAGGAATCCTGACTTGACAATAGAACAACTTTGCCGTGAAACAAACACAAACCGCTCCTACCTGTCCCGCTCCATACACCGTATGTATGGAACAAACTTCTGTGAATGGGTGAACCTTTTCCGGATTGAGGCAGCAAAACGCCGGATCAGTGAGATGTCCGATAACAGGATAGATCTGGAGGATCTGGCTATGGAATGCGGATTCAACTCAATCCGTTCCTTTTCCCGTGTTTTCAGGGCACGGGAATCATGCACGCCCAGACAGTTTTTTTATAAGGAACGGCAGGGGAAGGATCATACAAAATACTTATGAATGGTTTGCAGTGCAGAAGGAAGTGAAAAAACAACTACCCTGTCGTAGGGTTTTATCTCGGTATCACCCCGTACTATGATGCTTGTATTTCCCCTGGTTATTCCTCCTATGATGGCATCCCGCGGGAATTCCAGGTCGCGGACTTTTTTCTGGGTGACCAGACTTCTTGGTTTGGCAATAAACTCCATGACTTCAGCATCTGACCCATTAAGACACTTCATCGATGGAACATCTCCTGTCATGGTAAAACGGAAAATACGGCTTGCCGTAATGAGTTTCTTATTGATTGTTGCATCGACTCCCACACTTTCTGCCAGTTTGATATAATCCAAGTTCTCTACCTGGGCAATGGTTTTTTTTACCCCGGCTCTTTTGGCAGCCATACAAGAGAGAATATTGGCTTCGGCACTTGAAGTAACAGCCACAAAAGCATCCATCTGGGGCAGGTCTTCTTCCAGAAGCAGGTCAGTATTTCGCGCGTCCCCGTTTATGATCAGGGAACGGGGCAGGGAAACAGTTAATTCCTGGCAGCGGTTGTTGTTAAGTTCTACTACACGGACTTTTTCAATTCTCGATTCCATACTGTGGGCGACCATTTCGCCAACCCTTCCACCTCCCATGATCATCAGGTTTTTGATCACAATGTTCTCTTTGCCGCTGAGCACCATGGCTGCGTGTGCCGCTTCCCTTTTGGTGATCACAAAAACCAGGTCATGTAATCCAAATACCGTGTCTTTTCTTGGAATGATGGTTATGCCCTCCCTTGCGATGGCCACGGCACGGTAAGGAAGATCACCTCCGTTTTCTTCGGCCACCTGTTTCAGACTCTTGTTTACGATCGAGGAACTTTCCATCAGTTTGAGCACAATCAGCTGAAGCCTTCCTCCAGAAAAATCCATAAATTCCGATGTCCCGGACTGCTTTAGAAGATCAAGTATTTCGTGGGCAGCAATTTTTTCAGGATAAAAAAGCAGATCAATCCCTAATTCCGTGAAAATGACCCTGTTCTCATTCTTCAGGTATTCATTGTTATTGATTCGGGTAGTTACCCGTTTGGCCCCGAGTTGTTTGGCCAAGAGGGCCCCGACGATGTTCATGTCCTGTTCATCGGCGGAACTAACAGCAATAAACAGATCACACCGGCTGACACCGGCTTTTTCTAAAGTCGAAATGGAAGTGACCGACCCGGGTACAGGAACCACGTCTAAAGTCTCGGCTATCTGATGAAGACGGGCTTCATTTTTATCAATGATAGTAATCTGGTGGTTTTCACCGGACAACATCTTTGCCAGATGAAAGCCAACTTTTCCGGCTCCTGCAATAATGATATTCATTAAATGATTCTAGTATTCATCTTCGTTGAAGAAAAAATCTTCTTTACTGGGATAATCCGGCCAGATGTCTTCTATGCTATCGTAAACTTCCCCGTCATCTTCAAGATCTGACAGATTCTCGATCACTTCTAACGGAGCGCCCGAGCGTGTGGCATAATCAATAAGCTCATCCTTAGTTGCGGGCCAGGGAGCGTCTTCCAGTTTTGATGCCAATTCAAGTGTCCAGTACATTGATACAAGATTAAAAAATGTGACCAAAGTTATACAAAAAAGTCTTCTTTGCAACCTGTGGTTACAACAACAAACCGAGCCAGAACAAACAGGTAGTCTGACAAGCGGTTGATATATGTCAGCATATGTGCGCCGACAATATCCGTGCCAAGAGCTACAATATGACGTTCTGCTTCACGGCAGATGGTACGGGCAATATGAATTTGTGAGGAAATATTTGGTTTATAGGGAAGTATAAACGATTTAAGCGGTGGTATATGTGCTTGCATCCTGTCAATTGACTTCTCCAGGAAAACAATGGCAGCTTTAAAGTCATAGCCCTTTTGACGGGCAGGATTGGCAGATGCCAGAATGCTTGCAAGATGCATCAGGTGGATCTGGATGGTTCTCAAAGAAGTGTCAATATCCTGCGGCATCTTGTCAGATGAAAGTTCCGGCTGGGAGCGGATCAGTCCCAGCCAGGAGATGAGTTCATCTGTTTTGCCATAGGCTGCTACCCGCGGATGGGCTTTTGATATCCTGCTTCCGTCCGAAAGAGATGTTGTTCCCCCATCTCCCTTGCCGGTGTAAATCTTACTCATAAATCGGTCAATACAGGGTTGCTGTTTATCTGATCGCTTTCAACAAGTCCGTCTCTAAGCCTTACTACTCGTCTGGCATAGCGGGCGATATCCTCCTCGTGTGTTACCAGGATAATGGTATTTCCTTTAGCATAAACCTGTTCAAAAAGTGCCATAATGTCAAGTGACGTTTTTGTATCCAGGTTCCCGGTAGGCTCATCGGCCAATATAATGGACGGATTGTTGACCATGGCACGGGCTAAGGCTACCCTTTGCTTTTGTCCGCCCGACAGTTCATTGGGTTTGTGATCCATCCTGTCCCCAAGATCAACGTTCATAAGAGCTTTTTTAGCTTCCCGCTCTCTTTCCTGTTTGGGTAATCCGGCATAAATCAGGGGCAATGCTACGTTATTCAGGGCATTGTACCTGGGCAGAAGGTTGAAAGATTGAAAAACGAATCCGATCTCTTTATTTCTTACTTCTGCGAGCTGATCATCACGCATTTGGCTGACATCGATCCCGTTCAGGATATACGTCCCTTCGGTGGGAGTGTCAAGACATCCCAGCAAATTCATGAGAGTGGATTTCCCGGACCCCGAAGGTCCCATGATCGCCACATATTCGTTTTTTCTGATTTCCAGATCAACTCCGTTTAATGCACGAACTTCCTGATTTCCTACCTTGTAGATCTTCCTGATCCGCCTTATCCTGATTAGTACTTCTTTTTCCATAGCTGCGAATGTACAAAAAATAATTGTTAGCCAATAACAGGTTATTTCATTTGACTCTTACGTATAGGGAAAGTTTAAGTATAATCAGCGAATACCCTTTTTTTTGTATTTTTGTACCCTTAAACCATTTCTGATACCATGTCTTATATCAACAATGACCATTATACTCCCGAAACAACAAAGAAACTGGAAGAACATTACAGAGAAGTGCTCAAACTGCTGGGTGAAGACCCACAAAGGGAAGGCTTGCTCAGAACACCCCGAAGGGTAGCGCAGGCCATGCAGTTCCTGACCAAGGGATATCTGGAGGATCCCGCTGCCATTCTCAATTCCGCCAGATTCCGTGAAGAATACCAGCAGATGGTACTGGTTAAGGATATTGAAATATACTCCCTGTGTGAACATCATATGCTCCCGTTTTACGGAAAAGCACATGTGGCATATATCCCCAATGGTTTTATAACAGGAGTGAGTAAGATCATCCGGGTTGTCGAAACCTATGCCAGAAGATTCCAGATACAGGAACGTTTGACGGTGCAAATCCGTGATTGCATTCAGCAGACACTAACTCCCATGGGAGTAGCGGTCGTGATAGAGGCCGAACACATGTGCATGCAGATACGCGGTGTCCAGAAAAAGCATTCAAAAATGGTAACTTCCGCTTTTACAGGCGCTTTCCTAAAAGATGTCCGAACAAGGGAGGAACTTATGCACTTGCTTCGCTGATACCCAGTTCTGTGGCACGTTGCTTCATCAGTTTCCAGGCTTCATCAAAGTTGTTGCCGATTTTGCCATCCAGTATAGCTTCCTTAATAAAATCCTTAATCAGCCCTACTTCACGGCACGGAGACAGTCCGTATGTCTTCATGATGATTTCGCCCGAGATGGGGGGTTGGAAATTCCGGATGGCATCCTTTTCCTCTACTTCTATAAGTTTTTGGCTGACCAGGTTGAAGTTTTCCATATGACGCTTGACGGTTTTAGGATTTTTTGATGTGATATCAGCGCGGCATAACAGCATCAGATCATCTATGTCTTCTCCGGCGTCAAAGAGAAGTCTGCGTACACCGGAATCGCTTACTTCATTGACCAGGGCGATCGGTCTCAGGTGCAGTTGTACCAGCTTCCTGACATATTTCATTTCATTTCCCAACGGAAGTTTGAGTTCCCGGAAAATAGTCGGGACCATTTTGCTTCCAATAAAGTCATGACCATGAAAAGTCCAGCCCGCCTCCTTGTCGAAATGTTTTGTGGGTGGTTTTCCTACATCGTGCAGCAAAGCTGCCCAGCGCAGCCATATGTTGTCACTTGCAAATGCCACATTGTCAAGCACTTCCATAGTGTGGCTGAAATTTTCCTTATGACCTTTTCCTTCCAAGGTTTCCACACCCCTGAGAGATGCCACCTGGGGCAGGATGATCGAGAGAAGCCCGCTTTCTTCTAAAAGGTTGAATCCTATGGATGGCTTGCGTGAAGCCATGATCTTTTGTAATTCGGCCGTGATTCTTTCCTGGGATACTATATGGATCCGCGCAGTGTTTCTGGTTATGGAAGCGAAAGAATCGCTATCGATGATAAATTCCAGCTGAGTTGCAAAACGGATCGCCCTGATCATCCGTAAAGGGTCATCGCTGAATGTTGTATCCGGGTCCAGAGGAGTCCTTATTATTTTGTCACGAAGGTCTTTCAGACCGTTGAAAGGATCGGTCAGTGTCCCATAATCATTCTCCTGCAGGCTGAAAGCCATGGCGTTAATAGTAAAATCGCGTCTTTTCTGGTCATCTTCCACTGTCCCGTTCTTTACTAAAGGTTTCCGGGAATCTGAACGGTAAGATTCTTTTCTCGCCCCCACAAATTCGATTTCCATCCCACGATACCTTAACATAGCCGTCCCAAAATTTCTGAAAAGCGATGTGTTAACATTCAAAACAGATGCTACGGCCAAAGCCAGTTCCATACCGTCTCCTTCTACTACGATATCAATATCTGTGGTAGGCCTTTTTAAAACATAATCTCGTACATACCCCCCAATAACAAAAGCGCGAACATTTTTTAATGCCGCCTGTTGGGATACTATCCTGAATATCCTGGATTTCAGGGGTGCTTTTATCACGGAAGATTTAGAGTAGTTCTTCATATGCAGGGATATCCTTCATGGATTCGTAAGTAAGCGTTGCCTCATTGAATTTCCAGAAAAATGTATTTGTACCGTTGCTCATGAGCAGATATGGCGCCATTATATGGGAATTATACCGGCGAAGCTGCTCGATGGTCTTGCTATCTGTCGTCACTGCAGGAGACTTGAATTCTGCCAATATCAGGGGATTTCCGTTTCTGTCATGAACCACAAGGTCTGCCCGGTGGTTCAGAAAATGTACAGGATACTCGCAGGTCATCAGATGCAGGGGAGCCCCGCATACAATATGCAAGTGCTTGATGATATGCTGCCGGACTTCTTCCTCAGGAGTTCGTTCGACCCATTTTTTTCTAACGGAACAATATATGACAGACGGGCTGTTCATTGTGCAAATTTATGTAAATTTGTCTTATGGCTAAAACGAAGGCAAAAGAAACTATATCTTCATTCAGGCGGATCATGAAAGATCTGAGTGAGGGCAGATACAAACCCTGCTACCTGCTCATGGGGGAGGAACCTTATTATGTGGACAAAATAGCCTCGCATATAGCGGCCTATGCGCTGACCGAAGACGAGAAGGCATTCAATCAGATGATCCTGTACGGTCAGGATGTCACTGTGATGCAGATTACAGATAATGCAAGGAGATATCCCGTGATGGCTTCCAGGCAGGTCATCATAGTCAAGGAAGCGCAACAGCTCAAAGGGCTGGATACGTTATCGGCTTATCTAAAATCTATGAATCCTGCCTGTGTGCTGATACTTTGTTTTATGGGCAAATCGGTTGATAAGCGGACTGAATTCTGGAAAACAGCACAGAAATATTGTGAAATCCTGGAATCGGTCTCTTTGAGGGATTACGAAATACCGGACTGGATCACCGCTTATCTACAGGAAAAAAATACAAGCATAGAACCACAGGCGACCCGTCTGCTGGCCGATTATCTGGGAACAGATCTGCAACGGATAGTGATGGAACTGGAAAAGCTCTTCATCTTGATCCCCGAGGGGACCTGGGCGATCACCACGGACATGGTGGAACGATCGGTTGGGATCAATAGGGATTTCAGTCCTTTTTTAATGTTCAGGCATCTGACGGACGGTAATTTTGCCAAGGTTCAACCCATATTGCAATACTTTGCGGACAATGAAAAAAAATATCCACTGATAATGATCGTCAGTCTTTTATATACACAATTGTCCAGAATCCTGAAGTTCCATGCCCTGAGAATGGAAAATCCGGCTCTTCCCGTAGAAGAAATCGCAAAGATTATGGGTGGAAATTACTATTTCTTCAGGGAAACGTTACAGGCAGCGCGTTTCTTTACCTTTCCCCGAACAATCAGGGCGATGGAATTGTTATGTGCTTACGATAGTCTCTATAAATCCTCGGACAGGGGAGAAGCCGGGGATGGTGACCTGTTAAAAGAAATGATATGTAAAATGATGGTCTGATCAGAACACATAGACCCTCGAAACACGTTGAGCGACAGTCGTCAGTATTTCATAAGGAATGGTTCCGAGAATGTCAGCCAGTTCGAAAATGGTGGGATCATCACCAAAAACAGTGACCATATCTCCGGGTTTTACATCGATACCCGAAACATCAATCATGCACATGTCCATACATATATTCCCAATAGTCGGAGCTCTGTGGCCGTTCACAGAAAAACAGGCCTTACCTGCACTCAGGTGGCGGTTGACCCCGTCTGCATACCCAATGGCCAGGGTGGCAATCTTTGCGGCTGGAACTGTAATTTTACCAGCTCGTGCATAGCCGATGGTTTCCCCCTGCCTTACTGTTTTGACTTGTAAGATCGGTGTTTTGAGGTAAGCCGTCGGCCTGAGAAGGCTCCGGTCAACATATGACATACCGTATAGACCAATACCCAAGCGGACCATGTCGTATTGTGCTTCTTTTGCAAACCGTTCTATTCCCGGAGAATTGAGCAGGTGGCGAAGGGGCATATAATCCAGATAAGAGGCCAGGAAAGAGGACAGTGCCTGGAAACGGGCTATCTGTGTCTTGGTGAAATCATCTTGTGATGGATCTCCCGATGCCGCAAAATGAGAAAAAACAGATGCAATCCTGACCGACCTGGCCAACGGCAGTTCTTTTGCCAGTGCTTCGAGTTCTGTCTTTTCAAATCCCAGCCGGTGCATCCCTGTGTCGAGTTTTATATGTACCGGATACCCATGTTCTCCCAGAGCAGCGGCTTCGCTTTGAAAACGCCGGAAGGTTTCCAGGCAGGGCAGGCTGGGTTCCAGCCGGTAACGTATCAGGAGGGGATAGTCTTCCATTCCCGCAGATAGTACGATTACCGGTAGCTGAACGCCGGCCTGCCGAATGGCGATTCCTTCATTGGGAAAGGCAACGGCCAGGTAGTCTATGCCGTTGTTTTCCAGAATACGTGAAAAATCTCCAATGCCGTGACCATATCCGTACGCTTTTACCAATACCAGCATTTTTGTTTTCTCGCTCAAAAATGAACGGAAATACCTGAGGTTATGTTTGATATTTGAAACATTAATTTCCAGGTGTGTGAATTGATTTGCACTCATTTTGTATCAGATTAAAACAATGTCTGCATAGGGGTTCGTAAACGTCTTTTTCGCCCAATTCAACCAATCGTGTGCTATCACTCAACCGGTGTGAATACTGCGCAGGATCGCCGCATCGCAGGCAGATGGCATGTACTTTAACTATATGTTCTGCGACTGCCATAAGATTCGGCATGGGGCCGAAAGGATTACCCAGGTAATCCATATCAAGCCCGGCAACGATCACCCGGATACCGTTATTAGCCAGTATTTGGCAGACCCTTACCAGGTTTTGATCAAAGAATTGTGCTTCATCTATGGCTACCACATCTACATTATTGGCCAGCAGGAGGATGCTTTCGGCCGAATCAACTGGTGTGGAAGGAATGGAATGACTGTCATGCGAGACAACTTCTTCCCGGGAATACCTTTGATCAATCCGGGGTTTGAATATTTCCACCCTTTGATTGGCGAATTTTGCCCTTTTGAGCCTACGGATCAATTCTTCTGTTTTTCCCGAAAACATGGATCCACAGATCACTTCTATCCGTCCGTTCCATTTTTGAGTTTCCAGAAACATATTGAAATCTGGTTTAAAACGTTATATCAATGCGCCCTGCATATACCCCATAAGCCCCGGTTTGCACAATCACAACTTTCTTTCCGTCCATATCTGGCTGTATGACAGGCTCTTTAAGGAAGGTATGCGAATGTCCTCCAATGATCAGGTCTATGGTCCGTGATTGCGTTGCCAGTTCAATGTCTCCCTTAAGCCCCAGGTGCGTAAGGCAGATAATCAGGTCACAACCTTTTCTTTTTAATCTAGATGCCAGGCGGTTAGCAATCTGAATGGGATCTTTGTAATGCATCCTGCGAAGCACTTCGTTGGAAGTCAGTCCTTTGAGATCTATTGTCAGTCCAATGACACCCACTTTTTTCTGACCAAGATTGAAAATAACGTATGGCTTGACGATTCTTCTAAGGGGCCGGTACCTGATATCGTAGTTGGCGCACAGAATATGGCAATCTGCTTTCTTAAGCCTCTTTACGAGGTCTTCAAGCCCATTGTCGAATTCATGGTTCCCCAGGACCGTTGCGTCCAGTCCGAGCGCATTCATGGATTCTACTTCTACCATTCCTCCGAAAAGGTTAAAATAAGGTGTTCCCTGGTTATAATCGCCTGCATCCAGGTATAGCAGGTCGGGATGTTCTTTCCTCATTTCCTCGAGGTACCCGGAAAGGCTCAGCAAGCCTCCGGTCCCGGCGTCCCTTCCAGAGACAAAGGGTTCTATCTGGCTGTGGAAATCATTGGTATGAACGATCACCACGTCCTGGCCCATAACAGGGAAGGGAAATGCTAAAAAGAAAATGAGAGAAATTTTATGTAATTTATTTTTTTTCATAATCAGTCAGCATTATTTATTACTACGCGCCCATCTTTCCTGGCAGGAACAGGTTCTCCGTTTTTTGTAAAAACGCCAATATATTCCAGGATTACATCCCGTAGGGTTATCCCGGAATAATCCACTCCCAGGTTATTTTTCAAAGAAGTCATCCTGTCTCCCCCAGTCAGCAAGAAGTCAATGGTTGCCAGTCTATAGGTCCTATGCTCCTGAAGCGGTTGTCCGTTAATCAGCAGCTCTGTAATCTTATGGTCATCGATTTTAAGACGAACTCCGGCAAGGGCTTCAACCCGGGTTTGAGCAAAGAACTCAAACAACTCCCTGACCTGACTTCCTTTCAGCGTTACCAGTACTAATGCATTTTCGAAGGGGAAAGCCGAGTAAATATAGTACAGCGTCAGATCTCCCTTGGGGAAAGAAGATCTGATACCTCCAAAATTGGTCATGGCAAAATCCACTTGATCTATACCGTAATGCCTTCTGGCAATGGATAGAAGAGCATCCGCCGCCATGTTGGATAACGGGCTTTCAGGCGGGTATGAATCCATTGAGACGGTTGTGTAGCCAACTACCTGATTCATTTTCCGGTTCAGCTCCGGGGCATATTTCTGCATGATCTTCCGGACAGCAGGTGAGGCTTTCTGTTGATAAACCGAGGTGTCCATCAACACGCGCGTGGCCTTGATGGTCTGGGCCGGGGATATGACCACACCGGCAGTCAGTATCAGTATAACACACAGGAAAAACCTGCTTATCCGTTTTTGTACCGCATCCATTTCCATAATTCTTTCCAGGTTACTTTTTTTCCGTACATCAGGATCCCGACTTTGTAGATCTTGGCCGAAAAATGGACTGCGGCCAGGAATGTGAGGAAAAGAATCAGGATCGATATGATCAACTGCCAGAGGGGAACTCCTCCAAAAGGAAGGCGGGCCAGCATCACCATAGGTGAAGTAAAGGGAATGATCGAAGCCCAGACAGACAGGGAGCTGTCAGGATGCTGGAACGTATGCATCATGATGAAAAGTCCCAGAATCAGGGGAATGGTTATGGGTAGCTGGAATTGCTGCGTGTCGGTCTCGGCATCAGATACAGATCCGATAGCCGCAAACATCGAGGCATACATCAGATACCCTCCTATGAAATACAGGCAGAAACTCAGCAGGAATTTTCCCACATGGATCTGTGATAACGTACTGGCTATGCCTGTCAGGAGCCCGTTTCCTGTATCGAAAGAAGCGATCGCTCCAGCCAATCCCCCCTGTACCTGCGGTGCAGCCTGGCTCATCTCGGATACGGCCCCAGATCCGACAATGGCCATGACAACAAGCAGGATTATCAGTGTCAGAAGTATCCATAAAAGGAACTGCAGCAATGCCACCAGGGCAATTCCCACGATCTTGCCCAGCATGAGTTCAACGGGTTTTACAGAGGATATGATAACTTCCACTATGCGGTTGGTCTTCTCTTCTATTACTCCCCGTATAACCATGGACCCGTACATGAAGATGAACATGTAGATCAGGAAGCTGCTCAGATAGGCAATAGCCATGTAAACTTCCGTGATGGTTTCCTTTTCATCACCCGTTTCTGTCCAGGTAAAGGATTTCACCTGGATGTTGGTCCGGATGTTTTCCATGATCTCCTTCAATTGTGGGATGTTATATGATTCCAGTTTGCGTCTTTCCACTTCCCCGCCAATCTGTTTAGAGATATATCTCTGGATGTCCTGGTCTATCTGACCGGTACTGTACATCTTCACTTCCACATTATTCGGCTGGGCTTCTTCTATGACACAAACTGCGTGGATGTTCCGGCTGTCGAACGTCAGTTTGTAATGTTCCAGATCCCCGTCTTCTGCAAACCGGAATGTGGTATGGGTCTGATCTTCTAGCACAGACCGGCCTATACCCGACGGATCGATCACTTCTATGATCTTTTCCCGGTTGTCCTTGACCGTGGTCATTAGGGTCGGAACGGTGATCAGTGCGGCCATTAGCAATGGTGTAAGAAAGGTGGCGATGAGAAACGATTTTTTTCTCACCCGGATAGAGAATTCCCTGCCGACAATTAAATTTATCTTTTTGATATTCATTGTCTTTCCTCCTTATTAGTGACGAGTTTAATGAAAATGTCGTGCATACGCGGAATGATCTCTCTCATGCCAATTATGCTTATATGAGGCATCAGAGCCTCTAGTATTTCATTTGTGTCATGTCCGGCTTCCGGAGCAACTACCATTTGGTATGAGCCGTCCTTCTGTCCTTGTGAAATGATGCTAAAGGGCACATTTTCAATACGTTGAAGTTCCAGTGGTGCCGATGCCCTGTAAAGTATCTCTATATGGTTATCACCATGTATACGGCGGATGTCATGAACCTTTCCCGATACCACAAGACGGGCATTGTCTATAAGGGCGATTTCGTCACACATCTCTTCCACCGATTCCATATTGTGGGTGGAGAGTATAACGGAAGTGCCGTTTTCTTTCATCCTGATCATCTCATTGCGGATAAGGTCTACGTTAATAGGGTCAAATCCGCTGAAAGGTTCGTCCAGGATGAGCAGTACGGGGTCGTGCATGACTGTTGTGACAAATTGAACTTTCTGGGCCATCCCTTTGGACAACTCAGTGATCTTTTTGTTCCACCAGGCCTGTATACCAAAGCGTATAAACCAGGATTTGAGGCTGGCCATGGCACGGGCATGGGACATTCCCTTGAGTTTGGCAAGGTACATGGCCTGATCTCCGATTTTCATCTTTTTATATAACCCCCTTTCTTCGGGAAGGTATCCAATGCGAAAAACATCGTCTGCAGTCAGGGGATGACCATCAAATAACACATTCCCGCTATCCGGGGCTGTGATCTGATTGATAATTCTAAGCAGGGTGGTTTTGCCTGCTCCGTTTGGGCCCAGTAGTCCGAATATTTTTCCGCGAGGGACATCTATACTGACTTTATCCAACGCCAGGTGCCCTTCAAAGCGCTTCACCACGTTGTTAGTTACCAGAATACTCATAGGATGAATAGGTGTTTGAAAATTTTATATCTGACAAATATAAAAAAAAACACCACTCAATGCAGATACCAGCCTATTTTACGTGCCTGTTCTTTCGAAAGAATCTTATCCCGGACCAGATGTTCCAGGGTGCAGGAATCTGTACCGGCAGTTTCCCGGTATCTTATTATACATCTTGCCAGATATTTTCCAATGTAAATATGACCAGCCAGCTGGTCCTCCCCGGAGGTCTTGATATCCATTTTCCTGATAAAGGATGTATCGGTAAAAATGTTGTCATAGAATCCTTCCAGCCTTTCCCTGTCTATGCCTGGTACCTCGAGCAGTTGTTCCGGGATGGCGAAACCACCCAATTTTTCCCTGTAATGCAGTATTCTGGATGCATAATAAGGTCCAATACCATATAACTTAACCAGTTCGGCACTGTCTGCGGTGTTAAGTTCAATCCGGGGACTGGTATGCGGAATGTATGGTTCGGGATTTTTAGATTTCTCAGGAACGGGCAGGTAAACATCATTGGCCTCCTTTCCCGTCTTTCTGACAGTATCTTCTATAGCCGGTTCTGCCTTTACCGTTGCGTTCCTGCCATATTGGATAAATGCCTCTTCTATCTGCCGGGGCACCTCGTTACTGCCCACAGACCTGTCGTTGCATATTACCTTTAAGATAAGCAGGACTAGTATGCCGGCTACTCCTGTGGCATGTAAGATGTAATGATGTTTATTGCCCCATTTCATGATCCTTCCCTCTTCCCTTCAGCACGATGACTATTTCACCTTTTGGGGTATGATCCCTGTACCACAGAGATAGCTCTGACAATGTTCCACGCCTGTTTTCCTCGTGTATCTTGGTCAATTCCCTGCTTACCGATGCCTGTCGGTCTGATCCCACGACCTGTGCGAGTTGTTCCAGTGTCCTGACCAGCCGGAATGGAGATTCGTACATGATGATTGTGCGTGATTCGTGTGCCAGTGATTCCAGCCTGGTACACCTTCCTTTCTTTAGGGGGAGAAATCCTTCAAAACAAAAACGGTCTGCGGGAAATCCGCTATTCACCAGAGCCGGGATAAGGGCTGTCGCTCCCGGAAGGCATTCAACCGGAATGTCTGCTGCTATACATTCCCTAACAAGCATGAATCCGGGATCCGATATGCCGGGCGTCCCTGCATCGCTGATCAGGGCGACGAGCGTTCCCTGCCGGATCTTTTCCAGAACCGGACCGGTTTGCTTGTGTTCATTGAATTTATGGAAAGACTCCATATGCGTGGTGATCCCGTATTTGCGCAACAGAATACTGCTGGTACGTGTGTCTTCGGCCAAGATCAGATCAGCCTCTTTGAGCACGTTCAGGGCACGTAATGTGATATCTTCCAGATTCCCGATAGGGGTTGGTACTATGATCAGTTTAGAACACATTTTCCAGTTGACTGAGAAATTTCTGTACTGCTGGAGTTGATAATTCCCAGGAGGGAAAATGCAAGGCCAGGTATTTTTCTGCCTGTTGCATGTTATCCATTGACTGCAGGTCAGTCAGTGTTTTTTCATAAAGACTGTTGTCCCCTGAAAACAAGGTTTTCATATACAGAAATCTGTCATTGAGCGGAATACGCTCCTTTAAGGGGCCCTTTTTTCTTGTTTTTGCCAGTGAATCGGCTACGGTCGGACGCCTGGCCATATCAGAAAACAGTTCTCCCACGGTACCGGCGGATAAATAGGTAGGTTTTGCGGCAGCATTGTCCGGATCCGGCGCGGGTGTCTCCGGAATAGGTTTTTCTTCCGGGTCCGGGCTGGTTTCCAGTTCAAAATCACTTATTGGTCCGGTTACCGGCGCGGGATCGTAAAGCGCATCGATCTTGTTTGAGAGCTGTGCCAGTAAATTTTTTATTTCCTGAAATTCCCTTTCGTTCACGTGTCAAAATTACATAATAAATACTTACTGAGGAATAAAACGGTATACAATTTCTCCCGGTTGCAGGGGAGGGGCCTGGACAGAAGCGGTGAATCGGCTTTGTCTGGCCGCACGCAGGGCAAATTCCTGCAGGCACCGGTCCTGGGATGAATAGGCATCCACTATGGAAGCCCTTTGTACATAACCTTTTCTGTCCACCTGTATCGAAACGGTTACATCACCGCCTCCCAGGCATTTATAGACCGGGATAGGCAAACTCATGGCTTTTCTTCCTTCCAGCAAATACTCCAGAACAGCAGGTCCGGTGTAGGGTTTTGCCTCCTGTTTTTTTTCTTCATTTCCGGCAGTCGCCACGGTTTCGTTACCACCCTGTTCCTCTAACGCCCTTCGGGCGGCATCAAGTTTTTTTTGCAATTCTTCCGCTTCCTGATAGACCTTTGACGGATCTGCATACCGGTCATCTTTCAGGATACGATTCCTCTGTGTTGCATCCACGGCGACATTTCTGGATTGCCTCTGTATCCCGGATATCATGTCTTCCAGTTCTGCGCTTATCTGGGCTCTCATGTTTTCACGCATCTGCTCTGCCTCTAATTCTTCCTGTTGTGTGAAATCAAGTACAAAAGAGGACTCGTTGCGCACCATAGATGAGATCTGAAGCGATAAGATGATGATCAGCGCGATCAGATGTACAATGATGGTCAGGTAAAGTCCTGTTCTTATTTCCTTTTTCATCACAAAAAACTTACCTGTAGCGCAGGGCCTGTTCAATGGTTGAAATAAGCATGTTGATTGCCACTGTATTATGTCCTCCCTGTGGCACTATGATGTCGGCATAGCGTTTGGTGGGCTCTATGAATTGAAGGTGCATGGGTTTCACCGTCTTTTCATAGCGTTCCAGTACTTTGTTGACCGAACGCCCCCTTTCTACTATATCTCTGGAAATAACCCTTGAAAGCCTGTCATCGGGATCTGCATCCACGAAGACCTTCATATCCAGACATTCCCTTAGAGGTGGGTCGGTAAAAATGAGGATACCTTCCACAATGATAATCTGCGTGGGTTCAATGTGGATGGTATCCTTTGACCGGGTGCATGTGATGTACGAATACATAGGTTGCTCAATGGAATATCCTGCTTTCAGTCGTTGGAGATGTTCTACCATCAGCGCCCAGTCGATCGATTCCGGGTGATCAAAATTCAATTCCTGCCTTTTTTCGAGTGAGATGTGCGAATTGTCCTTATAATAGGAATCCTGAGGTATCACAGTTACCTTGGTCTGATCCAGCCGTTCAAGAATCTTGTTTACAACTGTTGTTTTTCCCGATCCGGTCCCACCGGCGATGCCAATTATCAACATGATCAGAATTCTGCAAATTTTGGTGTGCGGGGGAAGGGTATAACATCCCTGATGTTTGTCATTCCTGTTATGAAAAGAAGAAGCCTTTCAAATCCCAGACCGAAACCGGAATGGGGTGCTGTTCCAAAACGCCTTGTATCCAAATACCAATCCAGTCCTTCCACGGACATGTTCATTTCCCGGATTCTCCTAACGAGCGTATCCAGATCCTCTTCGCGTTGTGATCCCCCTATAATCTCACCAATCTTCGGAAACAGAACATCCATGGCCCTTACCGTTTTGCCGTCGGAATTTTCTTTCATGTAAAATGCCTTGATCTCTTTAGGGTAATCGGTCAGGATTACGGGACGTTTAAAGTGTTTTTCGACCAGGTATCTTTCATGTTCACTTTGCAGGTCTATTCCCCACGATACCGGATATTCAAAGGGTTGTCCGCACGAGGCCAGGATTTCGATCCCTTCTGTATAGGTAAGGCGTACAAAAGTAGTGTCACATACACTTTCCAGTCGTTCAATAAGATCTTTATCTATCATGTTGTTGAGGAACTGCAGGTCCGGGGCACAATTTTCCAGGGCATACCTCACCAGGTATTTGATAAAGTCTTCTGCCAGGTTCATATTGTCACGGATATCATAAAAAGCCATTTCCGGCTCGATCATCCAGAATTCAGCCAGATGCCTGGGCGTATTGCTGTTTTCGGCACGGAATGTAGGACCAAACGTGTAAATTTCCCCCAGGGCCATGGCTCCCAGTTCTCCCTCCAGCTGGCCGCTGACGGTCAGGCTTGTCTGGCGGCCGAAAAAATCCTGAGAATAGTCCACTTGGCCGTCCTTTCCTTTGGGAGGATCGTTCATGTCCAGGGTTGTCACCTGGAACATAGCCCCGGCACCCTCACAATCAGATGCCGTAATGATAGGGGTATGGAGATAAACGAATCCTTTGTCGTTAAAATATTTATGTATGGCATAAGCCATAGCGTGACGAATCCTGAGAACACAGCCAAAAGTATTTGTCCTGGGTCTGAGGTGTGCAATTTCCCTTAAGAATTCCATGCTGTGTCCCTTCTTCTGCAGGGGATAAACGGCTGGATCGGCTGTCCCATAAACTTCAATTTCCCTGGCCTGGATTTCTACAGACTGTTCTGTTCCCAGGGAAGGGACCAATAGTCCTTCTACCCGCAGACAGGCTCCGGTTGAAACGGGACGGAGCTCCTCTTCTTTGAACTGGCTCATGTCGCATACAACTTGTACGTTGTGGATCGTGGAGCCGTCATTCAGGGCAATGAAAGTGATTTTTTTGTTGCCTCTTTTGGTGCGGACCCATCCCTTTACAAGTACGGGGACTCCGGGCTGCATCTTCAGGATGTCAGTGATTTTGGTGCGTGATTTTGTCATAATGGTCAATATCTGTAATAATCCGGTTTGAAAGGTCCATCTGCGGGCACCCCTATGTAATCTGCCTGTTTTCCGTTAAGCCGGGTCAGTTCGGCTCCCAGGTAATCCAGGTGAAGGCGTGCTACTTCTTCATCCAGCTTTTTGGGGAGCTGATAAACTCCCAATTTGTATCCTGTATTCCAGAGACTGATCTGGGCCAGAACCTGATTGGAGAAAGAGTTGCTCATTACAAACGAGGAATGTCCAGTGGCACACCCCAGGTTCACAAGTCTTCCTTCTGCCAGTAGTATAATGGAACGGCCGTCAGGAAATATGAACTGATCTACCTGGGGTTTGATGTTGACTTTTCTGATACCCGGATATTGTATAAGGGCATCTACCTGTATTTCATTGTCAAAATGTCCGATATTGCATACGATGGACTGATTCCGCATTTTTTCCATATGTTCCATACGGATCACATCACAATTTCCAGTGGCTGTAACAAAAATGCGACCTTCTTCCAGGCAGTTTTCCAGTTTCCGTACTTCAAACCCTTCTACAGAAGCCTGCAATGCACAAATGGGGTCGATCTCTGTAACGATCACACGCGCTCCGTACGACCGCATGCTCCGGGCACACCCTTTTCCCACATCTCCGTAACCGCAGACAACCACTACTTTACCGGCGATCATTACGTTTGTCGCACGCTTGATCCCATCGGCCAGGGATTCATGGCAGCCGTACAGGTTGTCAAATTTTGATTTGGTTACCGAATCATTCACGTTGATGGCCGGGAATAAGAGTTCTCCTTTTTCGAACATTTGGTACAGCCGGTGAACTCCGGTAGTGGTTTCTTCACTAACGCCTTTCATTCCTGCAGCCATGCGGGTCCACATGCCTGGATTTTCCCGGAGGGTAGTGCGCAACAAGGTTGCGATCACTTTTTCTTCTGTATTTCCGTTGAGTTTATCCAGAACAGAAGGATTCCTTTCGGCTTCAACGCCTTTGTGAATAAGCAAAGTGGCATCCCCTCCATCATCCACGATCATATGAGGGCCTGTTTCATTAGGAAAAGACAGAGCCTGCAAAGTGCACCACCAGTAATCTTCCAGCGTTTCCCCTTTCCAGGCAAAAACAGGAACCCCGGCTTCAGCCATGGCTGAAGCCGCGTGATCCTGGGTAGAAAAAATATTGCATGAGGCCCAACGGACATCTGCTCCCAGCTTCCTGAGCGTTTCTATCAAAACGGCTGTTTGTACGGTCATGTGCAGGCTTCCTGTAATACGAGCTCCCTGCAGGGGTCTCTGTTCCTCATAACGGCGTCGCAATGCCATGAGTCCCGGCATTTCCGCTTCTGCCAGCGCGATCTCTTTTTTCCCAAAACCGGCAAGTCCCAGATCCTTTATTTTGTAATCCATCTCTTTTTTTTACAAAGGTAAGCAAAAAACAAAATCTGGTCTCAAAAACCCAACGCCTCCTTGAGGGTTCTGTATCCCGAGGCGCTTATTCTGATGGATTCCCCGTTTGTCAGGATGATCAGCTGTTGTTGTCCGTAACGTTCAATACGGCTGATTTTGGAAACGTTTACGATGAAGGAACGGTGGATCCTGACGAACTGTGTCGGCGAAAGTGTTTCCTGAAGGTGTTTCATGGTTTCCTCTTTCAGCCATTTTCCATCCCTAGCTACCAGCCACACATAATCTCCGTCTGCCTGTATATATAGCAAATCGCCCACAGGAATTACTTTAATGCCCGTCCCCAACCGTACAAGTATTTTGTCCGGATATTTTTTCGTTGACAAAGGTCCGGGAGCGGGCTTTTCTGAGTGGGGCTCATTGGTTTGATTAGCTATTCCGGCTTTTCTTAGAAATAAAAAAATCAGGCATATGAGAACAGAAATAAAGATCCGTAAAGGAATAATAGGGATAAATACACGGAATGCGGCAGGGTCAAGATACAAGTATATGATCAGAAGGGGTATGCCGGCAATGCCTGCGCAGAAGATCATACTTTGAACATAAGAAGGCATGCCATAAGCATCCATCTTGTAAATAAAAAGGCCCAATCCTGTCATACATGCAGCTATGATGAACCCGTCTGCAAGTATTTCATACCAGGCGAAAGATATTATGGAACCGGTCAGATAAGCGAACAGGAGCGCTGTCAAAAGAACAATGCCCGTTGTTATCGTTATCTTATACTTACCTGATCTCTCCACCGCCAAAAACACATTCTGCTTTAATGATTAGCTTGGAATTTTTATCTACATCGACCGTGAAAGGTCTGTTGTCCTTAAAGGAACCGAATATCGAATCACTCTGAATCTCAACGTTCCATTCGTCCGGAATAAATAAAGTGATTCCACCGAAAATAGATGACACTTTTAGGTAAGATACGCCTTCTTGCAGGGTAGTCTTTCTCAGATCCAGGGTTGCCCCTCCGAAAACACTTTCAATATTGCCTCCGCGGAATACGGATTCAAGAAAAACATTGTCAGATCCGCTGAAAATCATTGAATAATTTACGTATCCATTGTCAAAGCGTGCAGTTCCTCTTGAATGAGGGTGGGGTGAATGGCGCCTGTTTCCACAAAAGGCCTGATCGCCCCTTCTGGCTTTCGAAAAGATCATGATTCCCACTGCCACAAGGATTAATGGCCATAAATTACCCCAGTTGAGTTTTGTAAACCATTCCACTCCGGGGAAAAGATGCAGGGATCCTATACGTGGCAACATGAAAACGATCCCTATGACCAATAATATAATGCCCTGGGTTACCTGCTTTCTTGCCAGGGATATAAATCCTATAACAATAAGCAGCATTTGCCAGGAGAGCAGAATGCGGCGTACCTCCCATGAGATCCATCCGGTATTCGATAAGATCAGAATGGCACCTGCCAGAATCAGGATAAGTCCAACGACAATCCCTCCCGAAATATTGTTCCTGTGTCCCGGATTGACGGTGATATCAGGTTCCTGTTTGTCCAAAATTTCCATAATTTAAAATTTAAGTAGATATGCCGCAAATCTAATGGCAGACCACTTCCAGCACAACAGGAAATCGGTGAATATAGAGATAAACCCGACGAACGGACCCTTTTTTTGGTTAAAAGGCAATCCCCATAGC
>LUZA01000072.1 GCA_001603455.1 Bacteroidales bacterium Bact_09 | reverse complement strand
AGTAGGTAGCCGCCGCCCTTAAACGAACCCCTGACCCGCAAAGGTCAGGGGTTTTTTGTTTAAAGGCGCCGGCCAAAGTCGTTACCATAACGATCACCCACCCAAGCCATCCCTAAATGCAGTGAGGGCTTAGCCGGGGCAAGTCACGGCGGGCAATGAACGCTTGACCAAAAAAAGTCAGGGGGTTTTATCGTTTAAACCAATAATACCTAAAACAATGATCAATAGAATTCGTAATTACAACTTTGCATTCAAACCGACTCTTCTGACTTCTATGAAATCCTATACCAGGGAGAAGTTTATGAAGGATTTGATGGCCGGTATTATCGTAGGGATAGTAGCGTTGCCCCTGGCTATTGCATTTGGGATTGCATCGGGGGTAAGTCCGGAAAAAGGCCTGATTACGGCAATCATTGGGGGGGTTATTGTCTCGTTACTTGGAGGATCAACGGTTCAGATAGGAGGTCCTACAGGTGCTTTTATAATTATTGTATACGGGATTGTTCAGAACTACGGAGTAGAAGGATTGGCCATAGCCACTTTCCTTGCCGGCGTTTTGTTATTGTTGATGGGGTTTTTTAAGCTTGGCAGTGTCATAAAATTTATTCCTTATCCCATTATAGTAGGCTTTACAAGTGGTATTGCACTGACCATTTTTTCTACGCAGATCAAGGATTTGTTGGGATTGCAGATAGAAAACGTTCCCGCAAATTTTATTTCTAAATGGGGTGCCTATGTAACTAACATAAATTCAATATCCTTTACATCGCTGATCGTTGGCCTGGCAAGTATTGTGATAATTGTTTATACCCCGCGTCTGACCAATAAAATCCCGGGATCTCTGATCGCCATAGTCCTGATGACTCTACTGGTATACCTGTACCGGCGTTTTACCGGGGATACTTCCATTGAAACGATTGGTGACCGTTTCACAATAGAGGTCTCTTTGCCTCAGCCGACAGGCCTTTCGATAACCTTCACGACCATAACCGAACTTATTTCGCCGGCTTTTACCATTGCCGTACTGGGAGCTATAGAATCCCTGTTGTCTGCAGCAGTGGCCGATGGAGTAACAGGGAAAAGGCATGATTCCAATACCGAGTTGATAGCCCAGGGAGCAGCGAATATAGTAGTACCTTTATTCGGAGGCATCCCAGTTACGGGAGCTATTGCGCGGACCATGACTAATATTAAAAACGGCGGGCAAACCCCCGTTGCCGGCATTATTCATGCCGTGGTCCTTTTGCTCATCCTGTTGTTCCTGGGGCCGCTAACAATACACATACCCATGGCCTGCCTGGCCGGAGTGTTAATTATTGTGGCTTATAATATGAGTGAATGGAGAACATTCCGCGCTTTGCTAAAAAACCCAAAGAGTGATGTGGCTGTATTGCTGACCACTTTCCTGCTGACCGTATTCTTTGACTTGACCGTTGCCATTGAACTGGGTTTACTGCTGGCCATGTTCCTGTTCATGAGGCGTGTAATAGAAACCTCCAGTGTTTCTGTACTTAGAGATACCGTAGACCTGAGTCACGAAAGCGATGTACATGATAAAGATGAAGTACTTATACTTCCTGAGAGGGTAGAAGTGTACGAGATAGACGGGCCGTTCTTCTTTGGTATTGCCAGCAAGTTTGATGAAAGCATGAGACAGATGCGCGATAAGCCAAAAGTTCGGATCATACGAATGAGAAAGGTGCCGTTTATGGATTCAACCGGTCTGCATAACCTGCAAAGCTTTTTCAGAATGTCAAAAAAAGAAGGCATACAAATTGTCCTGTCGGGAGTGAATGATAATGTCCATAATGTATTGGACAAGAGTGGATTTTCAGATAAAATAGGCCACGAAAATATTTACAGTCATATCAGTTTCGCAGTAGAGAGAGCAGAAGAACTGGTGCAAAGCCCGTCCAAATCTGCAGACACGGGTGCCCCGCAGACTTGATCTTTCCCTTCAGGGGGGTGTACGCGGCACTCATTCTGCGCCAAACGTTTTTGATGCACCGCTTTGAATGCCAGCTGCTTAGTGTCGCTGCACCACAAGGTAAGGGAAGCCTCGGCGTACCCAAAAAGCTTCCCGATCTTGTGGTGCAGTGACACGTATTCTTAATCTGTGCGGAATAATTAACAAATGTGTTGCCTGATGTACAATATTTAATATCTTTGCATGACTTAAAACCATCAGTTTCAGATGCGCACTCTACTTAATTTATTCTGGCTCAACGGGATTGTCTTATGCGTAGGTGTATTGCCTTTATACTACCTTAAGAACAAGCGGGGTTTATTCCAGTACCCCATGTGCTGTATCTGTAAGTTACGATTATAGTGAGCAGTAGCGGCATAACTACCCATACTTAGCTTTATAATCCTTTTGATTGCTGGCAGATACCTGCAAGAAAAATCTTATAACTTATACATAAATTCCTTTTATGCACTTTTTATTTACTGTACTTACTTGTGTTGCCATAGTGGCCGATTCTCTAAGTTACAAAGAATCGGGCGCGGCTATAGAAGCATATCGGCAATCTATTGAACAGGGGGGCAAACAGACGGTTCTGCTGCTGGACCGCTGGGGTCATCCCGATTCACTGCGTGCGCAATTGTATGATTTATATCAGAACCAAAATCTGGAAGGGGCCATATTGATTGGCAACGTGCCCATAGCCATGGTGCGCGATGCGCAGCACCTGACCTCGGCCTTTAAGATGGACCAGACCAGAGACTGGAAAGAATCTTCGGTGGCTTCTGACAGGTTCTATGATGATTTTGATTTGCGGTTCGATTACATCAAAGCGGATGAGGACAAGCCGAATTATCATTATTATACGCTCAGGGCCGATTCACCCCACACGATTTCCTGCGATATATATTCTTCACGTATTGTGGTCCCCGATATACCCGGAGCCGACCGTCATGCCTTGTTGACGGCCTACCTGCAAAAAGTGGTGCGGCTGAGGGAACAAAATGAAGTCGTCGACCATGTGCTATTGTTTGCCGGGAACGGGTACAATTCGGATTCCATGCGGGCCCGTATGGACGAAGCCTGGACACTGCGGCAGCAATTTGCCGGGTTTGGCACGATCCCCGGTTACCGTTTTGATTTCATCAATTACGATTTCGATGAAGTGGTAAGGCCCCGATTTATGGCAGCCATGTCTGATCCTGATCTGGATGTGGCCATTCTGCACCACCACGGATCGGAAGATGCCCAATACCTTGGGGCTTCTAAGGTAAACGGCATTCAATCTGCTTTTGACTATCTGAAGAGTTTTCTGCGTGGCCGGTTGCGCCGTTCCAAAGACACAACAGCCACCAAAGCGGAATACATAGCTGAATACGGCATTACCGACAGTTGGTTCCAGGGTGCGTTTGACCCTGAAATCACCCGGCAGGATTCAGCCTACTCGGCAAGCATGGACCTGAGTGTGGAAGATATGGCGGTCTATACACCACAGGCCAAATTCGTCATGTTTGACGCCTGCTACAACGGTTCGTTCTATTACCACGACTATATTGGCGGACGCTATCTGTTCCAGGAAGGGAATACGGTAGTAGCCCGCGGCAATACGGTGAACAGCCTGCAGGATATCTGGCCTGACGAAATGATTGGGCTGCTGCAGGGAGGTGTCTGCGTGGGCAACTGGGCTAAAATGAATATGACCCTGGAACTGCATTTGCTGGGCGATGCCACCTATGCGTTCGCCAATACCAGCGGCACACCCTGCCTGGATAAGGACATCCGGCAGCAGGCAGAGAATCCGGTTTTCTGGCGCCGGCAGTTGTCTATTGCCACAGGGGACTTTAAAGCCCTGGCTTTAAGAATGCTGTATCGAAACAATGCCATTTCTTCTGCCGAATTGCTGGCCATTCAGCAGTCCGATCCCAGCCCGATGGTGCGGCTGGAGGCTTTTACTTTAAACAAGAAAATTGCCGATGCTTGCCTGAAACCTGCTGTATTGGCCGCCCTGCACGATGACTACGAATTGTTGCAACGTATGGGAGCGCTCACAGTCAATCTGCTGGGCGATGAAGACCTGCTGGAGCCGGTAATGGAGATATATTTTGATCCTACGACTACTGTGCGGGTGAACTTTCACCTGCGCGAAGCATTTGAACAGGTACCATATGCTACTTTTGAAGCAGCTGCGATGGCTTACCGGGCAAAAAATCCGCTTTGGCCAACCGGGGAAAGCTTCAATGCTCTGCTCAAGAGCATGCAATATTCCCAGGATTCGCGTGATGAGAACCTGGCCGTAATAGCCAACCCAGACGCTACGGATAAAGAACTGCGCTGGGCCATTCCTGCACAACGCAACAAGCAGAACGTGCAAATGGTAGATGCGCTGCTTTCCTTCCTGCGCGACACCTCGCGCAAACAGGAACAACGTGTTACAACAGCCGAAACGCTGGGATGGTATATGTTCTCTTTCCGCAAAGCCGACATTGTGGCCGCTTGCCGGGAAATCTACGCCACAGAACAGGATCCGGCGGTGAAGAACGAACTGGCTAAAACCATTGGCCGGCTGACCGGAAAAGCATTGGAAGTGACGCCAATGCCCGTCCGTAGAAGTTTTGCCATTGTGGTAGACAATGCTACGTACCAGGCCTGCAAGGCAGCGATCGAAGCGTACCGCCAGGCTGTTGAAAATGACGGACTTACCGGGTATGTACTGGCAGGGGACTGGCAGACACCGGAGCAGGTGAAGGCGCAGCTGGCGAAATATTACCGGCAAAAAGCGCTGGAAGGGGCGGTCTTTGTAGGGCAGATTCCCATTCCCATGGTGCGGAGGGCGCAACACATGACCTCGGCTTTCAAGATGGACCAGACCATGCCGTGGCGCGAATCGTCGGTGCCCTCTGACCGCTTTTATGACGATTTTGACTTACAGTTTGATTTCCTGAAGCAGGACAGCCTGCAGCCGTTGTTCTTTTATTACAACCTAAGCGGTCGCGGTCCGCAGGAAATAACCTGCGATATTTATACCGGGCGCATCAAACCCTCGCTGCCCGGTGAAGAGGGATACGCCCAGATACGCCATTACCTGCAAAAGGTGGTAGCTGAAAAGGCACAAGCCAACAAGGCAGATTGTGTGGTGTCGTACACGGGAGAAGGATCCTTTTCAAATTCCCTGTCTGCCTGGAAAGACGAACAGGTTACCCTGAATGAACAGTTCCCTAAAGCGTTCCGTACGGCAGAAACCGCCAAGCTGTATATGTTCTACATGTACCCTGAAACCATTAAAGACGTGCTGACCAGCGAACTGCAGCGCAAAGAGGTGGACCTGTTCCTGTTCCATGAACACGGGGTTCCCGAGCGCCAGTACATCACGGGCAATCCGCCTGCCACACATGAAGAAGCTTATTTTACCGATGGACAGAGGTCACTGCGCTCACTGATGGCGCAACAGGTGCGCTACCGCAGGTTTGCAGAAGGTTCCTCCGAAATGACCGACTACATGCGCCGGATCGAAAAGGAATACGGATTAGATTCCACCTGGACGGCTACGTATTTCGATCCCGCCATACGGGTGCAGGATTCACTGTATGACGCTGCGCAAGGGATTATGCTGGACGATATTACCGCCATCAGGCCGCAGGCCCGGATGGTGATATTTGATGCCTGTTACAACGCCGATTTCCGTGAAGACGACTGCATCGCCACCCGCTATATCCTGACAAAAGGGAGCGGCACGATTGCCTGCTTTGGCAATTCGGTGAACGTACTGCAGGACAAATCTTCCTCGGATCTTATGGGACTGTTGGCCGTGGGTTGCCGGATAGGGGAGTGGGCAAGGCATGTGAACATCCTTGAATCCCACATCATAGGAGACCCGACCTTCCGCTTTGCCGGAGAAGACAGTCCGGATATTGATTTTTACGCATCGGATCCTGTCTACTGGCTGAACAAACTGCAGACGGCCCCCGAATTTGACGTGAAGGGACTTGCCCTCTACAAACTGCATGAACTGTCATATCCCGGCATGCCCGAATTATTGTACAGTACCTTCTGCCAAAGCCCTTCGTATATGCTGCGCCTTCAGTGCATGCACCTGCTGGCCCATTATGATTCACCGCTGTATGTCCGGCTACTGATTAAGGGCAGTACAGACCCGTATGAATTCATTCGTCGCAAATCCATTTACTACATGGGAAAAGTGGGGCTGGACGAATTCATTCCCTATGTGGTGAAGACCTATATGGATGACGATCAGTCTGTCCGGGTGCTTCATAACGTCTCGTTCGTGGCGGGTCATTTTGATACCGGGCTGCTGCGCCAGGAATTTGCCAAAGCCATAGACAAGGCCGTTTACCTGCACGACAAGCAAGCTTATCTGGAACAGGTGAACAAAATGATAGAAAGTGGGGAAAGCATGAAACAATCCTGCTGGAAAGAGATAGAGAATTACCTGGATCTCAGGGCGGCAAAGTCGTGGTATCCCAATTCGTTACGCAACAATCCGTATCCCCAGCTGGTGGATGCGCTGCTGAAGGCTTTGCGTGATACGCAAACCAACCCGGGATTCCGTGTACAACTTGCCGAAATTTTAGGCTGGTACGTGAGGGCTCCCCGCCGGGCAGACATAGTGCAGGCTTGCCATGAATTGCTGGCAGAAAGCACCACCACCGATCCGGCACTGCGCGATGAACTGCAGAAAACCATTTACCGTTTAACCGCTTATATGAAGTAGTATGAAAAAAATCGTATTGGCCATTTTTCTGCTGGCCCTTAGTTTGACAGCTGGAACCGCCCGGAATAACCGTCCGGTCAGCTCGTTCGCCATTATCATAGACCATGCTTCGTATAACGCATGTAAGGCAGAAGTAGATGCCTACAAAGCCATACTGGACGCAGAAGGATTGCCTACCATTATAGTGGCTGGCAACTGGCAGACACCGGACCAGGTAAAAGCCCGGATCCTGAAGTTATACAACAGCAAGCCGAGGCTGGAAGGAATAGTGCTGGTAGGAGAAATTCCAGTGGCCCGCGTGTTGGGAGCCCAGCATTTCACAACAGCCTTCAAGATGAACCAGAACCGCTTTCCCTGGAACGAGTGTTCCGTTCCCTCGGACCGGTTCTACGATTGCTTTGATTTGAAATTCAAATACATAAAACAAGATAGTTTAGAGCCTTCGTGGCATTACTACTGGCTCTCGGAGGAAGGAACGCAGCGACTGCAGCCAACCATTTACTCGGCACGGATGAAAGTGCCCAATGACTTATGCGGCGGCGACAATGCGCAGCGGTTCGAACTGCTTCGGGGCTATCTGCAGAAGGTTGTGGCAGCCCATAAGGAAACGAACCCCTTTGACCGACTGGTGCATTTTTCCGGTCACGGGTACAATTCAGATTGTTTAACGGCATGGCGCCAGTATGCGCTGGTGTTTGGCGAATACTTCCCGCAGGCATTTGCCTCTGCCTCAGGGAATACGTTCCTTAATTTCCAGCAGGATCCGGTCATCAAGTACTTGCTTTATGACCAGATTCAGCGGCCGGGAACAGATCTTCTCGCATTTTATGAACACGGGGCCCCGGACACACAATACATCAACGGGGATTACCCCGCGCATAATTTCAAAGAACATATTGGCTGGCTCAAGCACCTGTTGCGCGTGCAGTACAAACGATACATAAAGCCCGAAGACCAGCAGGAATTCATAAAGATGAACTGCGACATGTACCACTTGGATCCGGCCATGTTCCATCCCGATACGCTGGCAACCTATGCCATGAAGGATTCCACCGATGCGGCAGACAGGAACATAGTGCTGGCAGACCTGAACAAACTCAAACCCGGAGCCAGGGTGGTCATGTTCAACGCCTGCTACAACGGTTCGTTCCATGAAGAGGGTTATGTGGCGGGCTCCTACCTATTTGTGCCCGGAAGCCTGACGGTTACCGCCCAGGGCAACACGGTGAATGTGCTGCAGGACAAAGTTGCAGATCAGCTCATTGGCTATATAGGCATGGGCATCCGCCTGGGATTTTGGCAGAAGGAAGTGATAACGCTGGAATCGCACATGCTGGGCGACCCCACCTTCCGCTTTACAGCCTGCGAGAAAGCAGATGAATGGAACCGAGCCCTGGCTGCCGGCGCCCCTGAAGGTTACTGGCGGGGGTACCTGCAGGCCCCGGAACCCATGCAACGGGCCATGGCGCTCAAGCAATTGACGGGGATGGGATGCATGACCTCAGCCGGGTTGGAAGATATTTTCGTCCACGATCCCTCCTTCATTGTCAGGATGCAGGCACTTTTACTGTCGTCATCATTTGCAGACGAACACACCAAGGCTATCATTATGCGCGGTTTCAGTGATCCATATGAAAACATACGCCGCCAGGCATGCCATATGGCAGGTAAAATGGGCTGCAACGATTTCATTAAACCGTTGAAATCACTGCAGGCCGGGGCTTATGAAACGCAACGCGTGCAGTATGCGGCCCAAACAGCACTGAAGGTCTTTGACCCGGCCCTGGTGGGTGGTGGTGCCGAACTGGCTAACCCCATCCTGGATGAAGCCGGAATTCGTTACCTGCGCAACAATCCGCAGCATTTCAGGATTCCGGAGCTTCTCGGTTTTCTGGCCGATGCTGCGCAACCGGCCGATTTGCGCGTTGTCATGGCCGAGGCGCTGGGCTGGTTCAATAACTCGGCACAAAGAATGCAGATAGCCGCAGTGCTGGAGGAACAACTCAGGCAGAAAGGGCTGCCCGAAGCGCTGCGGACAGAAATGGTAAAAACCGTCAAACGGCTGAAAAACAATTAATCATCAACATATATTATATTTACTAACTAACATAAAGCACAAAGCAAGAGTAATGAAAAAACTTAAGATGTGGCTTCCTTTCGTAACGCTGCTTTTCATGCTGGCCGGCACGCTCACACTGCAGGCACAGAGAAAACAGGGCGTAACCCTGGAAGGGTATGTCTACGAAATGGACGATGACCAAAATCTTCCTGTGCCGTATGCCTCGGTGAGCATTGCTTCGTTAAGCATAGCGGTGACCACCGATGAGAACGGGCACTATGTGATCGACAACCTCCCGTCACGTAAGCTGCAGGTCACAGCCAAGTTCCTGGGCCTGGAAGAACAGACCCTGGAGGTTGACCTCTCCAAACAGCAGGTACTTGATTTCGTCCTGCTGGTATCGAACTTCCGGCTGGAAGAAATTGTTGTAACCGCCGAATCCAACAAGACGGGGGCCGCTACAGCATCCAAAATCAACAAAACCGCGATGGAACACATGCAGCTGACCTCGCTGGCCGATGTCATGTCGTTATTACCCGGTGCTGCTACCGTGAAATCCGACCTTACCTCTGTCACAACAGCATCAATCCGAGGGGGCAGCAGCCTTGGGACTGCCATCCTGATGGACGGGGCGCCCATATCGAATAACGCCAACATGCAGATTTTGTCTTCGGCCATTGGCGGTTCAACGCCCAGCACCTCGGGAACTACTCCCTCTATAGGGGTGGACCTGCGTACCATCACTACAGACAACATTGAATCCATTGAGGTTATCCGCGGGGTGCCTTCCGTTGAGTACGGGGACATCACGGCAGGAGCCATCATTGTGAATTCAAAAACGGGCCGCCAGCCACTGACTATAAAGTTCAATACCAACCCCAACCTGTACCAGGGAACCGTCACCCACGGGGTGAACCTGGGTAAAAATGCGGGGAGTTTAAACTACAGCGGTGATTATTCCTACAGCGTGTCCGATCCTAGGGAAGGGTATGACTACTACCGCCGTGTTACTGCCCGCATAGGGTATTCCAATACCATTGGCAAATGGTACACCAACACGTCGATCAGCTTCCTTTCGGCTCTGGACAAAGGAGAACCCAATCCCGACGATGATCAGGACGTGACCATACAGCGTCAGAACGACCTGGGTATCCGCGCCAACACCAAGGGGACCTTCACTTTCAATCGCAACTTCTTCAAGAGCTTGGAATACAATGTGCAGTTTGCTTACACAGACCGCGACAGCTACTTCTATGACGAGGCCACCAACGCAACGGTAGCCTATTCGTTGTCCAAGCACGACGGTGCTGTTCTTTCAAGCATCCAGGGCAACAAAATATACGACGTGAACGGAAAGTTGGTGACCAGCGTACCCGCAGGGGAAGAATCCTTTATTGCCTGGACCCTGCCTTCACAGTACCAGTACGATTATACCGTAGATGGCCGTGAAATCAACACCTTTGCCAAGGTGAAAGCCAATTTCGCCAGTGACATTGGTGCCACGCACCACCGCATGGTGATAGGGGCCGATTTCAAGAGCGACGGCAATGTTGGGGAAGGGAAAATCTTTGATCCGCTCAACCCGCCGTACCGTTCTGTATCCTATTCCGACGCCACCCAGCGCGAACGTTCCTATAAGGACATCCCGTTCGTGAACCAGTTCGGGCTGTATGCCGAAGAAAATTTTGACTGGGAATTTGCCAACCGGCACCTGCAAATCTCGGCCGGTATCCGTTACGACCACGTGCTGAATTTTGGCGGTGGTTTTTCGCCCCGCGTGAATGCATCCTTTGATGTTCTGCCTCAGGTTCTTACGCTGAATGCAGCCTTCGGGATTACACGCAAAGCGCCAACCCTGGCATACCTTTATCCGGATAAAGCATACTTTGACTTGCTTAACTTTGACAACTCTACCTCTTCATATGGAACCGATGCACAGCACTTCCAGGTCATTACTACGCGTATCTTCGATACCGTGAACGACGAACTGGATATGGCCAAAACGCAAAAGGTCGAATTAGGCCTGAGCGGGAAGATAGGACAGGTGACATATTCTATAGTCGCTTACAAGGAAGCCTGCGACAACGGATACACCTTCAGTAAAGCCGTTAATACTTTTAAAAGCGTTCCTCTGACAGTATATCCTGCCATGAAGAAAGCAGATTATCCTACAGACGGATCATTACCGACCCTTAAAGAGCCGACCCACCACCCATACCTGATCAACTATTCACAGCCCTTAAATACAGGCGTGCACCATCAGAAAGGGATTGAATTTGACGTCAACTTCGGCCGTATTGATGCCATCCGCACCTCGTTCATCCTGAACGGTGCCTGGTACAAATCTGAAAGTTACCGCAATGGCTATTCTTTCTGGAACAAAATCAAAGCTACTGCATATGACCAATATCCGCACATGGGGGTATTTGAAGGTGATTTGAGCGGCACTTCACATTATAGAAACTTCTCTACCAACCTGATTATTACCCACAACATCCCACAACTGGGGTTCGTTGTCTCTTTGACAGCCAATATGGTCTGGGGTGAAAAATCATGGACTACGTATAGCAACGATACCATTCCCATAGCGTATATTTCGCGTCTGGACGGCAAAATGTATGATTTTGACCCTGCCTGGTTTGACGATGAAGCAAAGGCTGCTGAATTTGCCGGGATAGATCGCAGGAATGATGTGAGTGACATGCGTATGCTGATAGAACCTGCGCTGCCCCCGCTCATTTGCTTCAATTTTAACGTAACAAAGCAGTTTGGCAACTATTTGGATGTTTCGTTCTATGCACAGAATATGTTCCGCAGCACGCCTTTGTATGAAAGTAAGATTCATCCCGGTTCATATAAGAGAAGGAATGCGAACGTCTTCTTCTTCGGTTTGCAGTTAACGGCAAAAATTAAATAAAGGGAGACTACGATATGAAAAAGATATTTTTATTAAGCGCGATTGTATGCCTTTTCTCTTGTCTAATCACATCCTGTATTAAAATGATGCAGGAAGCCAATGAAACCGAGAAAGTTCATATGATAACGGTTTCGTATAAAGTAAATGCTGTGACAGGTTTTGTACCTTATAGCGGAGAAGCGGAACCCGATCCATCGTTCCAGACCAAAGGCCTGGAAGTGAATTTCATCAATTACCAGGAAGGTTCGTCCTTCAAGAGTGTAGTGGGCGACAACAACATAGTCACCTGCTCCCTCACCCCCGGGGTATATGCAATAAATGTGGCGGGAAGTGTCACCAATCCCAAGGGGACGTACAGGCTGAACGGCTCGTCACTGAATGTGCCTTTTACCAAGGATATTACCCCACAGGATGTGGTTTCCAATCCGGAATATACCATCAACATCTGTCCGGCCAAGGTAGGATCGGTGCTGTTCAGCGAGATCTACTATTGCGGGGTCGCCCCGTACTATTTCCGCGACCAGACCTACACCATTTATAACAATGGACAAGACGTGTTCTACCTGGATGGTCTGTGCTTTGCACAGCTGCACCCGAACATTGCCACCACCAACCTGCCCTCATGGCCAGAAGACGATGGTCGTGAAAACTTTGTTTACGGACTTGTAGTCTGGCAATTCCCCGGCACCGGAACGGAATATCCACTCCAACCGGGAGAGGCAGTAGTCTTAGCCCAGGAGGCAATCAACCATACAGTCAACAATCCGGCTTCGTTCGACAATTCTATGAGCGATTGGGAGTGCTGGTCCGGGAATGCCCTGCGTGGGAACCCCGATTGTCCCGACATGCCGTATATCTTCTGGTGGTCACCCAACAAGATGCAGTGGCTGACCTCGGTATTTGGTGCAGCGTTCTGTTTATTTCGCATAGATGATGCCGTAGTGAACAAATCTTACTGGGAACAGCCGGGACACTGGCAAAGAGTGGTGGGACCCTCTTCTACACGGTATGCCAAGATTCCGGCAGACGCCGTACTGGATGGGGTTGAACTCCTTACATCTATGAGTGCGCTCAATATGAAACGCATACCAGGTTTTGTAGACGCCGGAGGCACTTCAGTTGAAACTACCTATATCGGCAAATCGGTTTCACGCAAGGTTATTGGCAAACGTGCCGACGGTACGCCTATTTATCAGGACACCAACAATTCGACCAACGACTTTCAGGTAAACGACACGCCGGCTATCCGTCGCGACAGCCAGAAGATACCCACTTGGAGCCGTGCCAATGCACTCTAACCTTTAAATGATTACTGATATGAGAAAAAATATGATCAAATGGATAGGATGTCTGGTACTCCTGATGAGTAGCTGTTTTGCAGCCAAGGCTCAAACCCCGGTTACACCGGCTTCGGTAGATCGTCTTAAAATGGAAAGCCTGTGGCTCAGACATACCAATAATGTAGCCGGGGCCATTCTGGATAATCCCTGGCACTATGCACTTACCGATTTTGAATACTTGATTGAAAAGGGAGAATTCAAACGGGTACAAAGCGGGAACGACAACAATGCGTTCCGGTTCAATACAGAAGGTGGCGGTATTTATGAAGCACTCGGAGGTGGCTATGCCTGGGGTGAATTCCATTACGACCGCTCTGTGCTGCGTGGCGCCAAATACAACGCTTCTCTAGCCGATCCGTTGCGCGGCATGCCCTATATTATTGCCGATTCCAACCCCAGTAAATGGATCAACCAGAACTATGCCATGCAGGTGAAGTTGGCTACGCCCCTTATATGGGACCAGCTAATCCTGGGTGTGGGAGCCACCTATGAAAATGGCATTGCTGCCAAGCAGGTAGACCCCCGTCCCAAAGTACTGCTATCGGAACTAAGTGTGAATCCCGCCGTTGTCTGGACTAAAGGCAGGCATGCTGTAGGAGCTGACTTTGTTTATCTCTCGCACCGAGAAGACGGGACCGCTTCCAACTCCAACTACCGTGTACCCCAGATGGGTTGGGAAATGCTGTTCCCCGGATATTTCATGGAAGGGGAAATCAGCAGCTTCGGAAGTATTACAGGATTGCGCAACTTCAACGCCAACGCGCTCGGCGGCGGTTTGCAATATGGCTATGTAGGTCCAAAGTTCAAAATAATAGCCGGTGGAAAATACCGTCAGACAACAGAAAATGCAACCAATTCCTATACGACACCTAAACGGATCGGGACCACCAACAAGAAAGAGTGGACGGCCACTGCAGGGGTACAGTTCCTTTTTAACGACCGAAATTCGTTGTTTGCAGATTATAAGTATTATAACCGCAGCATTGACGGGATTGAGTACATCCAAATTTATAATCCTGAATATGAATCCCAGGAATGGATCGTATACGGAAAGTACATTAAATCCAACTATTCAACGATGAACCACAATTTCGGGCTGGATTACATGATCTCGAAAGAAGGTCGCAGTGATTTCTCCTGGAAGTTCGGAGTCAACGCTTTGGCAGAAAAGCTGTCAGACATTTACTACCTGCCCGAAAGCACGCAGGAGGTGAATAATTTGCTGGTGAAGGCTTACGTGAAAAAGAACTTTGCTTTCGGCAAAGGCAGCAGCCTGCTGATTATGTTGGAAGGGTTCCTGAACAAGAATACCAACGCGGAACACAATTACGGCGGATACTATGAAAACAACATAGCATACACCCAGTTTGCCCTGTTGGATTTCTACTACCTGAGCAGCTCCTATAACGGTTTCACGCTGGATGCCAACTATACGATATCCAACATAGATCGCAAACGAAAGACCGGTCTGTACGTTGGGGCATCGTTCAACTACGTGAATCCCACTTCATACAAAGATTATTTCGACAAACGGAGTACCTTGGTAGTGAAGGTAGGTGTGGCGTTCTAAACGGAATGCCCATATCAAAAGAGACTGACCAATTGTCTTTTGGTCAGTCTCTTTTTCTGCCTCCTGCGCCACGACCAGGTCGCTGCGCCCCCGCCAGGAAGGAGTTTCCACCTGTTATTATCAAAAATCAACTAATAAATACTAGGAATAAGAACACCCCGGGACAACTATTTTCAGGAATAAACCCTTCAGCCAATCAACTAAAACCAGGTATAATCTATTTTGCCAGAAAGATTTGCCTTGAACCACAGGTCGTGTTACTCCTTGCGTGCGGTCGCTGATACCACAAGGTAAGGGAAGCCTCGGCGTACCCAAAAAGCTTCCCGATCTTGTGGTATCAGCGACCGCAGCAGACAGCAGAAGCCTCGGCGTACCAAAAAAGCTCTCCGTTCCAGGTATTGGCAGCGACTGCAGCAGGCCGCAAAGCATGGTCTGCAGCAGACAGTAAAAGAACGGAGAACCCCGGTGTACCCGGAAAGCTCCCCGTTCTTTATGTAGCGATACTAAAAGCAGCTCTGTTGTTCAGAGCGCAGTACTTATTTTATTACGCCCAGTTCTTTGCCAACTTTGGTGAAGGCGGCAATGCATTTGTCCAGGTGCGCACGCTTGTGGGCGGCAGAGATCTGCACGCGGATGCGGGCCTGTCCCTTGGGAACTACCGGGTAGTAGAAACCGGTAACGTAAATGCCTTCGTTCAACAGACGGGACGCCATATCCTGACTCAGTTTCGCATCGTACAGCATCACGGCACAGATGGCGCTCTTGGTGGGCTTGATGTCAAACCCGGCATCCACCATTTTCTGTACAAAGTATTTAGTGTTTTCGTGCAGGTGGTCCTGCAGCTCGTTGGTCTGGGACATCATGTTGAACATTTCAATACCTGCAGCGGCAACCACAGGAGGAATGGAGTTGGAGAAGAGATAAGGACGCGAGCGCTGGCGCAGCAGCCCGATGATTTCCTTCTTGCCGGTGGTGAATCCGCCAATGGCCCCGCCAAAAGATTTGCCCAGGGTGCCGGTAATGATCTCGATCTTGCCCCGGAGGTTGAACTGCTCGGTCACGCCTCGGCCTGTTTCCCCGACAACACCTGCCGAGTGGCACTCGTCCACCATGATCAGGGCATCGTATTTCTGGGCCAGCTGGTAAATTTTGTCCATCGGAGCCACGTTTCCGTCCATAGAAAAGACACCGTCGGTAACAATGAGCCTGAAGCGTTGGGCCTGGGCCTGTTTAAGCTGCTCTTCCAGGTCGGCCATGTCTGCGTTGGCATAGCGGTAACGAACTGCTTTGCAGAGTCTTACGCCGTCAATGATGGAGGCATGGTTGAGCGAGTCCGAAATGATGGCATCCTCTTCTGTGAGCAGGGGTTCAAAAACGCCTCCGTTGGCATCAAAGCAGGCGGCGTAGAGGATGGTGTCTTCTGTGCCGAAGAACTCTGCAATCTTGGCTTCCAGTTCTTTGTGCAGATCCTGGGTGCCGCAGATAAAGCGAACAGAAGAAAGTCCGTAGCCGTGTGTGTCCAGGGCTTTTTTGGCAGCGGCAATGAGCCTGGGGTTATTAGAAAGACCCAGGTAGTTGTTGGCGCAAAAATTCAGTACCGTGGCACCACTGCTGATCTTGATCTCGGCTCCCTGCGGAGTGATAATAATTCTTTCATTTTTGAAAAGTCCGGCTTCCCGGATGTCGGCCAGTTCCTTTTGGAGATGGGCCTGAAGACGATCGTACATAATATTTGCTGTTTTAAATTGACTTTTTTAAACCTTAAAAGGTGATACAAAGATATTACTTTTGTATTACAGATTCGTATCTTTGTGACACTTTTACTTAAGAAAAACAATTAAGAAATTAATTAAGCAAACCAATGAAAAATATTCTGATAATTGGCTCTGTAGGCCAGATTGGGTCGGAACTGACCCTGGAACTTCGCAAAAACTATGGCAGCAACAATGTGGTTGCCGGGTACAGATCGACCTTGCCCAAAGGCGAGTTGCTTGAATCGGGCCCTTCCGAAAGGGTAGACGCTACGGATATTCAGCAGATAGCCGATGTTGTAAAGAAGTACAGGATAGATACCATCTTCAACCTGGCTGCCATCCTCTCTGCCGTTGGTGAGAGCAAACCCCTGACCGCCTGGAATATTGGAATTGGTGGGCTCATGAACTGCCTGGAAGTTGCCCGTGAGCACGGTTGCGCAGTTTTTACACCCAGTTCCATTGGCGCTTTTGGCGGAGGCACTCCGCTGGACAACACACCCCAGGATACCATCCAGCGCCCGCAGACCATGTACGGGGTTTCCAAAGTATCCGGAGAACTGCTGAGCGACTATTACCACAAACGTTTTGGCGTGGATACGCGTTCAGTGCGTTATCCCGGGATCATATCAAACGTAACCCTGCCCGGCGGAGGGACCACAGATTATGCCGTAGAAATTTATTACGAGGCCATCAAGAACAAGAAATTCACCTGTCCGCTCAAGGCTGGTACTTTCCTGGACATGATGTACATGCCCGATGCCATCCGCGCTGCCATTGACCTGATGGAGGCCGATCCCGCCAGGCTCAAACACCGGAACTCTTTCAATATCACGGCCATGAGCTTTGATCCCGAGATCATTTATGCCGAGATCAAAAAACACATCCCCGACTTTACCATGACCTACCAGGTGGAGCCTGTGAAGCAAGCCATTGCCGATTCATGGCCCAACAAAATGGACGACAGCTGTGCCCGTAGGGAATGGGGCTGGAAGCCCGAATGGGACCTTCCTGCCATGACCAGCGACATGCTTAAAGTTATTGGAGAGAAATACGCCAAGGGACTGATCTAAGTGTCCACAGCATTTTGCGCGTGCAATACCGGGTAAAGGAAGCCACTCCGATTGTGAAAAATATGCCGAATTGCGCCGCAGCACCAAACAACAACAGCGGGTTGCGGAACAGCGTGCTGAAATCGATCATGGCGCCAATGGCGATGAAGATCAGCAGCGGGAAAACCTCGGTCTTGATCCCGGCCTGAAAAAAACAGTCAGGGCACCTTCAGGTCCAATGGCAGACGAAAGCGGAATGTTCACCAGAAGGGTGCCGAAACCCATGGGCAGCAGCAGCGTGGGTTCATACTTTTTGGCAATGGCCAGGTATATCAATAGGGAGCCGATACCCAGCATAACTACTTGTTTCCAGGTAATCAAAGCCAAGCTGCCGAATAGTGATTGCAAAAGATCTTGATTCATTGTGTTGTTTCAGCTGATGTGCAAATATAAGAAAAGTAAAGAGCTGTGACCGGGTTCTTTGCAAAATTAAAGTAATATTTTATATTTGCAATGTAAAATTAAAGTACTTATTTATGTTTACAAGGATTCTAAAATTACAGGAAGCTGCTACTGAA
>LUZA01000071.1 GCA_001603455.1 Bacteroidales bacterium Bact_09 | reverse complement strand
ATACTATACCCTGAAGGTTAGAACCGACAACAAAGAACTGGAAGAACTCATACCTGCCTATTTCGATCCCCGTCACAAGCCCCCTGGCCCAGATCAGTTGAAAAAGAATATAAAGACATATGAGGCTGCTATTGCCATAGATAAAAGATCCCCTGCCAAAATTCAACCCAAAATGGGTACTCCGCAGGAGATTGCCCTGCAAGAAAAACTTGAAAAACGCCAGGCAACGATCAATCTGGAAAAACTGGATGCTATATCACAGATGAAAAAAGATGCCCGGCAACATAAAAGACACCAGTGGCCGGACCTGGGTCCCACACCTCTGGTGACCAGGGAAAACAAGTCTTTTGAAATCACCAATGGTTTGCAAAACAGGCATATTGCATTATGGCAAAGTCACGGACTGTATTATGACCAGAAGCTGGCCAGGTGGGAATGGCAAAGGGCCCGGTTGTTCCAAACAGTAGAAGACCTCTATACCATGTCTTATGTATTGCCATTCCTTACACCTATGCTGGAAAATGCAGGAGCCGTGGTTTTGTTGCCCCGTGAGCGGGACACACAAATCCACGAAGTGATCGTGGATAATGATGACCCTGATAGCGGTTACAGCGAACAGGGCGGAACCTATCTTTGGCGTACCGACGAAAAGGATAACTGCGGTTTTGCCCATAAAAAGAAAATATACACTCACTTTGACAATCCTTTCCGTATGGGAACCTATCGCAGGATCGTCACCCATAATCCCGCTCTGAATAAAAAGGCTGTAATGCAGCCGGCATTCGCTGAATGGATCCCCGACATTCCCTGCACTGGTCAATACGCCGTTTACGTTTCATATGCCAGCCTTCCCATAAGTGCCCGGGATGCCCGTTATACCGTTCACCACAAAGGCGGTACCGATGTATTCCGCGTTAACCAGCAGATGGGTGGGGGAACATGGATCTATCTGGGTACTTTTACTTTTGATCAGGGACGTAATGTTAGTGGCAAGGTAACTCTGTCGAATGAAAGCCGCGAGGTCAATGCCATAGTGACTGCAGACGCTGTGAAATTTGGTGGCGGTATGGGGAATATCGGGCGTTTTGTCCAGGATACGGCCATCCTCGCCTCATACGGGAACATTGATATTTCCCCGCAGGTGAGTAATTATCCAAGGTTTACCGAAGGTGCACGTTACTGGCTGCAATGGGCAGGCTTTGCAGATTCCGTATATACATATTACGAAGGGGAAAATGATTATATTGATGATTATTCCTCCAGGGGACGCTGGGTGAATGTTCTGGCTGGCGGATCTGAAAAACATCCCGGTAATCCGGGACTAAAAATACCCATAGATCTTTCCTTTGCCTTTCATACAGACGCAGGTGTCACTAAAAACGACAGCATTATAGGGACGCTGGCCATCTATACCCGCGACAGCGACGGAACAGAACTGTTGCCTACAGGTCACAGTCGCCTGACTTCCAGGGATTATACAGATCTGGTACAAACACAAATTGTCAATGATGTACGTGCCCTTTGGAACCCCGACTGGACAAGGCGGGCCATATGGAACCGGTCTTATTCCGAAAGCCGTTCACCCCAGGTGCCGGCAATGCTCCTGGAACTGCTTTCCCACCAGAATTTTGCCGACATGCGTTATGGGCTCGATCCCCTTTTCCGTTTTACCGTCAGCCGTGCCATATATAAAGGAATGCTCCGTTATTTGAGCAGCACCCTGGGTTTTGACTACATAGTCCAGCCACTGCCGGTCAACAGCATCGCAGTGGAACTGAAAGACAGCCGGACTGCCACGCTCTCATGGCTTCCTACCGAAGACATCCTTGAACCTACGGCAAAAGCCATGGGATACATTGTGTATACCCGGACAGGAGATCCGTCAGAACCTTTTATAAAAACCATCTATTGTTCCGATAATTACGCCGAGATTCCGGTCGAACCGGGTAAACATTACAGCTTCCGGGTGACAGCTGTGAACGGCGGAGGGGAAAGCTTTCCTTCCGAAACAGTCAGCCTATATAAGGTACCTGACGGGCAGGAAAAAGGGAAAATATTGATCGTCAATGGATTCACACGTGTTTCTGCCCCGGACAACTTTGCATCGGAAGATACGCTCTATGCCGGATTCCTGGACGGGGCAGATCACGGAGTACCCTACGTGCAGGACATATCCTATACTGGTTCCCAGTTTGAATTCTGCCGCTGGCAGGACTGGTCGGATGATGATGCCCCCGGGTTCGGAGCCAGTCACGCCAATTGGGAAACAAGCTCGATACCAGGCAATACCTTCGACTTTGCGATCATTCATGGAAACTCCTTTGCCAAAGAGGGTTACAGCTATGTCTCTTCCAGTCTGCAGGCTTTCACGAATGAGGAGCACAAAACAGAGGCAAAGGATTTCTTTGCCGTAGATCTGATACTGGGAAAACAAAAAAAGGTAAGGCGAGGCGGAACATCGGCCGGCAGGGCTCAATTCAGGACTCTGCCCGCTGCCCTGCAACTTAAATTGGCTCAATACGCCCACAACGGTGGAAATTTGCTCCTCTCCGGATCATACATAACCAGTGATATCCGGGAAGGAGCAGAAAAAGACACCCTTGCGGAACGTTTTGCCTGTGAGATCCTTAAGATCAGGCACCGCAGCGGTCATGCTTCCCGGACCGGAGAAGTGATTGCGGCCCCGTCGCCTTTCAGTGCTTTTTATGATGGGCTCCCTTCCTCAGACCCAATATTTTCATTCCGTACAGAACTGAATCCCGATATCTATCCGGTAGAAGCGCCCGATGCCTTTGAACCGGCCGCAGAAGGAGCTTTTACCATATTCAGGTACAGGGATAACCGGTTGAGTGCCGGAGTAGCCTATCAGGGAGAATACAAAGCCGTCATTCTTGGCTTTCCGCTGGAAACGCTCCGGGATCAGGAACAACAAATACGGCTTGTGAAACAGTGTCTTGAATTTTTCAATACTGACAAATAGTCATAACTTCCGTCATTGGAATGGTTTTTGACTTACCCTGAGATAAAATCTACAACGGAACTATTATGAAAAATAAAGGTACAATCGGGGTTACAACACAGGACATTTTCCCCGTTATTAAGAAATTTCTCTACTCTGATCATGAGATTTTTCTCAGAGAATTGATATCCAACGCAGTGGACGCCACACAGAAATTGAAGGCTTTGGCTGCTAAAGGCGATTTCAAAGGTGAAATGGGAGATATGACCATACGCATAAGTTCCGATACGGAAAAACACACCATAACCGTCTCGGACAGGGGTGTGGGCATGACGGCCGAAGAAGTGGATAAGTATATCAATCAGATAGCCTTTTCCAGTGCCGGTGAATTCCTGGAAAAATACAAGGATCAGGCGAATAATATTATAGGTCATTTTGGACTGGGTTTCTATTCCAGTTTCATGGTAGCTAAAAAAGTGGAGATCATAACAAAAAGCTGGCAGGAAGGCTCACAGGCTGTCAGGTGGACCTGTAAGGGATCTCCGGAGTACACCATGGAAGACACCGAAAAGGAAGACAGGGGAACAGACATTGTCCTGCATCTGTATTCCGAACATGAATCGTATGCCCAGGAAAGCAAGATCAATGAACTATTGTATAAATATTGCAGTTTTCTGCCCGTAGAAATCGCCTTCGGGAAAGAAAAGGAATGGAAGGACGGCAAAGAAATAGTGTTGGACAAAGACAGGATCATCAACGACGTGAATCCCTTGTGGACAAAAAAGCCCACCGATCTGAAAGACGAGGACTACAAATCTTTTTACGGTAAACTCTACCCCATGGCCGAAGAACCGCTTTTCTGGATCCATCTGAACGTGGATTACCCTTTCAAGCTCTCGGGTGTATTGTATTTCCCAAAGATCAAGGATAAGCTGGAAGTGACACGAAACAAGATTCAGCTGTACTGCAACCAGGTCTTTGTTACCGATAACGTAGAGCATATAGTACCTGAATTCCTCACCCTGCTGCACGGAGTCATTGACTCGCCGGATATACCGCTCAACGTTTCGCGCAGTTACCTGCAAAGCGACCCCAATGTGAAAAAGATCTCGTCTCATATCACCCGGAAAGTGGCAGACCGCCTGGAAGAAATATTTAAAAATGACCGTCCGGCACTGGAAGAAAAATGGGATAATTTGAAACTCTTCATCGAATACGGAATGCTTACAGAAGAGAAATTCTATGAACGGGCCACCAAGTTCTCCCTTTTTAAGAATATCGATGGAAAATACCTGAGCTTTGACCAGTATGCCCAATGTATTGAATCCAATCAAAAAGACAAGGACAACAAGCTGGTCTATCTGTACGCTACCAACAAAGAAGAACAATTCGCTTATATAAGCGTAGCCAAAGAAAAGGGGTACGATGTCTTACTGCTCGATTCACCCTTATGTGCGCACTTCGTCAACCTTCTGGAATCCAAGATGAAAGACGTACGTTTTGTACGTGTTGATTCTGATACCCCGGAAAAACTGATTCCAAAGGAAGACGTGTCCAAACCCGATATGAAAGAGGAAGAAGAAAAAGAAATGCGCGACCTCTTCCAGGATGTGTTACCTAAAGAAGCCACCTTCACGGTAAGTTTCGAAAACATGGGGACACAGCAATTGCCGGTAATCATAACCCAGGGTGAATGGATGCGTCGTTATCGGGAAATGTCTGCTTTGGGCGGTGGCATGAATTTCATGGGGACCATGCCCGAGTCATACAACCTGGTGGTAAACTTTGAGCACCCCCTTGTTCAGAAGATCCGTCAGACAAAAGATAAAGACTTGGTAAGCCAGGTTTGCGATCTGGCCCTGCTGGCCAACAATTTGCTCAGGGGAGAATCCCTCAGCACGTTTATAAAAAGGAGTGTTGACTTACTGTAAAGGTTTAACCACTTCTACCAGTTCGGGAAGATCCATACCTATCTCCTCCAGAAATTCAACGCGGGGAACGCCGTTGGCGTTCCATCCCCTGCGTTTGTAAACGGCATCCAGCAAGCGCTCATACCGATCTTCCCTGAATTGTCGCAAAAAACGGCGTTTTTCGTCCAGGCTCATAGCCCGGGGATCAATGCCAACTTCTTCTTTTAATTGCTTGTCGTAGCGTTCCTGTCTGGAAAGGTATTCCTCTTCGGTCACCGGTCCGCAAGCACGGTATGGCTGCGCATCGTCTTTACGAAGGCCGTACCCCATCCGGATATTGAAGATCCGTTGGAAATTGTATACCCTTTCAGACATCCTGATCAGCTCCTCCTTGTCGAACTCCCTCCCGGTAACTGCCTTAAAAACGGTCACATAATTATCCACATGCTCCGGGACCTTGGCCGGCTCATCGGTCTGGGCATTGTCGGCCGGTTCTATGTCGTTCCAGCACAACTTGCAAAATCCGGCTAGGCCAAACCATGTCCTGAACATCGGGAAGTAATGGAGCGCCTCGGCTTTATCTTCGAAAGTAGGTATCTGGTTGTTGATCATATCCATGAAGATCAGCCAGGCTTCATCGTGCTGTGGCCCTTTGTTGGTCATGGCGTAACCTCCCTGCTGGGCAAGCGATTCCTTGGAAATATACATGGAGTATTCCATTCCTTTGTTCTCCATGGCAATATCTTTCAAAAAAGCCGGATCTCCCCACCCTTTTTCTATGAACATTTCTTTCATTTTTCGAACACCTTTTCCTGCGATCAGGCCAAATCCCTCGCCCCGCGCCAGTTGGTGCATACATTCCAGTGCATCCTGAGCATTTCCCCAGGAAAGTTCCAGTCCTCCCGTTCGCTCTTTGTTCAGAATGCCGTTCTCCCAGCATTCCATGGTAAAGGCCATAATATTACCCCAGGATATGGTACAGATCCCATAAGTGTCGCAGTAAAAGTTCTGCTCGGCCACGTACAGGGGATCAAATATGGCCAGGTTAGATCCCAGGGCAGCTGCTGTTTCATATTCGGGCCCGTCCACGAGCACTTTAGTGCCTCTATAAGGGCCCGTTCTTAATTCAAAATCATCTATTCCTTTGGAACACATCATGGTACAACCCAGCCAGCACCCGTCGGGAATACCCTGAGAAAAGTGCTTCTTCCACACTTCCATATCTATCTTGTGGCAATCTTTATGGTCTCCGAATTTAAAATTCATCACAGGAAGCAGGTCGTATTTCTCCATCACACCCATAAGATGAGCCGTCCCCACCTTACGCATCTGGCACTGAGTGTCATCCATATCGTTCATTTCTTTATTGAAACGCCTTCCTCTCTCCAATATGGCCGGCATATCCACTACCTTGTTCAGATTGCCCGAGACCTTGGGTATCCGGGCCACAATGGCTCGCACATTCTTATGGCGCAACAATGTTCCCAGTCCTCCCCTGCCGGCCTGTTTTAACCTGATTTTCTTACGTTTAATATCGTAAAAAGAAAAATTGAGCATACCTACCAGAGAATAGTCAGCGGCCTGACCGGCAGATACGACCGAAACGTTCAGCTTGTCACTCTCGCTGACCGAGAACATTTCATGCAATTCCTCGGCCAGCAAGTGTGAATCTATATGCATGCCTTCCGGGGGAGCAAAAAATTCCACCTCATGATCTACACCGTTAATATACACGATAACCTCCCGAGATGCTATTCCCTGGATTTCCAGGGCATCGAAGCCGGCAAATTTCAGGTGTGGCCCAAAATGGCCTCCCACATTTGAATCCACCACCCTTTCGGTCAGCGGGGATAAACCCACGCAAATACTCTTTCCGGAACCGGCATATTGAGTAATCCCACATACAGGTCCCCCGGAAATGACGATCTCGTTTTCGGGATCGTTCCACTTTGTTTGCGGTGTAACGGCATCCCAAAGCATTCTGAGCCCGTATCCCTTGCCTCCAACAAATTTTTCCTTGACAAACGGATCTACAGGACGTACTTCTATAGTGAATCTATCCAGATTGATATAAAGGCTTTGGTCCGAATATCCTTTATCCAGTGGTTTCCAGTGATAGGGAATTCTGGCCAGTACTTTACGGTCGCCTGTATTTGTATCCATAAAAATTGTTTTAATCGTATATTTGTATTGCAAAAATAGCGAAAATGACTGTATTGCAAAATATAGTGTCCATACTTAGTGTAAAAACCGTGGGTATTGCAGGAGCGGGAGGACTGGGCTCCAACGTTGCATCGGCCCTGGTGAGGAGCGGTGTGGGAAAGCTGATAATCGCCGATATCGATACGGTCTCTGAAGCCAACCTCAACCGCCAATTCTATTTTGCCGACCAGGTGGGACGCCCCAAGGTGGATGCACTCAGGGAAAACCTGCTGCGCATAAACCCCCGGGCCGAGGCCAAGGTGTACCATTGCCGCGTCACAGAGAACAATGCCGGACTTTTATTCGGTTCCTGCGACGTGGTTATTGAAGCTTTTGACCGTGCTGATGAAAAAAAATGGTTTGCTGAGTGGATGATAGCACATTATCCCGCAAAACCACTGATCATGGGTTCGGGAATGGCCGGGTACGGCTCCCCCCAAAAATTGCGTGTACAAAAATCCGGCAATCTTTACATTTGTGGTGATCAACAGGAAACCGATGAAAATCTTGTACCTTTGATGGCCCCGCGGGTGATACTGGTAGCTATGATACAGGCAGACCTTGCCCTGGAGCTTTTATTACAGGAATAACCGTTATAAGATCTATGACCATCACACTGAATAACCGTAAAGAAACCTTTCCTCCGGCAGAAATGAGCATTGCACAAATCATGAATGTAAAACAGTTTCATTTTAAAATGCTTATAGTAAAGCTCAACGGCAAGCTCATCCCCAGGGAATCCTGGACTCTGACCCTTGTGCGGGATGCAGATCGTCTGGACATAATACATCTTGTAAGCGGAGGTTGAAACAGATCAATACCAAGACTATGAAAACAAAACACAACCCATTCCTTACCCTGTTGGCTGTCTTATTATCCTGCAGCCTTACAATTTCGTGTATTTCCCTTGACCTGGATGCCATCAGCGGATCTACACTGGTGTGGAACTCGGGATCCAATAATTATTTCAACAGAGAGGCATACACTACCCTACCCGGTCCCAAAAGACTCCTGATTGACGGGGAAGTTGAAAAAGAAACCGAAATAAAGCTCTCACGGCTGCCACTAAGAACCGTTACCGTAAAAGAAGCCGTTTACTGTTCCGAGGGAGATTCCATTGCTTTTAAAGGAGCTTTCCGTTACGACGGTTATGCTTTGTGCGATATCCTGAGTACTCTGAAAGTGGACAAGGCCAGCAAAGAAGATTTTTGGCCTCCGGTGGATATTTACATTGAAGTCCGGAACAAACAGGGTGACATGGCCGTTTTTTCCTGGGGAGAAATCTTTTACTCGGCCAATATGTACGGCATTGTCATAGCTAAGCGCGTAACCCGGGTCATCCCGGGCAAAACGGGCAAATTATGGGAATTGCCATCAGAAATGAAACTAGTTGTGGAAACGGACCTGCTCTCAGAACGGAACATCAAATCCCCCACATTGATCACTGTCCGCTCCCTGAAAGGCCATTATGTGGTGAACAGGGAACCCCAGGTGCTAGAGAACGATCCAGGCACCATATTCATACAGTCTTCCCTCCAGGACACCCTGGCCGTTCTCACGAACCTGCGTGATGACCTGCCCCTAATCAGCCATACTACGCTGTTTTACGGCAATAGTATGGGATACAAAAGAGTCCGGGCATTCAAGGGCCAGCAGATAAACCAGGTACTTGCCCCCTGGTTTCCTCCGGATGATTACCTTGCCATACGCCGTGGAATGCTGAGTATTGCCGGTGTGGATGGATACCGGGCGGCCTTTTCCCTTTCCGAGCTGATCAATCGCAACGATCACAGGGATCCCCTGCTGGTCAAAGAAGACAATTCATTTAGCCTGTATGCGGCCGGCGACGCTTTTGCCGACCGGTGCATCAAAGGCCTAAGTGAAATACGGCTGATAAAACCTTTACAACAATGAAAAAAAATGTACTGTTTCTTTTAATCCCTTTTCTTGCATTATTGACATCCTGCCGGCAGAACCAGGAAAACCAGCTTGTCATATTCCATGCCGGGAGCCTGTCCCTGCCCATGAAAGCCCTGGCAGACAGTTTTACCGTCATGTACCCCAAAACGCAATTCCGCATGGAGGCGGCCGGTAGTGTGGATTGTGCCCGCAAAATCACCGAACTGGGAAGGTCATGCGACATCCTGGCCTCGGCCGACTATCTGGTCATTGATGAATTGCTAATCCCGGAACACGCTTCTGTCAACATGCCTTTTGCTATGAACAGCATGGTTATTGCCTATACCGGAAGATCACGACTCTCGGGTGAAATAAACCAGGACAACTGGCCGCAGATTCTCCTTTCCCCTGATGTGTTTTACGGACGGGCCGATCCCGATTCAGACCCGTGTGGCTACCGTACCCTGCTGATGCTTCAGCTGGCAGAACACCACTACAGAGGGAACAAAGGTACACTCCCGTTTACGGTAACGGATTTTGAAAAGAAAGATACGCGTTTCATAAGGCCTAAAGAAGTAGATCTGCTGGCCCTGCTGGGGAACTATTCTATAGATTATATTTTCATTTACAGATCTATAGCCGTTCAACACGACCTCCGTTACCTTGAATTGCCCCCTCAGATCAATCTGGGAGACAGCACCCTGTCTGATCACTATGCTACGGCTACCCTGAAAATCAGAGGGGGCAGTCCCGGGGATTCCATTACGGTAAAAGGAACACCCATTACCTATAGTTTTACGATTCCCCGCAAGGCAGAAAATCCTGCTTTGGCAGAAAAATTTGCAGCTTTTCTGATCGACCCCCGGGGAGGACAGAAAATACTCAGAACCCTGGGCCAATAAATATACTGCGGTTGGCCAAAGAGCTGATTTCAAACGGATCGTGCGTTACGTGCAGTATGGTGATTCCCTTTTTTGATAACTTTCCCAGTAAGGCTATTGAACTATCCCGCAGTGGGGCATCGAGTGCCGAGAGCGGTTCATCCAGTAAAAGCACCAACGGATGGATTACCAGGGTTCTGGCCAAGGCCACGCGCTGTTTTTCCCCTCCGGACAAAGATCCGGGCATCCGTTCCAAGAGCCTGGCAATATCCAGTTCCTCTGCTAATCCGGCCACCGATTCTACCATTTCTGCCTTGTGGATTTTTCTAATCTTCAGGGGCCAGGCAATATTTTCATAAACAGTCATATGCGGAAAAAGGGCGTAATCCTGGAAGAGAATTCCCACAGGTCTTTGTTGCGGTGGGGTATGCGTATAATCCACACCATTTATCACGACAGATCCTTTTTTTAAAGATCTCAATCCGGCTATGAGTTCCAGGATGACCGTCTTGCCCGAGCCCGAAGGTCCCAGCAATGCACAGTAATCTCCTTTTTTCAGTTCCAGTGAAAAACCGTTCAGCGAAAAATCACCTACCATATATACCAGAGACCTACAGGAAAGCATATCAACCTCCGTTCTTTTTTTTGCCCAGCAGCCGTAGTGCAATGAAGACCACTATACATATGATGATAAAGAGTACGGCCACAGGCCGCGCATAATCCAATCCGTAAGAATTAAAGCGATCAAAGATCAGGACTGGTGTGGTCATGGGATGGTAAGCCACAATGACAACGGCTCCGAATTCACTCATTCCGCGGGCGAACATCATCACCAGACCGGTAATAACCGAATGTCTTGCCAGTGGTAGTGATATGTGGCGGAACACCTTAAATGGAGACGCCCCCAGGGAACGGGCAGCCTGTTCCAGACGTTCCGGCACAGCCAGGAATCCGTCCCTGGCCGCGTTGATCAGAAAGGGAACGCTCACAAAAGCCATGGCAATACCTATGGCGAAGGGGCTTCCCACCAGGTTGAATCCCAGCAGATCTGCGAACCGGCCCAGTGTCGAATCCCTTGAAATGAAACCCAAAACAGCGATCCCCGCAGCAGAGTGCGGCAGTACAATGGGAATGTCTATCAGGCCCTGAACAATGGTTTTTCCCCTGAAATCTTTCCGTGCTATAAGGTATGCCAGCGGGAGGGCAAATATACCGGCCAGCAGGGTAAAAAGTGCCGAGACACACAGGGTGAGTCCGATGCTCGAGGTGACCTGTCTGTCCTGTAATGATTCAAAGAGACTGGGGACGGAAGTGGAAAAGAATAATCCCAGCAGAGGTGCCACAATAAACAAAAGCATCAGGCCCGATAAAAATAAAAATATCAGACGTATGGCCGTATAGTTTTTTGTTTGGTGCATCGTTTTCCCTTACCCGACAAAGATACGAAAAAGCATTGTATCTTTGTAGTTATGATAGATTTCCGCGATGCCCTGAAAATAGTGCTGGAAAGTGCTGTTCCGACCGGTCCTGAAGAAATTGCGCTTAGCGGTGCCTGTGACCGAATCCTGGCCCTTGACGTGTTTACGCCCAGGGATATACCCTCCTTTTCTAAATCTGCCATGGACGGCTATGCCTGCCGGAAAGAAGACCTTTCAAACGGAATGAAGGTTCTTGAAGTGATCCCTGCCGGGCACCTTCCCAAACACCAGATCATCCCCGGAACATGCAGTAAGATCATGACAGGGGCGATGGTCCCGGAAGGAGCAGATACCATACTTATAGTGGAACATGCCACGATCCGGGACGGACTGGTTTACGGGACTCCGCCCTCATCGTCCAATATCATGATACAGGGCGAGGACCTGAAAAAAGGAGACCGTGTGCTGGCAAAGGGAACGATCCTCAGGCCCCAGCACCTGGCATTACTGGCTTCCTGCGGTATTGACCACATTACGGTCAGCCAGCGCATCAGGATAGGAATTCTGTCCACAGGGAATGAACTGATCGAACCCGGGTATACCGCAGGCCCGGAAAAAATTTTCAACAGCAATTCATGGCAATTGATGTCCATGGCAAGACAGGCCAACGGCATTCCCTCTTACTACGGAATCGCAGCGGACACAGAGGAAGATACTCGCCGCCTTCTGAGTCAAGCCATACAGGAAAACCAGGTGATCATCCTAACAGGGGGTGTATCCGAAGGGGATTTTGACCTGGTGCCTGTTGTTATCCGGGAATTAGGCTTCAAGATCCTGTTTGACAAAGTCCGAATAAAACCCGGAAAACCAACCACTTTTGCCGTGTCACCTGAAAGTGGAAAATACATTTTTGGACTGCCCGGCAACCCGGTTTCTTCTTTTGTACAGTGTCTGCTTATAGTCAAACCTTTTTTGGCGGCTATGCAAGGAGCCCGCTGGAAGCCACTTTCAACTCATCTGCCTTTGAAAGGAAATTACCAAAGAAAAAACAGCAGCCGCATGGCACACATACCTGTACAGATCAACCCGGACGGAACGGTAGTTCTCCTTCCCTATAATGGGTCGGGCCACCAGGCCTCACTGACCACAGCACATGCACTGGGCAGGATCCCCGTGGGTGTAGACCATATCCGGGACGGAGAACCCATGGAAATACTCTTATTTTATTAATCCGTGATGAAGGATCAATTTGGCAGAGAAATCACATACCTGCGTATTTCGGTCACCGATCGGTGTAACCTGAGGTGTGTATACTGTATGCCGGAAGAAGGGATCCCGCTGGTCCAGCATTCCCAAATGTTGACTTACGAAGAAATCCTGGATTTTACACGTTATGCGGTAAGCCGGGGCATTAACAAAGTCCGCCTGACAGGAGGCGAACCCCTGGTCAGAAAAGGGATCCAGTCCCTGATCCGGTCCCTGGCAGTCATTCCCGGGATCCGGGATTTGGGCCTGACCACCAACGGGATCTTGTTATCGGAAATGGCACGGGACCTGCGACAAGCTGGTTTGCATCGGCTCAACATCAGCCTGGACACATTGGATCCGGAACGATACAGGGCACTTACGCGGGGAGGAAAACTCGGCAAAGTATTGAAAGGTATCGGCACTGCTCAAAAAGTGGGATTTGGAGGATCGGACTCTCCCATTAAGCTCAATTGCGTTCTGTTGCCGGATACCGGGCAGGAAGAGCTACAGAAACTCCGGGTATTCACTCAAAAAGAAGGACTTGAGCTTCGCCTGATCCATTGCATGGACCTGAAAGAGGGATCTTTTACTAAAGTGGAAGGCGGAGAAGGCGGAGACTGTGCTCATTGCAACCGGATCCGTCTTACTTCAACCGGCATTCTGAAACCCTGCCTGTTCAACAATATAGGATTTGACATTAGGGTTATGGGGGCAAAAAAGGCCTTGGATGCCGCATTGCATAACAAACCTGCTGCAGGAAGTACCAATACTTGTGATTCGTTCAATTACTTAGGCGGTTAACATAAAACTGAAAATGATGAAAAAAGAAATGAGCCATACAGGGCAGGACGGCCGGGTGAACATGGTGGATATTACGTCCAAGGGAATCAGCCTGCGGGAAGCAAAAGCCTGTGGATTCATCCATTTAGCGGTAGAAACGCTCACCCTGATCGGGGAAGACAGGATGAAAAAAGGATCGGTACTTACCACGGCTGCCATTGCCGGAATACAGGCAGCAAAACAATGCAGCAACCTGGTCCCGTTGTGTCATAACATTCCGCTGTCAAAGGCCGATGTGACGTTTGAAATGCGCTGCGATGGTATAGAAGTTTTGGGATTGGCACGTTGCACGGGATCCACGGGAGTGGAAATGGAAGCCCTGACTGCCGTAAGCGTGGCTTTGCTGACCATATACGACATGTGCAAAGCGGTTGATAAAAACATGGAGATCACGGGGATCAAACTCCTGGAAAAAACAAAGAAACCTTTGAAAAATCATGCTAATCATTCAATCAGTCAATGTCTCTGAAAAAAAAGGGATTGTCAAAACATCACGTCCGTTCATAGAACTGGACGCAATGGGGATCAAAGGCGATGCCCACGCCGGGGACTGGCATCGCCAGGTTAGCCTCTTGGGCGAAGAAGCCTACGGGATGATGGAACTTGATGCGGCAGAATTTCCCTACGGGTCCTTCGCCGAGAATATTACCACCAGCGGTACCCCGGGTGACAATACCCCGGATCTAAAACACTGCCGGCCCGGAGACAGGTTCCGCTGTGGCGAAGTACTCCTGGAAGTTACACAGATAGGTAAAAAATGCCACGGACCGGGATGTGCCATCTATGAGGAAACAGGCCATTGCGTCATGCCTAAAGAAGGGGTATTTACCCGCGTGCTTTCAGGGGGAATGCTCAAACCGGGAGACACACTCATTTACGAACCCAAAGAATATCGCATAGTTGTGATTACACTGAGTACCAGAGCATACAAGGGTGTTTATACCGATCGCAGCGGTCCGGAACTGGAGCGGCTTATAGGAGATTTCTGCAAGGAAAATGACTGGCCTTACCGGATCTTCTGTGCCTTGCTACCCGATGACGCCGCCCTGTTCCATTTTGAGCTCAGAAAATACATCCGCGCCGGATACGATATGGTATTCACCACCGGAGGCACCGGAATTGGTTCTTCAGACATTACCATTGGGGTTGTAAAACGTGTTCTGGACAAGGAGATCCCCGGAATCATGGAATACATCCGCCTGAAATACGGTAGTGACAATCCCAATGCCCTGTTGAGCGCTTCCCTGGCAGGCGTAGCCGAAAATTCACTTGTATTTGCCCTTCCCGGGAGTGTGAAGGCTGTAAACGAGTATTTTAGCGAGATTGCCCGGATCTTGAAACACATGATATTTATGCGTATGGGCATAGATATGCATTAAAGCGTTTTTTTCATTGAAATATTGTATAATGTACCAAATAATCCTATTATCTTTGTATTCTGAATATTCATTTAAATTTATATCAACATGAAAAGATTTTTTTACGCACTGGTTCCCCTTATGGGAATGCTCCTGTTGGGTTCCTGCTCTTCCAAAACATATAATGTTAAAGCCATATTCCCTGACGATTCTTTCAACGGGAAAACAGCTCTGATTACCGCTTCCTATAACGGAAGTGTACTCGATAGCGCACTTATTGCTGAAAAAACTGCCCTATTCGACGGTGAAATCGTCGAGCCCGTGCTGGCACTCATATCATGCGAACGTACACGTGGTCAGCTGATACTTGAACCCGGTGAAATCACTATAGATCTTCAGCAACCCGGAAGTGTATCTGTAGCCTCGGGAACACCCCTTAACAAAGAGCTGGGAGATCTCATGGAAAAGTATAACCAGCTTATGGATGAGATTATGAATTACCAAGGTGAAGACGAAGACGGATTTTTACATACTGTCTGGACACCCAAATTCACACAGGAAATTGGGGGCATTTTCAAATCCAACTCCAATAATGACATAGGTACTATGGCCCTGATGTATCTTTCTAAATACGGGGAATCCGATTCTTTGGACGCCTATTTTGACCAGGCAGGGGAAACTGTGATCTCAAGGGAACCGATACAGAAGATCATCAAACAGCGCCAGGCACTCAAACAAACAGCCGAAGGTATGATGTTCACTGACTTCACCATAGAAGACTCGGATGGACAAAGTGTCTCTTTTTCTGACTATATCGGAAAAGGCAAATATGTCCTGGTAGATTTTTGGGCCGGATGGTGCGGACCTTGTAAACGCGAGATTCCTCATATCAGAGAGATCTATGACAAATATAACGGGGCAGATTTCATGGTTCTTGGCGTTGCTGTATGGGAAAAACCGGAAGAGACAAAGAAAGCCATAGAAGAACTTGGCATCATCTGGCCTTCTATCATAAATGCACAAAGCATCCCTACAGATATTTACGGAATTAACGGGATACCCCATATCATCCTCTTTGGTCCCGATGGAACCATTGTAGCACGTGGACTCCGCGGTGAGACCATGAAGGCTAAAGTGGCAGAAGTACTCGGTAAATAAATAATGAAGCTTTCGTTTCTCATAACCGGCACGGCGGTCTTTGCAACCACCGTGCTGTTTTTGTGTAATTGCCGCAAGCTGCTCTCCAGCCCGGATGTCCTTTTCATCCCCGGTTTCAAAGGATGTACAACAGGAGAACTATTGCATCCGGAGGTACAATTATGAAAGGTATTTATTCCTGGGCGTTGGCTGTGATCATCACGCTGGCCGCTGTTTTTTCTCAAAGAAGCACAGGCCCCAGCCAACCTGAAAAACAGCAGATAGAGATCAACAAGGCCTCTTTCAAGGCTTCTTTTCCCCGCAGTCTTGTCCGGCCGTGTGACCAAGCGAAGGAGATTCCTCTTACAGTGGCATTAAGCTCAACGCAGGAGGAATGGGAAAAAATCCTGGGAATCGTACTTTATTATAAAAGACACCCGTCAAATGATGTGTTCACAGCTGTTGTGCCAACTTTTTCCGTAGATAAGAACAAATTACGGGTAGAAGCCCTGATCCCCATGCAACCCGCTGCCGGTAAGATTACCTATTACCTGCAGCTAATCGGGAGCGACGGCTCGACCGTCAACTCGCGCCATGCCATACTACGCTTCAGGAACCATGTACCCGAACTGATACTGATACTGCATATTCTGTTTGTATTCTTTGCCTTCCTTTTCTCAACCTTTACAGGGATCTATACCTTTGCCGGCAAAACAAAGATCAATCCATACGCACTGATAACCATCCTGCTCTTATTCACGGGAGGATTTATATTGGGCCCTTTAGTCCAGAAATATGCCTTTAACGTGTGGTGGTCAGGCTGGCCTCTGGGCAGAGATATGACAGACAATAAAACACTGATAGCCTTTCTGACCTGGATCGCAGCATATGTTTTAAACAGAATCCCGTTTTCATCGGCACGTTTATGCCAGTGGCGCCGTTATCTGTACCTGGTGGCCGCTCTGGTTACTATGGCCGTTTATTCCATTCCCCACAGCACGGCCGGATCACAATACAATTACGAAACCGGCACTATCGTCACAGGTCGTGACACAGCGGCTGAACCCACTCAAAGTCCTGAATGAAAACCAAACAATTTTACAACCTTCCGGTTGACCAGCTGTTGCAGCACTTTGGGGTAAAGGCCCATACAGGTCTTACAGAAAGCGAAGCTGAAAAACGTCTAAACGAATACGGCCGCAACCAGCTTCAAACAAAAAAGCAAAAATCACTTCTGAAGATGTTCCTGGAACAGTTCAAAAGCAGCATGGTGGTCATTCTCCTTGCGGCGGCGATCATATCGGGTGTGATAGGAGTACTGGAAGGGGAAGGCCTGATGGGAACTTTCGTGATCCTGTCCATCCTGGTGATCAATGCCATCATAGGCACCATTCAGGAGAAAAAAGCCGCCTCTTCACTCCATGCGCTCAACAGGATGAGTTCCCCGTACACAAAAGTATTGCGCGGCGGACAGGTATCGGGGATCGATTCCGTTGCTGTTGTACCCGGTGACATCGTGATTCTGGATACGGGAGATATCGTTCCGGCAGACATGCGACTGACAGAGGCGGTGAACCTGAAGATACAGGAATCTGCACTGACGGGAGAATCAGTGCCGGCAGAAAAAAATGATGATGTTCTGGAAGACGATGATATCCCGCCCGGCGATCGCGTTAACATGGCTTTTTCCACAGGTGTTGTCACTTACGGACGCGGGAAGGGCGTGGTTGTTGCTACCGGCATGCAGACAGAAGTGGGTAAGATAGCCCACTTGCTGCAACAAATGAAGGAGACAGAGACACCCATGGGCAAAAGGCTCAGGCAGCTGGGAAAGGTGCTGGGATACGTAGCGCTGTCTATTTGCGCCGTAATCTTCCTGGTGGGTATTGTTTACGGGAACAATTGGTTCCACATGTTCATGATGGCAGTAAGCCTTGCAGTGGCTGCAATACCCGAAGGATTGCAAATTGTCTCTACCATCATACTCGCAATAGGTGTACAACGAATGGTAAGGTTGAATGCCATTGTCCGGACGCTTCCATCGGTTGAAACGCTGGGCAGTACTACCGTGATCTGTTCCGACAAGACTGGCACGCTCACCCAGAACAAAATGAGTGTTGTGGAAGGCTGGGCAGATGGCAGCCCTATAGATTTCCAGTATCCTCCCCTTCCCGGGGATCTGAGCCCCGATGAGAGAACCTTGCTCCAGACCTCGCTCCTGTGCACCGATGCACACCTGAAAATGAGCGAAGACGGGAAACACCAGATGACCGGAGATCCGACAGAAACGGCCATCATCGACCTGAACCTCGGCTTTAAAATCAATAAAAATGAGCTGGATGCAACATTCCCGCGCATGGGCGAGGTCCCGTTCGACTCGGAAAGAAAAAGGATGTCCACCATCCATGTTTTAGATACGGGGAATTACCGCGTGAACGTGAAAGGCGGGCTTGACGAGGTTCTGGACATCTGTACACATATCCTCATGCAAGGTAAGGTCTTGCCATTGACTCAGGAACACAGGGAGGCCATAGAAAGGGAAAACGGCCGGATGGCGCTGGCTGCTCTGCGTGTGCTTGCCGTAGCCTATAAAAATATTGACACCGTTCCCGGAACATTGAATGCAAAGATTGTTGAAAAAGACCTCATTTTCATTGGATTACTGGGCATGATAGATCCTGCCCGCCCGGAAGTGGTAGATGCTGTAAAAAAATGCAGGACTGCGGGTATTCGGCCTGTTATGATCACCGGGGACCATAAGGTAACCGCAGTTACCATAGCCAGTGAGATCGGTATTTATTATCAAAGCGATAAGGCTATTACGGGATCAGATCTGGCCCGGATGGACGATGAGAGCCTTTATTGCGATGTACGTGACTTTTCCGTATATGCACGCGTAGCACCGGAGCATAAGGTACGAATCGTAAAGGCATGGCAATCGCAAGGAGAGATCGTGGCCATGACCGGCGATGGGGTGAACGATGCCCCAGCCCTCAGGCAGGCTGATATTGGTGTTTCTATGGGCCTTGTGGGTACCGAAGTGGCAAAGGATGCTTCCGATATCATCCTGACCGATGATAATTTTGCCACCATAGTGAGTGCCGTCGAAGAAGGAAGGCGCATCTACGACAATATCCTGAAAGCTATCCAATTCCTGCTTTCTGCCAATGTCGGCGAGGTATTGCTGATCTTTATCGCATCTGTATTCAATTTGGGGAATCCGGTGTCCCCTATCCTCATCCTCTGGATAAACCTGGTCACGGACAGTCTTCCGGCACTTGCCCTGAGTATGGATCCTGCAGAAAGAGATATCATGACACGAAGGCCGAGGGATCCTGGAAAAGGTTTTTTCACCAAAGGCATGATCTGGAGGATTTCTTACCAGGGCGTGGCCATAGGTCTGATCTCGCTGGCGGCTTATATTATCGGCTACCATGATGGTGGGAATCGGCTGGGGCAGACGATGGCATTTGCGGTGCTGGGTTTTTCACAATTGTTCCATGTACGCAACCTGCATTCGAACAAATACTCGTCATTCAGGACCAGTTTGCTGAGCAACCGTTCGTTGCTGGGAGCCATACTTATTTCCGCTTTGCTGCTGCTGGCTGTACTGATCATACCGGGAATGATGAAAATATTTGGTGTAGTGGGTATGGATACGCTACACTGGATCATCATAGGTGCCTTATCCCTGGTCCCGATCCTGGTGGTTGAACTGATGAAATGGATAAAGTTTAACCATTCAAAGGATGAGTATTAAAAAAAATGCCGTATTTTTGCAACCTGCCTGAAAAAAGGAGAACTTTGCATTCCTGCGGGCAGAGTGGTCCGTGCGACGATCGTATTGCCATCGGTCTGTGTAACTGTGCAGTGCGACTGAAAGGCTAATGGTCACTGCGAGCGAATGAGGGGTAACCACAACAAAATATAGGGTCCGGTAGCTCAGTTGGATAGAGCAACAGCCTTCTAAGCTGTGGGTCTTGGGTTCGAATCCCAACCGGATCACTTTTCACCAAATCAAATTAAAGAAAACTCCTGAATATCAATCAATTTCAGGAGTTTTTCTTTTTTATTTCCACCCGAAATAATGCAAAATTAAGCAGAAAAACCGGCCAAACAGGTGGACTTTTATTTAAGAAAATCTATTCCACCTTTTTTGATTGCTTTTCTCTGATTATCTGTATT
>LUZA01000070.1 GCA_001603455.1 Bacteroidales bacterium Bact_09 | reverse complement strand
AATTAGCAATTCAAAATATTGTCGTATAATTGCAGCAAATTCTTACTTTTTTAATTTATCCTATGAAAAAGACTCCGGTACAAAAACCTACTGTCAATAAGAAAAGACTGGTGATCGGTTATGCGAATATGTCCCAGCAGCTTATGGAGATCTGGAAAGAAAAATATCCCAGGGGTTATGCCGATTATATGGAAGATATAATGAAGGTTGATAAAGCGGACGGCACTTTCTTTTATGCCGTTACATTGGAAATCCCGGAAGCTATATACCTGGTGAAGGTTGAAGTAAAGATTGACGATTACGACGAAATCGAAAAAGACATCTTCGGTTCCGGAGACGATGAACAGGGGGACGACGACGGAGTCGATTTCCCGGAAACGGATGACTCAAACTTTACGAATGCTGAAGAAGATCTGGACGAAGATTAAACATTTACCCGAGCCCACACTACTATTGATGTTATCACTGGTCATCGGGCTTTTCAGCGGGCTTGCCGCTGTAATGCTCAAGATGTCCATAGAGTTCATCAAAAATCTGTTAACAACCCACGTCAGCATTCGGGCAGAAAGTATTGCGTATTTACTGCTCCCGGGGGCAGGAATGCTCCTGTCACTGCTGTTTGTCAGGTATTTTGTCAGGGACAATATTTCACACGGGGTAACCCGGGTGCTGGAATCTATATCGGTCAACAAATCCCTGATCAAACCACACAATTGTTATACATCAATTCTTTCCAGTGCCGTGACTATCGGGCTTGGGGGTTCGGTGGGGGCAGAGGCTCCCATTGTTTACACGGGAGCAGCTATTGGCTCTAACATCGGACGCACTTTCAGGCTGAACTACAGGAGCGTTACGCTGTTGGTGTGTTGCGGGGCTGCTGCCGCGATCGCCGGAATTTTCAAAGCTCCCTTGGCCGGGGTACTTTTCTGCTTCGAGATATTGCTGTTCAACCTTACCATGGGATCGATCATTCCCCTGCTTACTGCATCCATAACGGCGACGGCAGTATCTTCGCTCATTATGGGCAGTGAGGTAAGTTTTGTCAGTTCCATTGATCCTTTTTTATTGTCCAACATACCATACTATCTGATACTCGGTATTGTATGTGGTTTTGTCAGTATTTATTTCACCCGGACCACGCTCATGATGGAAGACCGGATTAAAAAAATCAGGAACACCTATTCCCGCTGGGCTATATCGGCTCTGGCCCTAGGAGTACTCATCGTGTTGTTCCCTCCTTTGTACGGAGAGGGATATGGTTCGTTGGCGGCACTGCTGAACAACAATGTGGAAGGAGCTGTTGACAGTCTGATTTACAGTTCTCTAAGCCGGAATGTATGGTTCATTCCTGTTTTTTTTACCGCCGTACTCTTACTCAAGGTATTTGCCATGTCACTGACCAATGCCGGCGGAGGCGTAGGTGGCACTTTCGGTCCTACACTTTTCATGGGCGGTATCCTGGGATTTGTCATTTCACGTGTTTTCAACCTGGCAGGCATCTCGGTCTTGCCAGAATCCAATTTCGCACTGGTGGGAATGGCCGGCCTCATGGCGGGAGTCATGCAGGCCCCCATGACGGCCATATTTCTGATCGCAGAAATCACAGGCGGATACCAATTGTTGATGCCCCTGATTATAACCTCGGTATGTTCTTACATAACGGTCCGGAATTTCGAACCGTATTCCATATATACAAAACGGCTTGCCAAGGAAGGAAAATTGCTTACCCACGACAGCGATCAGGCCGTGCTTACGTTGCTAAAGATCTCCGAGGTTATCGAAACTGATTTTATCACGGTCAATCCGCAAGATCCGCTGGAACATCTTGTGCAGGCGGTCGAAATAAGCAAAAGAAATATTTTTCCTGTCACAGACCGGAAAGGATGCTTTCAGGGAATAGTGACCCTGGATGATATCCGTCCTGTAATGTTTCATAGGGAAATGTACGGAACAACTTTTGTTCATGAATTGATGCACAAGCCACTGTATTATGTATTTATTGATGAGCGTATGGAAAGTGTGATGAATAAGTTCGAACAATCTGGTGCATGGAACCTGCCCGTACTGGATGACCGGTTCCATTATATGGGTTTTGTATCAAAATCGCATATATTCTCGGCCTACCGCGAACAGTTAGCCCAAGTGTCTCATGAATAATAAACACATAGAACTCATTGCAACCGAACTGCATATCAGGGGATGGCAGGTCGAACACGCCGTTACACTTTTTCAGGACGGGGCTACCATCCCTTTTGTAAGCCGTTACCGTAAAGAGGCTACCGGATCCCTGGACGAGGTACAGTTAGCTGCCATCAAAACACTATGGAACAATTATCAGGAACTGGATAAAAGAAAAGCCGCCATACTTCGGTCAATTGGGGAACAGGACAAACTTACTCCCGAACTGCATTCTGCCATAGAAAGCTGCTGGCAGATGAACCGGCTGGAGGACCTATATCTGCCATATCGGCCAAAAAGAAAAACAAGGGCTTCCGTTGCGCGTGAAAAAGGGCTGGAACCCCTTGCTCTTGCCATCATGAACCTCGGGACAGATGATTGTCAGGAAGCTGCTAAAGCCTTTATCGGAGCAAGGGTCGCAAATGTTGAGGATGCACTTTCGGGAGCAAGGGATATCATCGCCGAGACGGTAAGTGAGAACGCAGAGCTCCGTCAACGGATACGTCATGCTTATCTTAGGGATGGAAAACTGACCTCTAAGGTGCAGAAAGGAAAAGAAGAGGAAGGAATAAAATACCGCAATTATTTCGAATACAGCGAATCCATCCGTTCCATGGCCCCCCACAGACTGCTGGCCCTGCTCAGAGCTCATAATGAAGGCATTATTTTCCTGGCGCTGAAGCCATACCCCGATACCATCGCCCCAAATGAAATGGAAAAGATGTTCATTGGTAAAAAACAGCAACTATCCTTTCCCGGGGAAGAGGCTGGCAGCATCTATCATATGAAGGAAGCGCTCACGGATGCCTACCGCAGGCTGATCCATCCTTCCATCGAAAACGAGGTGCTGAATCATTATAAGGACAAGGCCGATATGGAATCTATCAGGGTCTTCTCGGCGAACCTCTGTCAATTGCTGCTGGCGCCCCCACTGGGTCAGAAAAGGGTGCTTGCCATTGATCCCGGATTTCGCACCGGCTGTAAAGTGGTCTGCCTCTCGGCCCAGGGAGACCTGCTCCACAACGATACCATATACCCGCATCCTCCCCAGAACGAGCGCAGTACGGCCATGCGCAAAATCTCGCAGATGGTCGAGGCTTACAAAATCCAGGTGATTGCTGTGGGGAACGGGACGGCCGGACGTGAAACAGAACAGTTCCTGAAGAAGATTGCTTTTCCGCACAAGGTTCAGATTTTCTCTGTAAGCGAAGACGGAGCCAGCGTATATTCTGCATCGCAGGCGGGGCGCGACGAATTCCCCCAATACGACGTAACGGTACGCGGTGCCGTATCCATAGGCAGAAGACTGATGGATCCCCTGGCAGAACTGGTAAAGATCGATCCCAAATCCCTGGGCGTCGGACAGTACCAGCATGATGTCAATCAGGCGCTTTTAAAAGACAGTTTAGCCCAGACAGTCCAGTTGTGTGTTAATCACGTTGGTGTGAATCTTAACACAGCCAGCCAACAGTTGCTTACCTACGTATCGGGATTGGGACCCCGTCTTGCCCGGAACATCACAGAATACAGGCAGGAAAACGGACCTTTTACAAGCCGTGAACAGTTGAAACAGGTAAAAAGGCTGGGAGAGAAAGCTTTTGAACAATGTGCGGGCTTTCTGCGTATTCCCGATGCTACGGACATTCTGGACAATACGGGAGTGCATCCAGAAAGTTATCCGATTGTCAGGCGCATGGCCGGTGATCTGGGGATCACTGTGAGCGAGCTGGTGGCATCCGAAGGGTTTCGCCGGAAGATTGACCTGTCGTGTTACGTCTCGGAAAAAGCTGGAATGCCCACTTTAAGCGATATCATGGCAGAATTGGACAAGCCAGGCAGGGACCCCAGATCGGCCATAAAGGTATGGGAGTTTGATGAGTCAGTTTCTTCTATAGAAGATCTGAAAGAAGGTATGGTGTTACCGGGAATAGTGAGCAATGTGACAAATTTTGGGGCGTTTGTTAATATTGGCATAAAACAAGATGGTCTTATACATGTATCCCAGATGGGAGAAAAATACGTCCACGATCCGCTCGATGTGGTCAAATTGCGTCAATATGTTATGGTGAAAGTGCTCAAGGTAGATCTGGAACGCAACAGGATTCAGCTTCGTCTGGAACGTAACTGAGAAAGGATCACTCCTGTTACAACGATCATGATCCCGGTTATCTGAATCCAGTTCAGAGACTCAATACCCAGGAAGAACCCGGAGGCAGCCGTAATGATGGGTATGACTGCGGAAAATGTATTGGTCCGTGTAACCCCTAATTCCCTGATAGCAGAAGTGAACATCATAAAAGCAATGCTGGAGCAGAATACAGACAACATGAGGATCGGATACCAGAAAGCCCTATCGCTCAAAAATCGTGTGACATTCGTATTTCTTACGTCGAACATCAGCATGGGGACTATAAAATAAACAGCTCCCACGGCGTGTTGGTAAAAGGTCACAGTAAAGGAGTTGTACGATTGGGTCATCTTCTTAAGGATCACAGTATGCCCGACTGCCGAAAAGACTGCCATGAAAAGAAACATAACACCAACAGGCAGATTTGTTCCTGGCAGGTCCCCGGAACGGAACAGGTCAAATCCCAATTTTCCCAGGACCACCATCAGTAGCCCGGGTACTGTAAGGAAAATCCCGATGATATTTTTGGCAGTGACTTTTTCCCTGTAGAAGGTTACACCGGCTATCAGCCCAAATATGGGTATGCTGGAAACGATAACGGAACTCAGGTTGGGACTTGCCGTCAGTTTAACCCCATATGTTTCTCCTATGAAATAGAAAAAGGGTTCCATCAGGGCAAGGGCAAGAAACCACATTACATCCTTTTTGCTTTTAAGACGTTCTATAGAGCCGGTCAGTTTTCCAACAATGAATAGGATCACGGCTGCCAGAGATATTCTGGTAAAAATCAGGAAAAAAACCGGTACATGATTGATCAGCAGCCTGTTGGTCCAAAAAAACGATATTCCCCAGAGAAATATCGTAATGCATATAAATAAATATGCCTTGATGCGTTGTCTGGTCATATTACAAAATGGGCAGGGTAGAGGGTTTTTGTATTATCTGTCCGTTTTCTGCGGCCAGTATTCCGTTAACAAATACGTGAGAGATTGAAGAAGAAAAAATGTGACCTTCCAGCGGGCTCCAGCGGCATGTGTATTCCAGTTGTGATTTAGTCACCACATATTCTTTTTCCGGATCTATCAGCACCAGATCTGCATAATAACCTTCCCGTATGAAACCGCGGTCAGAGATACCAAATATACGTGCCGGGGCATGACTACACGCATCCACCATCGAGGTGAGTCCTATGCTTTCATGCTTCACACACTCCATGAGCATTTGGCAACTATGCTGGATTAGGGGAATACCCGAGGGGGCATTTATATAATTGTGTTGTTTTTCTTCCCAGGTATGAGGGGCATGGTCTGATCCTATCGCCTGAATATCCCTGCTTTCTATGGCCTTCAGGATGGCTTCCCTGTCTTCTGCTGTCTTAATGGACGGATTACATTTGATCTGCATTCCGTATCTGAGATAATCAGCCTGTGTAAACCAAATGTGTGGCAGAGAGGCCTCACACGTTATGCCGGGATGAATGCGACGCGACTTTCGGATCAATTCCACCTCTTCCTTAGTCGATACATGGAGTATGTGCAGGCGGGACCTGTACCTGAGGGCCAGGTCGAGGGCTTTTTGTGCAGAAGCAATACATGCTTCCCGGCTCCTGATCTTACTGTGCAGGATCACAGGGATATCGTCACCATACCCTGATCGTGCTTTCTGTGTGTTTTCCTTAATGATGGCCTCATCTTCACAATGCGTGGCAATGACCCCTTTATACTGTTGAAAAAAAGTATCCAGTGTCGCAGGATCATTCACCAACATATTTCCCGTCGAGGATCCCATGAAGATTTTCAGGCCACAGCCCTTATCCGGCGGCAGATGAAGTACTTCCCCTGCATTTGTATTGGTGGATCCCATATAGAATGCATAGTTGACATACATCTTTTCTGCTCCCAACCTGTATTTTTCTTCCAGGGCTTTTACAGTGGTGATGGCAGGGTTATTGTTTGGCATATCCATCACAGAAGTGACCCCTCCCAGCAAAGCTGCGCGACTTTCCTGGGACATGTTTCCTTTCCCGGGTTGCCCGGGCTCGCGAAAATGTACCTGGTCATCAATAATCCCAGGGATCAATATTTTTCCCTCTGCATCAATGTCCATGTCGCGGGTTTCACAAAAACCAGCTGCTTCCTGCAGGGCGTTTTTCCCGCGAAAGATTCTGGCTATACGTTGGTCTTTCAGTACAACACATCCCTTAAATACGGATCCTTCATTTACGATCCGGGCATTTCTGATGAGAACTTGCATGATAAGTGTTATTTCTTGCGGATCCTGCGAAAACGGAGCTTTATTACTCCCCAGAAAGCCTCTCCAAAGATACCACTACTCATTTTGGAAGTACCTTCAGTCCTATCCACAAAAATGATAGGGACTTCCACTACTTTGAAGCCCAGCCTGTAGGCATAATATTTCATAGAGATCTGGAATCCGTAACCTTTCATCCGGATCCATCCAAAATCGATGGTCTCCAGTACTCTGCGATGGTAACAGATGAATCCGGCAGTACAATCGTATATAGGTATGCTGAGTACCGTACGCACAAAGACCGAAGCAAACCACGACATGAGCACGCGGCCGATAGGCCAGTTGATCACACTTATTCCTTTGCAGTATCTTGACCCTACAGACACATCTGCCCCTTCATGACAGGCGTTCACCAGGCGGGGAAGATCCTCGGGATTATGGGAAAAATCGGCATCCATCTCTATAAGGTATGTATAATCGCGTTCAAGTCCCCAGCGAAATCCTTCCATATAGGCAGTTCCCAGTCCCAGTTTTCCCTTACGTTCCATCAGATGCAGCCGCTCATTAAATTCCGGTATCAGAGAACGAACTATATCTGCAGTACCGTCAGGCGAACCGTCGTCAACTACAAGTATATGAAATGACTTTTCCAAAGAAAAAACTTTCCGGACGATTTTTTCGGCGTTTTCCTTTTCGTTATAAGTAGGTATAATTACCAGTATTTTTTCTTGCATATGTTATAATGACCAGATTTCAACAGCGCCTCAAAGATAGGC
>LUZA01000069.1 GCA_001603455.1 Bacteroidales bacterium Bact_09 | reverse complement strand
AAGCCGGCTAAAAAGTGATTTTTAGCCGGCTTCTTTCATTTAAGGATTACATCCGGCATACTTTTATTCACAACGTCCTGTCGCCAAGTCGCCCACTCTTTCCGTTTCATCTTGTAAAACCGTTTTCCGTGATTACTTTTGCAAATGAAAATAGAATTTTCTACTAAAGATAAACCTCAGGAATGGTTTCAAACCATCGCCCGACAATTTGAAGTGAATATCTCCAATGATACAATTGAGATACCTGCCTCAGTAGGAAAAGGAGTTTTCAAACAAATATATTTCTTTGAGGGTTTAACCCTTACTTATCTTCATTTTAAGCTCTATGAACCGTTGGAGTTTATCAGGCATTCAATAAAAGATGCCCAACTCTTTCCAATTATGTTTTATGCACAGGAAACTCTTTTAGAGCAAAACATTGACGAACATAATAAATTAATCGGATACCATACTTCTAATGGAATATTCATGCCATCTCCGCAAACAGGAGCCAAATGGTTGTTGCCATCAGGTATCGAAGGATTCCATGTTACCCTGACGATCGAAAAAAACTGGGTGCTTCAAATGCTCGAAGGTCAGGAATCCTTGTATCTCGTCACCCTGTTAAAATCGGGAAAACCGTTTTATCTTTTTGAGTTCCTTTCTCCAACCATGAAACAAATCATAGACATGATCCATGCTGTCATTCATTCAAAAGATAAACTTCAGAATTTTAAACTCCACCAACAGAGTATGGAACTTCTGAATCTTTTTATCGAACAGCTTGAACAAAGAACTACCGGTCATGATTTTTCGGGAGTCGATCCGCGTGATGTGCAAAAACTTTTTGATGTAAGGAAACAATTATTGGACAACCTTATCCGTATTCCTTCTTTAAAAGAGTTGTCATTGAGCTCAGGAATGAGTATCAGTAAATTACAGAAATGTTTCCAACAAGTATTTGGGAAAAGCATATCGCAGTATGCTTTGTCTGAAAAGATGAACCTTGCGAAGCAAATGCTTGACACAAAAAAGCATTCTGTTTCCGAGGTGGGTTATCGGATAGGCTATTCCAACCTTAGCCATTTTGCCAAAGCATTTAAGAATGAATTTGGCATGAACCCCAAAAGTTATCTCAATCATTTATAAATAATTTTTTAGGGGCAATCATATCATTTTTACGGTTATTTTAACCGTAAAAGTCAACCTATCTTTGTCGTTCATCATGAATGACAGGAATATGGTATCAGTTATATTATTTCAAAAATCAGGATTCAGTCAATGCTTAACTCTTTTAACTTTTCTGGTTTTCCCATTCACGCTCCATTCCCAGGATTTGTTCGAAAGTTCGTTTTTCGAGAGTGATTCCTCCAGGCAAGCGAATTATCAGCTAGGCGGGTATTTCCGTAGTGGCATATTTGGTAACGAAAATACCATCCGGGAAAAATATGTGGAAGGAACCTGTAAACTGGTTATTACGGGTAACAAATATGGGAATGCTCAGGCAGAGATGCGTTACCGGGCATCCAACGGCATCAATGGCGAAAACAACGGATTCTGGCTGCGTGAAGGCTATGTAAACCTGTATTTCGGGAAATTTGATTTCCGTATTGGGCAGCAAGTTGTGGTGTGGGGGCGTGCTGACGGATTTAATCCCACTAATCATATTACACCGACCGATTTTATCGTTTTTTCGCCGGATGAGGACGATAAACGACTTTCAACCTTTATCGCCAAAGGGACATACAACTGTTACCCCTTCAAATTGGAAATGGATTGGATCCCGGGGTACAAAGCTTCGATACTGCCTTTTGGCAATGCCAGCCTGCCAACAGGGGTAAGCCGGGGAGAAGACCACACACCCTCTTTAAAATGGAAAAACAGTTCTTTCGGGGTAAAACTCGATTGGGAAAAACCTACGTTCGACGGTTCAGTTTCCTATTACAAAGGGTATCACAAAATGCCCGGGTTAAACTATGCTTGTTCGTCGGGCGGTGCGGAAATCTTTACGCTCCCTTGGAAAACCCAGGTTTTCGGAACTGATTTTTCGACTGCTGCCGGGAGTTTCGGGTTGCGAGGCGAATGCGCCTTCACACTTCCCGACAGCGAACCGGATTCTTTATTTTCAAGCCCGTGCAAACAATTGGAATACACGCTGGGGGTCGACCGCGAATGGGGTAATTTCAGCCTCATTGTTCAATATGTAGGAAAATATATTTTCGATTTTGATAAAGAAATAACAGCACAAACGCCTTTGGCAAAAGAAGTCATCAGGTATAACCGGATGCTTTTTTCACAACTCGAAGCGTGGAACCATTCCGTTTCCATCCGGCCTTCTATCAGTTTGATGCACGAAACCCTGAAATGTGAAATGTTTGGGTTGGTCAATTTCAGTACCGAAGAATGGTTTCTGATGCCCAAAGCCACCTATTCCATTTCCGATGCTTTGACATTTTGCATCGGAGTTCAATTATTTGGGGGCGGTACGAATACACTGTATGGCTTTATTAAAAAAAGCAGGAATAGCGGGTTTGCAGAGCTTAAACTATCATTTTGAAATCATTAAATGTCATTAGCGTATGAACAAATTAGCAGCATTTGCCATTCGTTTCCGGTGGATGATTATATTCGTCTTTCTGGCTATCACCGGGGTTATGTTTATGCAACTGAAAAAAGCACACTTCAACCCCGATATGCTTACTTATTTGCCCGAGGATATGCCTTCGCGCGTTCATCAGAAAGAAATAGAAAAGATTTTTGGCGGCACCGAAATGGTGATGGTGGTTTTCAGGACCGATGATGTGATTAACGAAACCACTTTAATCCGTGTAAAAACCATTTCACGGGAGATGAAAAAAATGAAAGGCATTGAAAAAGTGATGTCGGTTTTTGACCTGAAACAGGTCAGGAGCGAAGGCGATGCCATGGTGGTTGATCCCGCAGTGAAAACAATTCCGCACACACAATCAGAAACAGAGACCATTAAAAAAGAGCTTGCCGGCAACGACCTGGTTTATGGCAGCGTGGTATCGAAAGATTTTACCACTACTGCCGTCATCGGGATGCCTGAACCCGGGATGCCCGACAAAGTGGTGGTTGAACAGTTAGAAGGATTGATAAAAAAATATCCGGGGCCGGAAGAAACTTTTCTGGGTGGTGCACCTTATATGCGTGTTCAAAACGGGGCAAACATGCAACGGGATATTACTACATTATTGCCGTTGGGCATCCTGTTTATGTTGCTGTTCTTATTGGTTAGTTTCCGACAATGGATGGGAGTATGGCTGCCTTCTGTGGTTGTTATTTTTTCCATTTTTATTTCTTTAGGCTTCATTCCTTTATTTGGATGGGATTTCACGGTAGTTACCATCATTTTGCCGGTCCTGCTGATTGCTACCGCTAATAGTTATGGCGTACATATGTTATCGCATTATCAGGACGATAATTATCCCGGTAATTCCTTTTCAAAAAAAGAAATATCGATTCGTATGGCCGCCAGCCTGGGTAAACCCATTCTTCTTGCAGGCCTTACCACTATGGCAGGGTTGCTCTGTATGTTGGGACACATTCTTATTCCGGCATGGCAATTGGGAGTTTTAGGTGCCGTAGGGATTGCCGTTGCCCTTATGGCCAGCCTGCTGTTTATACCTGCTATAAGCTCGCTGCTTCCCAAACCGAAGCCTGTTGTAACCCCTGCCAATACCCAAGGCAATAAGGGATTCCTGCACAAAATGCTCTTATTCATAAGCCGTCTGGTTATTGAGAAATCCCGTACCGTAATTTTCTCTCTGCTTGCTATCACGTTGGCTATCTCTTTGGGCGTATTTAAATTATCGGTCAATACAAACCCTGCCAGACTATATCCTGATGGGCACCCGGCTAAGGTTTCATCGAAAATAATGAATGAGAAGCTTGGAGGTTTTTGCCCGTTTTCAGTTGTGTTCGAAGGCAATCTGAAAGAACCCGGCCTGCTTACTAAAATTGACAGTCTGGAAAAAGAGATAATGAAAATGCCGGAAGTGGGCGCCACCCAGTCAATTGCGAAGGTAACCCGCCAGATAAGCAGGGCTTTGAACAGCCCCGGCGATACGCTTTACGATAAAATTCCCTCTTCCTGCGAGGCTGTTTCACAATCTTTTGAATTATACCTGATGAACGGAGATCCCGATGATTTGGAAAAAATGGTGGACTTTCACTTTGAAAAAGCCCTGTTGCTGGTGCGCTTTAAAGAAATGGACACTCCTGTTTTACGAAAGTGTGTGAAAGAGATCAAAACAATGGTTAAAGATATACCCGAAGTAAAATTTACCGGAGGTAATGCCGATGTGTTTTCGGAGATGGACAGGCGCGTGGTTAACGGTCAGTTTATCTCCCTGGCCATGTCAATCATTGTCGTTTTTTTCATATTATCTGTGTCATTTCGTTCTGTTAAAGGAGCGGCCTTACAAACCATACCCCTTTTAATGGCGATGCTTATATTGTTTGGTATGATGGGCTTTGCCGGAATCGAGCTTAACTTTACTACAGCATTGCTCTCTTCCATTATGATAGGAGTAGGCATCGATTATACCATTCACCTTGTATGGAGTTGCCGCGAAAAATGCATAAATGGAATTGATGTTGTGAAAGCCATACAGCAAACCATTCATACTTCGGGCAGGGGGATCATCCTGAATGCTGTTTCCGTCATTGTCGGTTTTACCGCTCTTATCTTTTCCTCTTTCCTCTCCGTTCGATTCTTCGGGATACTGATGGTTGTCATCATTTTCACTTGCTTGATTGGGGGGATGCTTCTGGTTCCGGCCTTGTGCATGGTTTTAAAACCAAAATTCCTTGCGCCCGGGCCTAAAAAATAATGTGGAATCAATTAAAAATAGACGTATGAAAAAAATTACATTAACAGCAGTTATCCTTTTTATAAGCGGCATTAGTAATGTAGCATCATCACAAACGCCTACAGCTAAAGAGGTACAGCACAAAAGTATTGAAGTAACCCGGGTAACGGGAACCGAGGCCATCTCGACCCTTATTATCATTGGAAAAAACGGAGAAAAACGGGTTCGAAAAATGTCTATGTTAAGTAAGTTATACGATAACGGGCTGACTGAGAAAAAAATGGTAAAGTTTACCGAGCCTGCCGATGTAAAAGGTACCGGGTTCCTCTCGTACGATTATCACGACAAACCCGATGACAAATGGATTTTTATGCCGGCTCTGCGTAAAACCCGACGGATCATCAGTTCCGAGAATGCCAAAAGCTTTATGGGCTCTGAATTCTCGTATGCTGATATGGCATTGCCAACAGTCGAAGATTTCAATTACAAATTCCTGACCGAAGAAACAGTAAACGGCGAGGCCTGTTATGTTTTGGAGATAATACCCAAAAACAAAGACAGTGAAGAAGAAAATGGCTTTTCTAAAAAGATTTCCTACATCGGGAAAAAAGATTTTGTAATCAGGAAAGCGGTTTACTTCAATCTTACCGGTGAAAAAGAGAAAGTAATGACTGTGAAATCAATTACAGAGGTTGATACAAAAAACCACCGCTATAAGCTGAAAGAAATAGAGATGATCAACCTGCTTAACAACCGGAAATCGATTTCAACCATTGAACAGATAAAATTTAACCCGCATATACCGGATGATTATTTTACCACAAGATATGTAGAAAAATAACGCACCGCTGCTGCCTGTTTTGTATGCTTCTGTCATCAGTGCCGGTTTGGGTTTGGGGTTGTTATTCCCTTACCTCCTGAATTGTATTTCCAATCATGTGTCTCAATCTTTGTCAGTAAAAGCAATGTCAGTAGGCATGGCCTGTGCATGGTTCGGACAATTTATATCTCCTTTGTTTTTTGGAGGTGTTGCAGCTGTGACCGGGATGAACATGTCGTCGGTTTTTCTTTTGATTTCAGCTCTCATGATCCTGCTTGCATGGGCAATCATGACTGTTCGATTC